>CAYSHZ010000204.1:0-6925 GCA_964430905.1 uncultured Thermoanaerobaculia bacterium | reverse complement strand
ATGGCTCTTCGACAGCGCCTCAGGCGATATCGTGTTCGTCAAACATCTGCAGGACCCCCAGGACCTGGAGCTTCGGAAGGTCGTCGTCCGGCGGTAACCAGGCCGGAAGCAAGACCTCAAGGCAAGGGGGCTATTTTCCAATCCTCACCGGTTGCAGCGTCCCTTCCACATCGAGGGTCAACAGCTCCCTTTGACTCCGGATGAACAAACGGGCGCCGGGACTGCCGGCCTTGGGGTAGGACCCCATCAACGGCCATGCGGCGGGGCTCAACTGGGTTTCCGATAATCCCCGCACTGTCCCCGTGCCGATGTCAACCAGAGATGTCCTGCGCTCGGACAGCCTCGGTCTCAACGAAAGGACCATCGTCTCAGGATCCAACATCGGACCCATGACCGCCCACTCGACAACACCGACATCGAGACTCCAGACGGGTCCTTCCTCGCGAATCAGGCTCAGTGTCATGGGGTTTGGACCGTGACCCTTCCACGTCGCCAACATGACGCCTCCTTCGTCGATGGGGTAGATCCCTTTCCGGCCGGGCATGATGTCCAGGGACGTGCGCCACAGGAGTTCTCCGGTCGTCAGCCTTCTGACGACGATCGACAGGGAAATTGTTTCTGGATCCTTGACGAGGAAGAAGACGGCATCGGCATCGGTCGGCCCTCCGATCAGCGGCGGATTCTTCGGGGAGATGCCGTCCTGCTCCCAGATTCTCTCAAACGCCTTCTGTCCCGGTCGGAGACGAAACACCACACATGAGGATCTTCCGGAATCATCCGATCTCCGGTCGAAGATCCATGCCTCTCCGCTGTCCTCGACCCGAAGCCTCGGCCTTTCGAACTCTCCTGTCGCCTGAGTCAGGACCCGGGCGCTCCCGACATCCCACAGACGAAAGCGACCACCCTCGCGGCTGATGGCCTTGGCGCCGTTTGGGGAGAGCGCGATCCCGGCCCGCTTTTCCACCGGAAGGAGCCCAGACGTCCCCGGCAGATCATCAGGCCCTCCGAGGTCCACGATTTTCGCGAGAACCGTATCGGCACCGTCCCGGATACTCTCGGAATCCAAGAGAACCACACTCCGACCGTCCCCGGAGAACGACCCCATCCAAACATTCCCAAACAGCTGCCGTTCCCTGGACCAGGCCCCCGTCACGGTATTGAGGAGGAAGGTCCTCCCAAACCGAATACCCCAACGTTCCACCTCCCCGCTTTCCAGGACCCATGGCCCCTCCGGCGCAGGGATAATTGAACCAATTCTGACGACATCCGCCGGAGTTGCAGCATTGATCCACCTCAAGCCCGCCCACTGAAGGATCACCAGTGCCACCAGAAGAATACAGGCCGTGGAGCCCCCGGCCTGCGCCGCCCTTCCGAAATCCGAGCGACCTCGGATGGCGGCCATAATGCTTGCCGTCAGAAAGGCCACCAGCAGGGGCCCAACGAAGAGGGAGACGATGAGACCCACGTCGAGCATGCCCATTTGGACGACCAACCCAGCGCTCTCGCGCCACAGCCAGAAGACGAAGATCATGGCGACCGGGACACCCAATGCCCAGATGGACCTCCGACCGATCAGCAACCGGAAGAGAGCTGCCGCACTGATCAGGGTGACCAGAATCGCCAGGATCAACGGAACAGAAAACCGTGTCAAAAAACCGGACCACACGGGTTCATCCGGTCTCAGGAGCAGGGCCGGAAGAAGGGCCAGAGCTCCCGTCCCCAGGCACAGAAACACGACGGCGAGGAACCGCCCCAGCCAGAGCCTGAAGAGTCCCAGAGGTCGGCTGATGAAGAAGCCCTCCCTCCCCCTGGCCAGGGGACCCGCAAGTATTGCCGCCCCAAAGCCCAGGGCGGTCGCCGCCGAGAAGGCGACGGCCATTATCAAGGCCGTCACGGCCCGGACCGTGTCGATCCCCAAGTGGCTCCACTGGGGCAGGAGAGGGGCTGCCAGGGCCAAAAGCCCAACCACAAGGGCTGCTACCAGGGCCTTCCATCGTGCCTGAACCTCAAAACGAAACACCTGATAGACCTGGTTCATGCCGCACCTCCGGCCGAGAGAGCCTGAACGAAGATCTCCTCCAGGTCCGGATTGCCGCCCAGGCGTACTGCCCATTCCTGTTTGAGATCCTCGAGTTTCGAATCAAAGAGCATCGTCCCTTCGGCCAAGATCCCGACCCTGTCGGCCAGATGTTCCACACCGTCGAGATCGTGGGTTGTTACAAAGACCGTCGTTCCACGGTCGGCCAATTCCCGAATCACCTCCTCGTAGAGTTCCCTCCGGGTCAGGGCATCCAGGCCCAGGGTCGGATCGTCGAGGATCAGGAGTTGGGGCTCCGGGGCCAGAGCCAGAATCAACTGGAGCTGGGCCTTCTGACCACGGGAGAACGTCGAAAACTGTCTTTTCGCTTCCAGGCCAAAATGCTTCAGCCTCGAATAGGCCAGATCCTCGTTCCAGCGCCGGTGAAGACTGGAGCAGAATCTGAAAGCTTCGGCCGGTGTTGCTTCCGGGGGAATATCGGGCACCTCCGGAACGTAGCCAATGGCCTCCATCAAGGTCTGCCTGTCTGACCAGGGGTCGAAGCCCAAGACCTCGATGCTGCCCGCCTTGGCTCGAATCTGGCCGAGAAGGGTCCGAACGAGGGTTGTCTTCCCTTCTCCGTTTCGCCCCAGCAGGGCGTAAACCGATCCCGTTTCCACCTCGAGGGAGACATTCCGCAGAACCGTCTTCCGGCCGAAACCGATCGTCACTTCCTCAACCCTGATCGCCGGGTCGGAATCGACCTGATGTTTCTTCATGATTTCTCCCCCCGTTCTCCCCAAATCCGGTGAATCATCGTGCAACTGGCCTCCTCACCGACACCCAGATCCTTGGCGTTGGAGACGAAGATTTCGGCCGCCTTGCGAAGTTCCTGTTTCCGCAGGTCATCGACCGTTGTACCGACGTTGTCCGAGACGAAGGTCCCCTCACCACGACGAACGACCAGCAGGCCCTCATCGACCAGGCCCCGATAGGCCTTGGCGACCGTCGCCGGGTTGATCCTCCCCGTCAGGGCAGCCTCCCTGACGGAGGGGACCGCGTCGCCCGGCGCCAGATCACCCTTGGCGATGGCCCTGCGAATCCCCTCCTCGATCTGTTTCCAGATCGGTATGGCGCTTGACGGGTCTACCTTGACGAAGTGTGCCATCCGCCTGCCTCCAGTCCAACACAGTGTATTACTGTTGTAATACAGTAATGCTCGATGAACCCCTTGTCAAGTGCACACAAGAAAAGCCCCCGGAAATCCGGGGGCTCGTGGTCATTCAATTCTCACTCGACCACCGTTGGCGGTCGGGCCGAGATGCTATCCGTCGGAACGGACACCGTCGATGGAACTCCCGAAGGTCAGACCGGCGATGAAGACACCGATACCTACCATGCCCAGGGAGAAGATGACATCACCAACGACTCGCAGCCATCGCAGAGTCTGCATCAGATCCTGCTGCATGAAGTCCGCTGATCTGGCGTACCACAGGCCGTGCTGTACGGCGGCGATGGTCTGAAGGATCCCGACGGGCAGCAAGGAGATCAGAGCCATCAGCGCCAGACCGATGTTGAGCGCCCAGAAGGAGAAGCGCAAGACCTTGGTCTGCCAGACAACCTGAGTGTTCATCGCACGGAGGCTGAAGAGCATCAGGCCGATGCCCAGCATGCCGTAGACGCCGAAGAAGGCCGTGTGGCCGTGGAGGGGCGTCAGGTTGAGGCCCTGCATGTAGTAGAGGGCCAGGGGCGGATTGATCAGGAAACCGAAGAGCCCTGCTCCCACGAGATTCCAGAAGGCTACCGCGACGAAGAAGTAGATCGGCCATCGGTAGTGCGTTACCCAATCGACGGACTTGGCCTCCCTGAGATTCTGCACGGCCTCGAAACCCACCAGGACCAAGGGCACGATCTCCAGGGCAGAGAACACGGCGCCCCAGGCCAGGACACCCGTCGGGGTTCCGGCAAAGTAGAGGTGGTGCATCGTTCCGATGATGCCACCGGTCAGGTAGATCGTGCTCGAGAAGATAGCCGCCTTGCCCGCGGTGGAAGCCCGGACCAGACCCATCCGTGCAAAGAGGAAGGCGATGACGACGGTGGCAAACACCTCGAAGAAGCCCTCGACCCAGAGGTGAACGACCCACCAGCGCCAGTACTCGACAATACTCAGGGGCGTGTGACTGCCCCACATCAGGCCGGCCCCATAAAACAGGGCGATCGCACCCGAGGCAACCGCAAAGAGGCGCAGCAGGGGTCCGCTCTCCTTGTCGCTCTTTAGCGCGGGCGCCAGGGCCCTGATCAGGAGAAAGAGCCAGATGAAGAGACCGGCGAAGAGAAAGATCTGCCAGAAGCGGCCAAGGTCAACATATTCATAGCCCTGGTGGCCGAACCAGAAGTTGGTTCCCGGGTTGAGCTTCTGCATGACACCCAGCCACTCTCCGACGAGAGATCCAACGACAATTACCAGCAGGGAACCGAACAAGACGTTGACGCCCAGGCGCTGGAAAGCGGGCTCCTTGCCGCCGACGGCAGGAGCGATGAAGAGGCCGGTCGCCAGCCACGCCGTCGCAATCCAGAAGATGCCCAGCTGAACGTGCCACGTCCTGGCAACCGAATAGGGAAGCCACTTGGCCAGTTCGATGCCGAAGAAGGCCTGGCCCTCGACACCATAGTGGGCGGTGATGATGCCGACGACGATCTGAACGACCATCAGGGCAGCAACGACCCAGAAGTACTTGACCGTCGCCAGCATCGATGGCGTCGGTTTGAGACCGAGCAGGGGATCCTTGCCCGGAACGGGATTCTCTTCTTCCTTCTTCCCGGCCGCCATGTACCAGACCAGGGCGCCAATACCAGCCAGAAGGCCCAGGATGCTGACCATCGACCAGATGAAGATTGCCGAGGTCGGACGGTTATCGATCAGATCTTCCGCCGGCCAGTTGTTGGTATAGGTGATCCCGGTACCCGGACGTTCTGCGGAACACGCCCACGAGGTCCAGAAGAAGAAGGCCCGAAGTGCCGCCCGCCTCTCGGGATCTTCGACGGTCGGCTTCCGCATGGCGTAGTCTTCCCGAAGCTCATCCAACGAGGCGTCATCACCGAACAGGGCATCGTAATGCGCCGCCACCTGGGCGGCGGCCTGGGCCCGCACTGCGGAAATCGTCAGATCGCCCGTCGCCGGATCATAGCCGTTGGTCCGAACGTCAATCTTGAGAGCCTCTCGAAGGGCGGCCTGTTCCGGAGCGGTCAACGACCCATAGGCCCGACCGGAGTTCTCAAGAGCCATCAGATCCAGGGATGCCACCAGCTCGCGGTGGAGCCAGTCGGCCGACCAGTCAGGGGCGACATAGGCGCCATGGCCCCAGACCGAACCCAACTCCTGCCCGCCGATCGACTGCCAGACCTGCTGGCCGAGGCGGATATCCTCACCGGTGAATACCACCTCTCCACCAGTCGTCACCACCCTGTCGGGGATCGGCGGCGCCTCCATGTAAATCTGGTAACCGAAGTACCCCAGCACCCCAAATGACAGAATGACGACCAGCCAGAATGCGGTCCAAACCCTTCTTGCGGAACCCATAACCCTTTCCTCCCATTTCTATTGTGGAGTTCTGGACCCATAGATCCAGAATTGACATAAACCATAAACCACCCTATTCTGGATGTCAAGGTCCACTTTGTTCTGGTGGGCGGGGATCACCGGCGGAAATGACGCACGGCCAGCCATGGAGGCATCGATGATTTCACAAACAGCGGAATACGCGCTCCGAGCAATCGTCTTTCTGGCCAAGATGCCCGACGAAGCCCACATCACTCGCGAGATCGCCGAAGCGACCCGAGTCCCCAGCGGCTATCTGGCCAAGGTCATGCAGACCCTGGTCAAGGCTGATTTCGTGCAGTCACGACGGGGATTGGGCGGCGGATTCACTCTGGGGCGCTCCCCCTCCGGAATTTCTATCCTCGATGTTGTCAACGCGGTTGATCCGCTTCAGCGAATCCGCACCTGCCCCCTGAAGCTGGAGGAACACAGTGACAGCCTCTGCCCACTTCATCACCGGCTCGACCAGGCGATGGCCGCCATCGAACAGGCCCTGGGAAGCACGACCATCGCCGACATCCTGATGAGCCCGGACGGGCGGGTGCCACTGGGGAAATCATAGTTCGTTCCCGTCTGAAAAGTGTGCTTGCTGGCAATCTCTGCGTCAGGCGTAGGGTTTCCTTGGGCGATGAACGGGGCGTACGTCTCCGCAGATTTCCTTGTCTTTCTTGAACTTGTCGAAAAATGACTCGTTCCCCATCGGAAACCACGTAGTCCCATACGAGTTCCCGAATGGGAATGCTAGCCTATTGCCATGATCACAACAATCAACAAGCTCCGCACCTGTGAAATCTTTTCCACACTGGATCGTTCCGTACTCGAAATCCTGGCGCCGATGGCCCAAGAGCATCAATGCGACCCGGGGACGATTCTGTTCTCGGCCTCCGACCCCCGGCAGTTCTTCTTCCTGATCCTCGAAGGCCAGGTCGAGGTCAGGGTCCACTCGGGAGATGCCGCAGGCACCCTGCTGATCCTGGGGCCCGGAGACGGCACGGGGGAGGCAGGTTTCCTGGAACCCGGCATACACTCCGCGACGGGCACGGCCCTAAGCAAAACCGGATACCTCTCCCTGCCGGTCGAGGATGTCCGCAATCGTCTCAACAACGATGCCCCATCCGCAATGAGCCTCTTTGCGGCGGTCGCCAGGGTCATGGTTCGCCGCCTCCAGTACTCGGCCCATCGGAGGGCCGGCTGGGAGGAGATCTATCGGCCCGGCGCCACCCGAAGGGAACACGACCTCCTCGGGGAAAGGGATGTGCCCGAAGATGCCCGCTACGGCGTCCAGACACTCCGGGCAATCGAAAACTTCC
>CAYSHZ010000203.1:0-6945 GCA_964430905.1 uncultured Thermoanaerobaculia bacterium | reverse complement strand
TGACGTCTGTGTCTCCGTTCTGGGCTTCGAGGACAACCTGATTTGCGCCCAGACGCAGCCAAGAAGGATCAATCTGGAATTCCTGCGACGCACTGACATTGCCCGAAAACTCCATATCGTCCAACTGATGGCCGTTGAAGAAGACCGCTATTCGATGATCAGCTTCCGTCACACCCTGCAGTGCAATCTCCAGCCGAGGCGTTTCTTCGACGCCCTCGGGGGGCAACGCGTCGACAGTCAACTGCTGGTAGACAATGTCGGCTCCGACGACGGGACCGTAGAAATTGTCACGGTCGCCATTATTGGTCACCGCCGCCACGTAGAGCGACCGATCCTTCAGAGCCACGGTTGCCGGGAAGGTAGCGACAGGGTCGCCCAATCCCGAGTCTCCCGCCGAGACCCTCATACGGCGGCCGGGCAGGGTTCCTTCGGTCAACCAGTAGACGTTGACACCGGTGAAGGACGTATCGACGGCCCTGCCGTAGAATTCAATTGCGTCCTCCATATCGAGGCGGCCGTCGTCCAATCCGATGATCCGAATCTTTTCTTCGTGTCCCTGATTGACCAGACCAAGATTAGCGGCGGTCGGTCCCGGATCGTATCCTGCTGACGCCAGCTGTGCTCGGGTCACGCGGTACCAGCCGTCGTGATCCACCAGGATCTTGGCCGCCGGAGAACCGGCAAGGCGCCACTGATCCGAGGTCTCGCCGGCCCTTCCTGTATTCTCACGCGCCGCAGCCCCAAAAGCTTTGACCTGAGATTCCGGCGCCGCGTTCATTCGTCCCAGCTGAGTCACCCGGGGATTGCCTTCTCTGCGGGCTTGAGCAAGGGACGTTCCACCCATTCCTGGGATGACCATGTCGTCTGCGGCCGGTTCTGAGAGGAAGGGCCCGTAAACGGTCGTGCCACCATTGAGATCAACGGCTTCCAACCAGTAGCGCTCGGACTCTCCACGTGTATCACTGTCCCAGAAGACGTAGGAACGACCAACGCTCAGGGTCGTCGATGGACCGGCGAACAACGCAGATCCCGCGACCAGGGACCGATTGAGCCGGACACGCTCCCCTGCCTGATTCTCCCGATAGACCCTGAAACCCAGATTGCGGACCTCGGTTGCCGTCCGCCAGGTGACAAGTGTTCCAGTATCAGTCGCGAAGGCCCGGGCCTTGGCGAATCGTGCTTCGGTGGGGGTATTGGGGGGTTGGATGTCGATGGCTGCAATGGCCCACTTCCGGCTGCTGCCCAAGGTCCAACGGAGACTCGCAGACTCATCACTCGTGTTGGGTCTGGTCGCTCCCGCCCCAAGGGTGTCGGTATTCCCGGATCCGTTTCTGTGATTCCACCGTTCGGTCATCGCCGAGTAATACTTCGTCAAGGTGTTTGCCGGCCCCGTCGTTGCCACGGCACCGAAAACGGCATGCCTGAGTGATCCGTCGATCGTGATTCGAGCATCTGTGTTCTCGCCCGATCCGGCCGATCCGTAGGGACTTGGGTTTGTCTGGTGCACGTTGTAGAAGCTGGTCGCCCCACCAACCATTTGCGCCGTGTTCTGATGGTCATAGTTCACCGTGATATTCGTGCTGGCGTCCGGCGGTGTCGCGTAATCAAGAGTCCAGGCGCCGGAGGAGTACGTGATGGTTCCACTGATGTTCCCGCTGTCCCCCGAAAGAGTTCCCGAACCGTTGTCGGTTGCCGTCTTGGTCGCGCTCCCAACAGTTGCGGAAAAAGTCACGCTCGAAGGATCAACACTGGGCTTGGCCAATGTTCCCGAAAACTTCCACTTCCCGTAATGGTATGCAGCGGTAATCGATGTTCCACTCGTGGGCGCAGTGTTATAGGTAATCGACCAATCTCCAGCATTTGCTCCGGTATAGGTGATTGTCCCTGACGACACTCCAGAACCGGTCAGATTCCCACTTCCATCATCCGTAGCCGTTACCGAGCCGACAGTGATGGAAACCGTGCTCCGAACAACCTGGGAGTTACTCAAGGTCCCCGTAAGAGTCGCAGTCCCATCGGCGGTGCCCTGACTTTCCGACCCAACCGTAGTCTCTCCGGTGGGCGACGAATCCGCCGTCTCGCTGGAGACCGGGCTGTTATCCAGAGTGAATTTGATCGTTCCGCTCCCAGTCGTCGGCGCCACAAGTTGCCAAATCTCCGCTCGCGGAGTGTCGTTTCCGGAGGTCGTCGAGTTCTGGCCTTGCTTGAAGGTAAAGTCCTGGACTGTACTCCCCACGGTCCATGTGGCCGAAGCCCCCGTCGGCATAGTCGCTGACGTCGTATCTGCCGTCAGAGCAACACCAAGAGTCAAATAACGGTTGCTGTTGCTGGCAACAGTCATGGTCCCACTGTAAGTGTGGGCCGCAGTTGCAGAATTTGCGGTCATGGTTGTATCGTATTGAACGTCCTTCAAATCGTCCGCCCTGCCGACACCGGCAGTCATCAACAGCATAAAAGCCGAGGCCATCACAACGAATAAACGCATCGTACCTCCATCTCCTTTTCTTGAGCCGGGAGACATCCTCTTCCATGTCGATGTTGCATTCCTCATTGTGACCTCCTCGAATACCAGCGCCGCCCTGTGCGGCCTTTCCTGAACCTGTTTGAACTCATGTCCTCATGATCGACAGAGTGGCCCTTGCCACAACCAGCCTCGGCCACCCACAATCGTGGATCCGGAAAACACCCGCGTACGGCCATCAATGACCGACGCAGAAAAACCCTTGCTTGAACAATCGGCCCCCGAAGAGGCCGCCGAGCGCCCCTCCGCTCCAGCCCGACAACTCTGCCGAGCACTCGGTCGGGGCAAACCGGAGCGTCCATCAGGCGTTGGGCGTCGCCTCGCAATAGGAGCGTTGGATCGCCCCCATTCTCCTCACCAACAACACGGTGTGCCCGAACACACGTCGGCCCCTCGACGACAATCACGTCTCCTCGTTCAATCGAGGCTGGATCGACGGGCGCCACAACCAGCGTGTCGCCGTCGTGAATCGTCGGCAGCATGCTTCGACCGCCGGCTTCGAATCGCACGGTCAGGCCTTCCGCCAAGAGCGACCGTAAAACCGGCTGAAACCGCAGGCGCCCCGCTGATTCAGGCACCGGAGACCGTCCGCATCCAATCCAAGAGATGAAGGACTGCCGACTCATCGGGGGTAAACCGAAAACGGCAACAGGGCAGCTTCTCTGCCGCTATTCCGAGCACGTCAACGGCGGTCTCCAGAGCCACAGGCTCATGAAAAGGCACGAATGCCCTGGCCATCAACTCAGAGACTGCAGCGATCGGTTCCAGCGGTTCGATTTCGTTTCCACCCCCGTGTTCGATAACCAGAATTCCTGCGAGAGGTGCACTGGTTGCCAGGGCAAAGCCGGCCTCGCCGTGCCACGGAGTCCCAAACATTCTGAGAACACCATCAACTTGACGCAGGATGATCCGGTCGTCACTGAGAACCGTGACGTTACGTCCTGCCCAGAGGCCCGCAAGGGTGCTCTTGCCGGCGCCTGAGTGCCCGGTGAAAAGCCAACCCAGACCGGCCTCATCGACAATCCCACAGCTATGAAGCTCAACGCCCAACCCCTGCCCCAGCCGATGCACAACCAAGAGCTCATCCAGCGGATACTCCAGAGGATCCGGAAGCCCATCACTCCGCCAGGGCTCATGCAGAACGATTTCACCCTGGCAATAATCACGATCTACACGAAGCTCCTTGTAGGGAGTCATGTTGTCCTGGGGAGAAAAAAACCTGAAGACCCGTTCCTCGCCTTCATCGTAGAGGCGCCAAACCATCTCGGAGTCAAAGATCAGTTTGCCCGGAGAATCGGCTCTCAACTCTCGACGGCTCACCCTGAGTCCTATGTCAGGATCCTGCACAGCGGTTTCAAATTCCTGCCGCCGAGGTTCCTGTCGGAAAGACCACCCTTGAGAACAAACCCTGATCCCGAGACCGGCAACCGAAAAACAATAGTCATCAGCCGCGTCATGGCCCGAGACGGTAGGGTCTTCTCCTTGGTGGCTCACACTGCCCCCGTTCTCCTAACGTTATTACGAAGCCAACGCATTACACTGAGTTGGAGACGAGCAACTACTGGAAATCGGACCTGCAGCACCGGAGATCTTACAATTCCCAAGAACGGCTTCTTCCGGACGCAGCTTGACTTCCGAAATCATCGGCTTGACGTAGCTTTTCTTTCGCGCGGCTTTCACTGGACTTCCGTCTTTGATCATCGCGTACCTCTCACCCTATTTTCAAATTAGTCGTCACGTCTCACGCCTATCTTAAGGATCCGCTCGTAAGCGAAACCATCCCAGGAACAATTGACAATCTCATCCCCATTCTCATGTAGCTCTCTCAGCCCATACTATAACCCGAACCCTCAGAAACTTCCACCCAATTCTTCTTGGTTACCCTATTCCCACAGTCACTTCGTCGCCCGATCCAGTTGGGAGATTCCTTTCTTCAACGCCTCAAAATGGACACCTCCCGGACAGTATTCGCACTGCCCGTGAGGGGGAATCTCCAATTCGAGTATGTGGGCGCGAAGATGTGCGACATGACACAGAAAATCAACGGGTTTTTCCGGGTCTCCGTTCTCCAGCTCCCCATATGCAGGACACATTCCGCAAAGCGATTTGAGATGGCACCTGGTGCATTTATTCATGGTCCTGATTCGACGTTCCACAATTTCGCCCAGGAATGATTCCCAACCCTCCTTGAAGCTCCCCCTGCGCAGGTCAAAAAGATCCGTCTGGGAAAAACCACAGAGTCCTAGATTGCCATATGGATCGATCGAGAAGGAATTGACCGCACCCCCACAGTGATAGAGGCGATCCTCCCTCTCCGGTGGTTGGGCCGGCCCGTGGAAATGGTCACAGAAGGTGTCCCAGGCTTCGAGGCGTTTTGGGTCCTCAATATCGAGGGCAACAACTCCAACAGGATCGAGTCGGGTGGGCAGTGGCGCCAGGGATCCGTCGAGGCGCGGATTGATCATCGCATCAAACTTGAACTCGACACCGAGATCCTCCGCGAATTCCTTCATCGCCCCCAGTTCGTGCCGGTTCTCCTTGATGACCACAGCTTTCAACTTCAGCGGCAGGCCCCGCTCAAGAAGAATATCAATCGCCCTCCGAACCCTCATGAATGAGCCTGATACCCCAGTCAAACGCTCGTAGGTCTCCCGAGTGTGACCGTAGAGCGTGATCTCGATCGCAAAGGGGCGCCACCTGACCAGGAAATCGGCCCGGGCCTCGTCAATGGCGATTCCGTTCGTGAACAGGGTCAGCAAAAACCCCTTCTGTTTTGCGTAGCGATAGATCTCCAGGAAATCCGACCTTGCAAAGATCTCCCCCCCAGTCAGAAGGATCCAGAGCGTTCCGGCGTCTGCCAACTGGTCGTAAATCCCTTGGTATTCCTCAAGCGTCAATTCCCGATCCCGAGCCTTGGAGTCACCTGCGGGAAGATTGTTGTAACAGTGGACACACGAGAGATTACAACGGCGGGTCACCTCGATTGTCCCGTTAATGGGGCGCCGGGCCGTCGGGGACGCCTTCCCATGGACCCGCAGGCTAAATTCAGCGTAGCTGATCTCTTTGAGTTCGTTGACCATTACGTCTCGGTGGACTGCACCAGATCTCGTTTCACAAGGACATCCAGAAATTCAAGAACATCCTTTTCGGCAGCTGCCTGTTCAACCTCAAACTCTTCCTGCACTGCACCAACGATTTCCTGAACACTCATCCTGGCTTCAACCGACCTCCACACGACCGCTCCAACCTCGTTAAGCGCAAATAGGGAATCAAGCTCGCTGACGCCGGCCCTGACCGGTACCAGGATTGTCTCACCACCGATATCCCGAAATACGAAATCTCCATTGGGCTTCACGACCGTATCGAAATTCATTGCGATCCTCCGACTTGCCCATGATCCAAAGACCAAAGCTCCAGCAATCCTTCAAAACTGACTTTCATCTCCGGCATCCTAACACCTCTGCCACAGTTCATTTATCAACCCTGGAATCCGCGACAACAATAACGAACGTCTTGCCTCCAACCCGTCTTTCCCCGGCAATGGCGAACGGCAACCGGTCCTCTTCGCTCAGCTTGTCCCACTGCTTCTTGTTGGCCAGACCGAGAAACTGTTGCCCGTCGCGCTGGAGGTGAGAGAGGAACTCAGTAGCAGGAACGGTTGGAATGCCTCCATAAAACCTGAAACCTCCGGGCTTGACGCGACCAAAGCAGGGAATCTCCTCAGGCTTTTCCGGCCGCGATGCCAACTCCATCGCCAGGCCTCTTGAGCTCTTCAGCGAATTGAGCGGCGGGAAGAACACCAATCCGGCCATGACGGAAAACACCAGCCATCCGACCACGATCGAACTCGCCCACAGTGCCGGCCGTTTCCGACCAACCGCCCAGAGGGCAACGGCGGCGGCGACGAGCAGGGGAATCCCGGCTGCCGGGCCACGCCATAACAGCCCCTGGAGTTGATCGAGGAAGAGACCCATTCCTGAGAGGGTAATCCCGATCAACCCGATGATGGCTGCTGTCACCCACCCCACCCACCGTTCAAGTCGCCCCTCACGAATCCGCTGCGCCAGCGCCCGGGCAGCCAGCAGGGCTGCCGCGGGATAGGCTGACAGTAGGTAGATATCCCTCTTCGGCGGAATGATCGAATAGAAAAGCACAAGCACCCCGAGCCACAGGGCCGCCCTGATCAGTCCCAAATCCACATCGGACTTCGCGCGGTCCTTCCACTGCCGCCAGGATGCAACGATTCCGTACCAGACGACCAGGGTCCAGGGCAGCAGCATCAGGGGCAGCCGTTCGAGATGTTTCCAGATCGGTCCCGGATGTCGATCCGCCTTGGTCACCCGTCCAAGGTGCTGGTCGAAGAACAGCGCCTCGAAGAGCTTGGGTTCGGCCATCGCAGCCGCAAGGGCCCAGATCAGGGCCGG
>CAYSHZ010000202.1:0-6991 GCA_964430905.1 uncultured Thermoanaerobaculia bacterium | reverse complement strand
CTCTCCCCGAGCGCAACCGGTTCATTCGGGGTCTGGTCAGCTGGATCGGATTTGAGCAGACCGCCGTACTCTATCGCCGCGAGGCACGGCATGCTGGGGAGACCAAGTATCCCCTGGGGAAGATGCTGCGGTTTGCGTTGGACGCCCTGACGTCCTTTTCTTTTCTGCCTCTGAGGATGGCGACATACCTCGGCTTCGCGGCTTCGGCCTTCTCGTTCCTCTACATTCTGGTGGTGTTGGTCCTCAAGGCCGTTGGGATCAGCTGGTCGGGCTATACCTCGCTGATGGCCTCTATCCTCTTCCTGGGTGGGGTTCAGTTGATCATGATTGGAGTTCTTGGCGAGTACATCGCCAGGATCTTCGACGAGGTCAAGCGTCGCCCCCTCTATCTGGTGGGAGACAGCACCGACGGTACGACCGGCGTCGTGCCTCCCGATAGACCGAATCTGTAGAATCTGTAGTAACAGTGCCGTGATGCTACTGACCGATGTGCCCGAACAACCGAAGAACGGGCGGGATTTATCCCCGCCCGGGTTTCCCTGAATTTTGCAAGCGCCTCAGCTGAGAGCCGATAGCTGACAGCGATTCACCCCATCGGTGTCAGTGAGATACCAATCTTTTCCGGTTTCTTCGAATTTCGCCGGTAGGCCAGAAAGCCGACGGCGACGAAGGCGGCTTCTACCAGAGCGCCTATGACCAGCCAGAAGGCGATCTTCCCTCCACCGAAGCCGTAGGAGTGGAGGCCTGCCGAGAGGACGTAGTTGACGCCAAGGTAGGTCATCAGAATGGTTCCGAAGGCCATGATGCTTGCTGCCGCGACTCCGAAACCGCCCATCCATCGGTCGATCCTGGCGTGCAGGATGGCCATGTAGGCAAGGAAGGCAACCAGCGACCAGACCTCCTTGGGATCCCAGCCCCAGTAGCGGCCCCAGGAAGAAGCGGCCCAGATCGAACCGGTCAGAATGCCGACGACCAGCATGATCGACCCGATCTGCACGTACCAGTAGTGAGCCTCGTCCATCACCGTCGCCATGGCCTGATCACCAGGCTTGAAGATTTCCAGTCCGACCCGCATGTGTGCGACCAACGCCGAAAGGGCCAAGAGTGCGTAGCTGACCATGATGATCGGCACGTGAATCGCCAGCCAGGGCGTGCCCGAGAGGACGGGCGGCATCGGGTGGATGAAGGGGTCCATCGGCAGCAGGTCGGTCAGCATGATGACCAGGGTCGACATTGCGGCTGCGTTGAAGATCACCAGTTTGTTCGTAGTCAGAACGCCTGCGAACGCGGCAAAGATGCCAACGCCCCAGGCCAGAAACAGCATCGACTCGTACATGTTGGAAGCGGGGATGCGCCCGGCGGCCATCCACCGCATCGCCAGACCCCAGGTCATGACGGCAGCACCCGCGATCAGCAGGATTGATGTCAGCCGGTCCCTCACGGTGTGTGGATCGCGGCGCCAGCCCATGAAAGCCAGGACGGTCCCCGGGAGGAGGAGCCACCAGGCGAGACGTGTCGGCCTGAGGGCGTTGTAGAGGACCTCACGCTGCATCGCCTCGACCGTTGGATAGATTGGAGGTGGGTCGGCGGCCAATTGGCGGCCGAGCTCTTCGAGGGCGGCCGGGTCGCCGATGTTTGAGGGAACCCTCCAGGGATCGACCGGGTCAGGACTGACGGGTTGAACCCGGAGAGCCTTGCCCGTCAGAAAGCCATGGAAGACCACCAGGCGTCCCTCAAGTTTGAGGGCGTCCTCCTGGAGGGAACTCAGGGGCTGGTCCAGGGATGCCCGACGGCGTCCCTCGTCGGTCAAATTGTTGAATACCTGGCTGGAAATGACCGGATTGAACGCGATGTGGGATTGCCCAGGGACTCCGAGGTTTTCGGCCAATGCCTTGGACCCAATCTTGATGGCGGGCGACTGGGCCCATGCTTCCGAGTTGAAGGTCCAGCCGAGTACGGTGGTTACGGGATCCTGCCCCGCCCATCGCCGTTTCCCGGTGACCTCCAAAACGCTCTCCCTTGCAACGGTATCCAGGGGCATCACTCGGCCGTCATGCTGGACCGGAAGGTTGTGGAGGGCCTTGAGGGTTGAGGCGCTGATCGTGGCGGCTTCTCCGACACCGGTGAGAGCGAGTCCGAATGCCAATGCCAGAGAGATGGAGATGCTGCGATTCTGCGGGACCATCGGACCGGCCTCTGGGAAGTAGTCAGCCGGGAGCCTTCGGCGCTGGCGAAACCTCGTAAAGAGGACAACCAACATGCCGAAGACCAACAGGCCATATCCCAGGAAGACGATATTCTGGCCCGGGTCGCGGCTTACCGACAGGATTGACATCTCCCGGCCGCCCCGCTGTTGGTAGCTTGACTGGAAAAACTTGTAGCCGCCCCATTTGAGTTCGTGGTTCATCCAGATCTCGTGTTGTTGTTCGGCCCCTGTGGCCGGGTCGATCGTTGTGACCAGGCTGCGAAACATCGCGGGTCGTTGGGTTCCCGGGTAGTGGTCGATCTGAAAATCATCCAAACGGAGAGTGAAGCCCAGCGGCAGCTCAGTTCCCTTGTCGTGTTTCGACTGGTTGACCAGTATGGAGCTGGACTGACCTTCCCAGAGGGCGAGTTGTCCCTCGGCCTTGAAGAACTCGGTTGTCAGCGATCCCGCGAGAATGACGACCATCGAACCATGGGTAATGATGAAACCGATCCGTTCCTTCGACCATGGCCACCGGTCCGCCATGGAGGCGGCCAGGTTCAGGGTGAAAAGCCCCAGCAGCATGAAGAACCAGTTGGCTCCGTAGACCTTGGCTGCGGCCTCCCGGCCGTGGATACTTTCGATGATCGTACCTGTTGCCAGGACGACCAGGAGGATGAGCAGGAGCCCAATCGTTATTTTCATTGAACCGAGGACCGTGATCATTCGACGCATCGACACTCTCCTTCGAAACGGTGGGGGACGCAAGAATCATACCCACACCGTGAGCGTGGGAGGATACCGTATTTTTGAAACAAAAGAGACGGTGTCTCGGAAAAACTCAGAAGCATTGGGGGATATGACCCAATTTCAGGCACTGGGATGAAGGAACGGCGGACTGTTATGATTCCCTCGATGGTCAAAACCGACAATGTCAGGTCACGTTTCCGGAGGGGGAGTTCCTTCCTCCCTCATCCCCGAATCGGGGGAAGGACTCTGTGGATTCTGATTCCGGTTCATCTTGTCGCTTTTGTCATTTTGTATTTTGGTCTGATTCATGTGATGCGAGCCGAGCTTCTGCGGACCCACAGTGCCGAGGCCCGCGTGCTGCTGACCGAGGCGGTTCATACCCTGCATCCGATGATGTGTTCCAGGAACCACGCCGTGATACCCGCCGGCGCCGGAGAATTTGCAGAGAAGCACAGCCTTCTTGATTTCAGGATCTACCGTTCGGATGGGAGTCTGATGGGTCAACCGGGGAGTCCGGATCTTCGTGTCAAGCAGTTTCTGGAGAGCAACAGGGAGGAGTTCTTTGCTTTTGAGAATCGGGGAGGGGTGATGGCGCTCCAAGGTGTGCTCCGGGTCCGTGCGGAGGGCGAGTGCGCGGATTGTCATGCCAGGGGAATGCAACTGGGCGCAGCCACAATGGAGATGGATCTCACACCTGATGTGACGGCCGCTCATGATCGGCTTGAACACAATCTGATCTATCTTGTCGTTGGCTGGGCTCTGATGGTCGGTCTTGTCAATATGGGCATTGGGGCATGGACTCGACGGTCCCTGGTTCAGGTCCAAAGGCTGAAGGACCAAGCCTCGTCAGGAACGGTTTCGATGACGCCGGAACCAGGAGTCTTCCTCGATCCGGTAGCGGCAGAATTGTACCGTTCCCTGGCCCAGGTCCTCAGGCGAGAGCAGGAGGAGAAGGACGCCGTCAGTGACCGTTTCCAGCATACCGAGTGTCTCGCCTCTCTGGGCCGACTTGCCGCGGGATTGGCCCACGAGATCAAGAATCCCCTGGCCGGAATTCGGGGTGTCATGGAGCTTCTGCGAGATGATGCTGACGAGAAGGAGCAGAAGGAGATTTTTGTCCAGGTGGTCAATGAACTGGACAGGGTTAACGAGATTATTCATCTCCTTCTCAATTTTGCCCGCCCGGCACCCCCGAAGAGAGAACCGGTTGATGTGGCATCCCTGCTGGAAGACTCGGTGCATCTGCTGCGCCCTGCCCTGGCCAAGAAGAACATTTTTTTGTGTGTTGAGGTTGCACGGGACGTCGGCGTTTTCTCCATCGATCCCGTTCAGATGCGTCACGTTGTTACCAACCTGGTGGCCAACGCTGCGGACGCCATCGAAGAGGACGGTACGATTGCACTCCGTGCATTCCTGTACCCGGAAGGTGGCGGGTTGATTATTTCGGTCGAAGATGACGGCCCTGGGATTCCCCGGGGAGCACTTGATGAGGTATTTGAACCCTTCTTTACGACCAAGTTTTCGGGCACAGGCCTGGGCCTGCCCGTTGTCCGAAGCCTGGTGACGCAGCACAAGGGGAGGGTTGAAGTTGAAAGTGATGGTGAAACGGGTACCACGTTCTTTGTTCTGATCCCTGATCGTTCACCGGTTGATGGGACCATCGAGGGTGAGGGAGGCTGACGATGGCCCTGATTCTATTGGTTGAAGATGAAAAACTCCTTCGCTGGTCGCTGCAGAAACGGCTCGAGAAGGAGGGGCACGAGGTTCACCCAGCCGAGAACCTCGCAGAGGCCAGGGAGCACCTCGCGGAGCATCGTCCCGACCTGATGCTGTTGGATCTGGGGCTGCCTGATGGGCATGGACTGGATTTCTACGAGCGCAATCGGGAAGATCTGGAAGACTCTGTTGTTCTGGTCATGACTGCCGTTGGCCAGGTTGATGATGCCGTCCGGGCGATGAAGTTGGGCGCCCTGGATTTCCTCTCGAAGCCTGTCGATCACCACGCGTTGGTGGATCTGGTCAACCGGAGCATCGAGATCCGGGCCACCAAGAGGGATGCCGGAGTGGCCAAGCACATCCAGCAGAGGTGGCTTGATCAGCCGGTTATCGTGGAATCGGAGGTCTTCAGGAGAACAATGGAGATCGCCTCCGAGGTCTCCAGAAGTGGGATTGAGACCATCCTCCTCCTCGGGGAGAGTGGTGCCGGGAAGAACGTTGTCGCCCGTCACATCCATCGGGCCTCTGATCGCTGCAAGGGCCCCTTCCTTGAAGTCAACTGTGCGGCCATCCCGGATTCCTTGATCGAGAGTGAACTCTTTGGTCATGAAAAGGGTGCCTTTACCGACGCCAAGACCAGCCGCAAGGGGTCTTTTGAGTTGGCGGAGGGGGGAACGGTGCTGTTGGATGAGGTCGGAGAAATTAGATATGACCTCCAGGCCAAACTCCTCCACCTGCTTGAAGGAAGGACGTTTCGCAGGGTCGGTGGAGCCCGGCAAATCCGGGCGGACGTCAGGGTGATCGCGGCCACCAACCGCAACTTGAACCAGATGGTCTCGGACAAGGAATTCCGGGATGACCTGTATTACCGCCTCAGTGTTTTCCCAATCGAAATTCCTGCTCTCCGTGATCGTCCCGAGGACATTCTGCCGTTGGCGGAGATGTTTTTGAAGATGATCCAGAAAAGGGTTGGAAGGTCCTTTGGTGGGTTCACTCGGGATGCCGAAAATATCCTTTTGGCGTACGCCTGGCCCGGCAATATTCGTGAGCTCCGGAACGTGGTTGAAAGGGCCGTGATCCTGGAAAAAGGGCAGGAAATCGACAGCTCTTCGCTGATCCTCGATCGGATTCATGCGGTCTCAACAACATCCCGCGATCACCTCATGAATCAAGGCTCTGGCGGCGCAATGCCCCAGGGCATCGTCACTCTCGAGGAGGTTGAACGGGAAATGGTCCGCAGGGCGATGGAGGCAGCGGGTGACAACCAGACCCGGGCGGCAGAACTTCTCGGTGTGACCCGGGATCAGCTTCGCTACCGCCTCAAGAAGTTCGAGGACTGATTTCTATTCAGGGCGCCCCGATGGGCGGCTCGAGTCTTTGATACCAATCAGGAATGGATCTTGCTGAATCTCGGGTGCGGGGGGCAGATGGCGCGACTCCTGGTTGTTGACAGATCCCAACTCCTGGCGTGGATGGTGGCGAGGGTCGCCCCCCCGGGGGTCGAGGTTGAGAGGGTCGGTTCCTTTCGACAGTCGGAAAGGATTTTGGCCGAGGATCCGCCCGATGCCGTGATCTTCAACCTCGTGCCATGTCATCTGAAGTGGCGCAGGTTGCTTGACAGGTGTTCCGATGAGAGTCGGGAAATTCCTTTTCTCTGCCAGGCGGTTGTCGAGCATTTCGATGCCTGCAACTGCAGTCTGCCCTGTCGGATGGAGGATTTGATTCCGGCGGATCTTTCCCCCGGAGAATTCTGCAGAAGAATCTCAACCCTGTTGAACCAAGGTCATCGACCAGAAGGGTCCTCGAGTTCGGGGGGGCGTATTTCAGGAGATTCGATCCGGAAGGTTCCCTCCGATCAATCCCGGAAATAAAAAGTGTTCCGAACCGAGCCCATGGTTCAGCATATACTCCTGACCGGAGCCCGCCACCCACCTTTGAGCAATCAAGGCGGTCATCGGAGGCAGTGTATGGGGAAATTCGCCCACATCGTGACCCGCTTTGGGGCAGCAGCCGCAGGGATCGTTCTGGTCGTCGTGGCGTCGGGGACGGCTTTTGCGGCGGCGCACCCCCGGCTGGTCAGTGTGGAGAGTTCCAAGTGTTCGATGTGTCACGCCAACTTGACCCGCGGCACCACGGTGATCCATGCCCCGGTCGAGAGTGACTGTTCGTCCTGCCATCGAGTGTCGATCACCTCAGAGGGAACGACGGTCGAACTGGTGGCTCCGCAGCCTGGGCTCTGTGTGCGATGTCACGGTGATCTGAAAGATGCAGCCGCAGGCAATCTCAAGGTTGCCCATGCCCCTGTGAGTGATTCCTGCCTGATGTGTCATGTGCCCCATG
>CAYSHZ010000201.1:0-6998 GCA_964430905.1 uncultured Thermoanaerobaculia bacterium | reverse complement strand
AGAGAGGACCATCAAATAGTTTCAGTTATCGGCGCCTGGTTTCTGGTCCATGGTGGGCAGTGACTCAAGATCGGCTTCAATGGCCTCAACGAGTTTTGTGTTCTTCAACAATCGGGCCTGCTTCTGGGCTTCTTTAAGGTTGTTTCGCGCCGTGTTGATCTGGCCAAGTTCGGTGTGGGCCTCCGCCAGGCTCCGGAGGGCGGAGGCCATATCGGCCAGATGCGACCCGGCTCGGTAGCATTCGACAGCCGACTCCAGGAGGGGAACAGCGTTTCCGATCCTTCCCCCTTCGGTCTCCATGGCGGCCATGGCCTCCAGGGTTCGACCCTCTTCGAGGGGATTCCCAATTTCTGTGAAAATTGCGAGGGACGCTTTGTAGTCCGGCCCGGCCTCATCGGTCTTGCCGACCTTCCGGTTGAAGTCGGCCCGGGTCCGGATGCATCGACCCTCCAGAAGGCGGTCACCGGTCTTGCGGGCCAGGTCCCCGGCCTGGGTCAGCCAATTCCGGGCTGCCTCGGTATCACCAAGGGCCTCGTCGATCTGGGCCAGGGCATCGAAGATGTGGGCCTGCCCAGGGACATCGTTGATCTCTCGCTTGAGGTCGAGAACCTTGAGGAATTCCTGGCGGCTGCCTTCGAGATCTCCCGAGTTGGCCCGAATGATGGCCAGGTTGAAGAGAACCGTTGCCTCGCCGGATCGTTCCCCGATCTCAGAGAAGATCGTCTCGGCCTCAAGGTATAGGTTCCGGGCCACATCCCCGTGCCCCATTTCCAGGTTGACCGCAGCGAGGCCGCTGAGGGCGCCGGCTTCTCCCGAGCGATGTCCGAAGGTCTTAAAGAGTCTCCGGCTGGATCGGAGGTCTTCGATGGCCTCATCCTGTCGGCCGAGTTTCATTCGAACCCAGGCCCGTTCCCGCAGGGCGGAGGCCTTGACAATGGCGGCGCCGATGTTGGTGGCCTGGGTGATCGCCGCCGAGGCGGAGGTCTCCGCATCCTCCAGTCGTCCGAGGGGTTCAAGGACCTTGGCTTCGGTCAGTGCGATTCGGGGGTCGGCGTTGATTTCGGCCGGCAACCGGTGAAGGGCCGAAAAGATGGGGAGAGCCTCGGCGGCCCTTCCGCCCTTGACCAGACACATCGCCTTTCTGAGGGGATAGTCGACGGTGTCGGGGATGAACTCGTTCAGGACGGTATACTTGGCCGTTGCATCGTCCCATCGTGTTCCGGCCTCGAGAGCAAAGGCCTCGATCGCCAGTTGTTGCTCCCTGGGCAGGGTGTTGGCCCGTTCCTTCGCACCATCCGCAGCCTCCGCGGCTCCGGCCTGATCGCCTGACGTCAGGAGCGCCTGAGCCAGTTTCCAGCGCACCAGGGGCGCCTCGGGGTCGAGATGAACCGCTCTTTGGAGTACATCGACCGCGGCCAGGGTATCGAAGAGCCGGAGTCGTTTGATGCCGATCGTGAAGAGTTCCTGAACCTCGGGATTGAGGGAGATCGGTTGTGGCGTTGAACGGGGCAGCTCTCCCCAGGAAGGGATTGGCGGATGCAGCACGTCGCGGAGTTCTGCGCCGAGGCCTGCGGTCAGGGTGACAAAATCACCCGGTGGCGCCATCCGGTGGAGCGTCAGCTCGGTTTGTCCCGTCAGGGTGTTGGCAACTGTCAGGTCGAGCCTGGCAGGTTTCGAGTCGTCTCCGGGACGGAAGCTTCCCCCGGCGATGTAGTCGGCGCCGAGTACCCGACCGATTTTCTCAACCACTTGAGGGTCGTATCGTTCCTCGGCTTCGAGGAGGAGTTCTCGGTGGGCCTCGGCGGTCCGGTCGTTCGGGATGACTCTCATTGTGGCATCGGCCAGGAGTTCGTTGGCCAACGTCTGGCCGAGGTAATCCGATGTCCATGCCAGGGCGGGATCCTTTGGCGAGACGGCAAAACCCATGATGGCAATAGAGTTCCGGACCGGGTTGGCCCGAGCCTGGTGGTCTTGCATCCACAACGCGACCGCTCCAGCCGTCACGATCAGGACGAGGAGTCCGATGCCGAAGGGCGCCCTGGATCGGGGCGCCGGATCCAGCGGAGGGCGAGCCGGGCTTGTCAATCCTTTCGGCGCGGAAGGCGATGTGTCGATGACTCCGATTGGGGCAATGAACCGGTATCCACGACGGTGGACGGTCTCAATAAATGTGGGATTCGAAGGATCGTCACCAAGGGCCTGCCGGACTTCACTGATCGCCTGCTTGAGAGATGATGCGGAGAGGTGTTCCTTGCCCCAGACCAGATCCAGCAGCTGGTCGTGGGAGAGGATGTTTGGCGCCTTCTCGACCAGGACGACCAGGAGCCTGAAGGCCTGGTGCCGAAGCTTGATCTCGCCGCCCGGCCCCCGGAGGCTGCCCCGGTTGAGATCCAATGTAAAGGAGCCGAAACGGTAGATCACCCGACGATTCTACAGTGTCTGCCGTCCTCGGGTATCATGGTATGGGGTGACCTTGCGACTGACAGTCCAGCTTGGGGATCGTACCCTGAAGTTTCCGCTGGCTCCGGGTGAGTTTGACCTGGGTTCCAGTCCGGAGAGCGATCTCCGTGTGGCGCATCCCACCGTGTCCCGACGACATGCGGTCGTCGTCAACGATGAGGGTGTGACCCTGACCGATTTGGACTCCTCCAACGGGACCCGGGTCGAGGGACATCGTGTCGAGGGACCCATTCTCATTACGGTGGGTTCAACACTGAGGTTCGGGAACGTCCATGCCCTGTTGGAGGACATCGACCAGGACGACCTTGAGGCCGGGGTCGTTCTCGAACGACCTCAACCCAGCGTTCAGGACTCGGTTGTTCCCAACTCGGAGGCCCGGCCATCGACTCTCGGCGCCACCGTCCTGGAGACCTTCAGCCTGGTTCATCTCCCCGATCTTATGGAGCGTCTGGTCCGGGGTGAGCCCCGGGACGAGGTCGCCCGTGCGGTGGGTGCGGCGATGCTGCAGAGCCTTCCCTGTCGGCGGGTGGAAATATCCGTAACGAGCACCGACAACGAAGGTATTCTCTTCTCTGGGGAACGCCGGTGTGCCGATCCGACAACCGAGGTCACCGTTTCGGCCGGGGACGATATTTCCTTGACCGTCGCCTTTGCAGGTCCCGGGCTGGCCAAAGCATTCCAGCCGTTGCTGAGGGCCGCGGCCGCCCTGATCAGCGTTGCCGGTCGGAAGACGGTGACCGACAGTCCCAGGGCGATGCCGGAGGTCCCGCCGCTCCGTCCGCCCGATCCTTCCTCCCTGGCGCCCGAGGTCCAGGAGATCTACCGGAGGGCGGCTCGGATTGCCCCGAGCAGGGTCAGTGTCCTCATTCGGGGAGAAAGTGGAACCGGCAAGGAGTTACTCGCCGGATATCTCCATGCGGCCTCCGACCGGGCCGACAAACCCCTGGTGACGCTCAACTGTGCCGCCCTTCCCCGGGATCTTCTGGAGAGCGAACTCTTCGGCGTCGAGCGGGGGGTTGCCACCGGGGTCGACGCCCGTGCCGGCAAGTTCGAGTCCGCACACGGGGGGACCCTGTTCCTCGACGAGATCGGTGACATGGCGCCGGAAACGCAGGCTCGAATTCTGAGAGTGCTCGCCGAGCAGGAGGTCTACCGAATCGGCGGTCACGAGGCCCGGCCGGCCGACGTTCGTGTGATTTCGGCGACAAACCGGGATCTGAAGACGATGCTGGACGACGGGAGTTTCCGCTCTGATCTCTATCATCGGATTGCCGACTGGGTGGTCGTGCTGCCGCCCCTGCGCGAACGCCGGATCGACGTGCCGAACCTCGCCGCCCACTTCCTCGGCAGGGTCTGTTCCGAACGCGGCATCCGCGCTGCCGGAATCTCACGGGCGGCCGTCGCAGCACTTCAGGAACATGACTGGCCCGGGAACATCCGACAACTGGAACGGGAGATCGGACGGGCGGCGTTGTTCCTGGAAGATGGGGGGCTCCTGGATACTTCCCACCTTCAGACCGAGATCAGTTCCGGAGAGAATCGACGATCGGAGGACCTCAAGTCGGTCCTTGAGCGGACAGAGAAGGAGCACGTGGAGTTGGTTCTGGCCTCGTGTGGCGGCGACGTCCCGGCGGCGGCGAAAGTCCTCGGCGTTGGAGCCTCGACCCTTTACCGGAGGATGAAGGTCCTGGGCATCAATTCAGCCTGAATTCGTGGTTGCGATCTCCACAAGGGGGTTGAGTTCGATCGCCTCCTCGAGAGCCGTGGCTGCCTGTCGGAAATGGGCCTCGGCATCGGTACCTCTCTCACGTGCGGAGATTGCGAGTTGGGCCTGAGCGATGCCCAAGTTGACGTGGGCGCCGATGAGGCTGGGCTCGGCCTCGATCGCCTCGTAGGCGGCATCTGCCGCCTGTTGGAAATACAGGTTGGAATCATCTCCTCTGTTCCTGGCGTCCTCTCCGAGACTGAGCAGGGCATTCGCCAGGCTCATATGGGCGCCGGAGTCCGACGGCCGAGAGTCGATGGCCTTGCGGTAGGCTTCCACAGCCATCCGGAGTTCCCCACGGGGATCCTCGCCGCAGCCGGAAAGATGATTGGCGGCAAGGCGATGAGTCACGCCCAACAGTACATGGGCGGTTGGATTGTCCGGTGCGGCCGCGATGGCCGCCAGGGCATGTCGCTGCGCCTTTTCGAGGGTGTCTTCGTTCCAGCGTCCATGAGCCAATCCGCTCGAAACCCAGTATCGATGAGCTCGACCGACCTCGATGTGTGTTGCGGCAAGATCAGGATCGGCGACCAGGGCCATTGAGCAGGCATCGAGGGCTGCGTCGTAGGCCGGGCGCGGATCATCGCCTGATTCCCAGAAACCATGTCGCAGGACATCGACCATCAGTCCGCACAGGGCCTCGATGGGTCTGGCTGTTGGTGGTATGATCCCGCCCATTCAAGATTTCAGGAGGGCGGTTCAGGGGATTCGCCTCTCCGAGCAGGGGGACCGGATGCGTCGTTGTGTGATTCTTTTGTTGGTATTGTTCGTGGTTGTCAGCCCGTTTCTCAGTGCCGGGGAAGGAATGCCGGGGGGGAGCACGGTTTCGTTCGTCGATGTCTATTCGAGGCTTCTCAAGGATCCCGTTTATCAGGACCTGCGAGAGCGGCTTGAACGACAGCCCCGAAACCAAGAGGCTCTGGACGAGCTTCTGGATTACCTGCCGATCTCTCCGCTGGAGATGCTCAAGGCGGATATGCACATCAGGCGGTACGAATTCATGGTGCCGCCGATCAGCTTGGAGTTGCACAGGCTGTGGATCGAACGGCATCCGGACCTTGCACGGGAGTTTTACGGGGATGATGCTCTCCGAGAGGCGAAGGAGAATACTCCCCGGAAGGCTGCAACTGCCGCCGCTGTTGGGACCAATCGAAACCTGGCCTCGGGAACAGGGACCTCGCCGGAGGACTACCAGGGCGAGGTCCAGGTGGTTGTCAATCCGGCCGATTCCTCCCAGATCGTCGCCGCCGCAAATACCATGGCCGGGTGTGGGGGTGTCAACACCCAGGCGGCCTTCGCCTCGACTGACGGTGGTGTGACCTGGTCCATGACTTGCCCGCCCGATCACGAGGATTTTGGTTTTGGCGTTTGTGAGTTCATCGGTATGCCGGGAATCGTCATCGGTTCCGATCCGGCCCTGTCGTGGGGTGCCGACGGCGTTGTCTCGCTGGAGTACATGCTGGTCTGCGTCGACGGTTTGCTGGGTGGTCTGTTGGGAATGGATTTCGGCATCGTCGTGTCCCATTCCTCCGACGCAGGAGCCACCTGGACGACCGGCGGAACCGTCATCAACACCTGGGGTGCCGGGACCATCCAGGACAAGGAGTTCTTTGACATCGACCGAAATGCGGGGAGTCCCTACGTCGGGCGCCACTACACGTGTTGGGATACCGCCAACAACGAGCAGTTCGCCTGGTCGGCCGACTCGGGCTCCAGCTGGAACCAGGTTGATCTGCCCGCTGCGCCGACCGGCGGTACCGATCTGGGATGCGAGATCGCAGTTGAGAAGAGCGGTGCCGTCGACGTCATTTTTGACACGCTGACCTGTTCAGGCAACGACTGCACCAACGAGGAGATGTACTTCACCCGGTCCACCGACGGCGGCGCGTCGTGGGGAACGCCGGTCCGGATTCGGGATTTCCAACTAGCCAGTTTCTCAGGTGCCAACAAGCCGGGGCCCCAGGACGAGAGGGGCATCAATCCCTTCGGCGCCATTGATGTCGACAACTCCGGTGGCGCCTGTGACGGGACGCTGTATGCGACCTTCACCGATTTTGTCACCGGAACCGTCGAGAATACCGACATCTTCGTCAGTCGTTCGACCGACCACGGCGCGACATGGAGTGCTCCGGTTCGGGTCAACGACGATGGCGAGGGCGGCGCATCCCAGTTCCATCCGTTTCTGGTCGTCGATCAAAGCGACGGTTCCGTGGTGGTCGTTTGGCATGATGCCCGCAACGATGCTGCGAACCACCAGATCGATATCTACCTCGCCCGGTCGACCGATTGCGGCCTGACTTTCGAGCCCAATATCCAGGTCACGGTGCCGTCTGCAGAGTTCAACGACTCGGCCATCTCATGGACCAATGTCAACACCGCAGACAACTCAGGCCGCAATCCCAACCAGTTCGGCGAATACATGGGCCTCGACGTCCTTAACGGAACCGCCTACGTCGCCTGGATGGATTCGAGGCACTACTTCCCCTCGAACACCACCGAGGCAGAGAAAGAGAACATCGGTTTCGCTACCGTCACTTTCACCCAGGCTGCCCCGCCGTTGTTCGCCGATGGTTTCGAGAGCGGGGACACCTCGGCATGGAGTGGCGGATCATGATGGAGAGTTTCGCTCGGACCTGAACGTTAGCCCGGCTTTCTCACCGCAGCAGATCACTGGTGAGAAAGTCGGGTTAGTCGGTGTCCATTCCCAGCCCCCTGAAGAGATCGGCCATTTCGATGGCGGTGGCGGCGGCATCGGCGCCCTTGTTGCCGGCCT
>CAYSHZ010000200.1:0-7066 GCA_964430905.1 uncultured Thermoanaerobaculia bacterium | reverse complement strand
GCCCTGGCCTTCCACCGGATCCAGGAAGTGAATGTGGGTTCCAGGCAGGCCCGCAGGATGTTTGCCCTTGAATTCGGCAATCTCGACCCGAGGTGCATCGCCACCGTCAATCGACGATCCCTGTTTCCTGCACAAGAACACCGTTCCATCCGTCAACATCGCTACGGCCCGCAGACCCCGATGGAAGTCGTCCATGACTCCCTCGAGTACAACCTCAGGATCGGCCGTCAGCGGTGATGTATCGATCGCCGTCACAAAGAGCGACCGGCACGCCTCTTCGGGCGCCGGCACCTTGGAATAGGGCCTCTGCCTCAGGGCGGTCCACATCCCGGACTCGACCAGAAGCGCCCGAACGGCCTCCCCATCCAGATCACGCGGATCTTTGCCCGTATGACTCTCGAATGATTGGACCGCCGCTGGTGACGGCTCGCCACTTCGCTCACTATCGGAAAGTTCGATCACCAGCGATTGCAGGGCCCGCCTTTCACCACGATGAATGGCGATGACCGTCCCCGCACCCGGCGCCGTAAACCGAACGCCCTCGGTCTTCCGGTCCTCGAACAAAAGCTGGCCACGTTTGACGACGTCGCCCACTGCGACGTGCATCCGGGGCTTCATGAATGGATAGTCGTCTGCGACCACTGCCACTCGAGACACCGCTGCGCCGGGATCAACCCGCTGCTCCGGCTTCCCTGAGATGGGCAGATCCAGCCCCTTCTTGATGACGTGAACTGCCATCGGCACGTACCTCCTCTCCCGATACAACAAACTCATCCCGTACCGGGCGGCGGAAGGATACCACTTCTTCATGGATTGTGAATATTCGTACTTGATCAGGCCTGAAACAGGCGGGAGTTTGAGGACACGGCTCCCATCCGATATTCCACAATCTACGGTCAGGGAACGAGAAGAGGGAACACCCATGAACAGACTGCCACCCAGGGATGGTGGGCCTTCGGGAATTCTTCGTGCCCCTTCAGATGTTGTATTCAGTGGTACTCTGGATAGACACGGATTCGCTGAGAAGTAGCGGGAGGTTGTTATATGGTCGAGGTCCCTACCGTCCGAAAATGCATGAAGGCCACACAGAAGACACTCAACGTCAACGACGATATGCGTTCGGCGATGCAACTCTTGATCGGCGAGCAATTTCAGGCGGTCCCCATCGTGGATGACAACAAACAGGTCGTCGGAATTCTCAGCGAGAAGGACTGTCTCCGAACAATCTGCAGGTGGGCCAACGAGCAAATCGCCGGCGGGACTGTCGGGGATCACATGTCGCCCCTGGTTCACACCGTCAAGCCCGACATGGACCTACTGGCCACGGCGGCGGAGTTCATCACCTGCAACTTCGTCACCCTCCCGGTCGTCGAAAACGGACGCCTGGTCGGCACAATCTCACGCCAGGATGTTCTGACCGGGGTCCGCGACTGGCATCAGGCCCAGGATCAGGAACTGGAAAGGCTCCACGCCGCCAAGTCCGGACATGAACGGCCCTCGACCATCGCCGAGATGCAAAGGACGCTGGGCTCCCACACCCGAGAACAGTTGGCCAGCATCTTCAAGAGCCGATAGGTTTTCTGTTCGACGCTTTCGCGCCTCCTGGAGTAATAATAATGAGGATGTGATCTCGTCCTTCGCTCAATAAAAGGGGCACGCATGAAAGTTTCAGTGCTGGTCGAAAACAGTGGTATCGATGGACGTCACGACATCTCTCCGGAGTATGGTCTGTCGGTTCACTTCGACACAGGAAATCAGCGCATCCTCTTCGACACCGGCACGTCAGGCGTATTCGCAGAGAACGCACAGGCGATGGGCATCGATATCGAAGCGGTGGATATTGCCATCCTCTCCCACCATCACTTTGACCACGGGGGAGGATTGGCCCGGTTTCTTGAAGTCAACGACCATGCCCCAATCTATCTCCGCGCCTGCGCGGACCAGGGCCACACCATCAAAATCTTCGCCATCATCAAGCGTTTCATTGGAATTGACACGTCTCTGCTGGAGCGCCACCAGAATCGATTCAAAATGATCAGGGACGAGACCGAAGTTTGTCCTGATTTCTTCCTCCTGACCGATCTCTCGGGCCAACATCCTCGGCCGAAGGGCAATGACCGTCTCTGGGTTCAACGGGATGGAAGGTTGATCCATGACCCGTTCGACCACGAGTTGGAGATGGTCATTCGACACGAGGATGGCCTCGTGATCGTCACCGGCTGTTCGCATTCCGGCATCCTCAACATGATCGACGCTGCAACCACGCGGTTCCCAAATCTGCCCATCAAGGCCGTCATTGGAGGGTTCCACCTGATCGACAACCCGCTGCTCAAGACCATGGCCGGAACCCGCTCGGAGGTCGAGGCCATCGGGCAGGAGATGCTGGACCGTTCCATCGGCACCGTCTTCTCCGGACACTGCACGGGTGACAAGGCCTTCGCCATTCTCAAGGAGGTCATGGGCGAAAACCTGCAGGCATTCCCGACGGGGAGCATGACCGAGGTCTAGCGGCCAAGGTTCGGCGAGGCAATCCCTGTTGAGAAGGTCGGGGTAGGATATCGACGATGCTTGGAATCCTCAGATCGATCAAGGGCTACTCCTCGCCGGCGACCGAAGCCTGCGCAGTTGGGGTTCTGGTTGCTGCGTGCCTCATTGCCGGAATCGGCATGTCGCCGATCCTCAACGGCGACGAGGCCCGATTTGCCCAGGCCTCCAGGGAAATGCTCCTCAACCACGACTGGGTCGTTCCAACATTTGCAGGCCTTCCCCGCTACGACAAGCCGATCCTGATCTACTGGGCGACGGCAGCAGCCTTCAAGGTCTTCGGAGTCACCCCGTGGGCGGCCCGATTCCCCTCAGCCATTGCGGCCGCCCTCTGCGCCGCCCTGTTGGCCTGGTCCGCCCGTCGGAGGTGGGGTCCCGGTTCCGGTGTGGCGGCCGGTCTGCTTCTGGCGGCCAGCCCCATCTTCTTCTTCGAGGGACGAACCTGTACGGCGGACGCCCTCAATCTCCTGTGGACACTGATAGCAATGTTGGCTTTGGAACACCTGGTGGCCGCCAATCCAAGTCGTTCCGCCGCAGTTGTCTTCTGGGCCGGAACCGCCCTGGCCGTGCTGACCAAGGGACCCGTTGCACCGCTGTTCATCGTGTCCACCCTGATCGGAATCTGGGCACTCAAACGGAGCTGGACGATGTGGGAGGGTCTCATTGCCGTGGTCCTGCTGATCGCCGGCACCCTGATGCTCGGGCCGATCCTCCTCCTCTTTCCGGCCGCCGTTGCTTCAATCTCCTTCCTCCAAAAGCCGAAAAAATGGCATCATCTGCAGAACTTCCGCCTCCAGTGGGGACTCCTCCTCTTTTTTGTGATCACGCTTCCCTGGTTTATGGCCGCATGGCAGGCAACCTCGGGTGAGTTCTTCCAGGTAGCCATCGGGCGCCATGTGGTCCAGCGCGGAATGATGGCACTCGAAGGCCACGGCGCCTTTCCCGGCTTCTATCTGGTAACCGGCATCATCCTGTGTTTCCCCTGGTTGGCCTCGGCTCTTGGCGCGGGGATTGAGACTTGGCGTGAACGCCGAGATGCTCCGGAAAAGCTCTTCCTGATGGCCTGGGCTCTGGGCCCCCTGGTGGCTCTGGAACTGATTCAAACGAAGTTGGTGCATTATTGGCTCCCGTCCTACCCAGCCCTGATCCTGCTGGCCGTTGGCTGGTTGTGGACACGCGGCCCCCGCCAAGTGCCCAGAGGTCTTGTAGCCCTCCACATCGCCGGAGGCTGCCTTCTGGCTGCGATCCCCCTCGTCCCTGCCTTTAATTTTGATCTGATCGGTCTTCAGACGCCTGCGATCATACTCTCCGGATTCCTTGCGGCAGCGACACTTTTCGGCTCGCTGAAGCTCGGCAGAAGACCGATTCTTGCACTGGCGATATCGACGGCCGGCACTCTGGCGTTCCTGACCCTCCTCTTCGGCCCATTCCTCTCGGAATTCTCTCTGTCCTTCCTTGGAACCCGGACTGCCGATGCAGCCGAGAATCACCTCAAACGGGGAACCGAAGTGGCGTTGTACGGACTCCGTGATGAAGAAATGCTCTTCTCCCTGCCGCCGGAAACCCGGGTTTTCAGAACGCCCGCAGACCTCCCCATCGCCGAAGGCCTACTGTTCGTTGCCCGTAAAAAGGACCTCGTTCGTGATCTCTCCGGAAACGCCGGCCCCCATCCACAGGTGATCGAAAGAATCCAAGGACTGGATTTGGGGCACGGACGGGCGGGCGCCACGGTATTCTTCCGTCTGCTGGAGGAACCGTGATAAGCAACATGACGAAAATTCTGGGTCTCTTGGTCGTCCTGGCAACGTTGGCATTTGGACAGGTCGCCGCAGCCCAGCAATACCCTGAAAGCCAGCAGGAGGACAACCGACCGATCAGGGTTCATATCAAGCCGATGCCCGAAGGTGTCAACCGCGTGCTTCTGGAGACCGCTGCCAACGGAGGACACCAGTTCCGGCTGGTTCATCTTGACGGTTCGGTCGACACCGTCGATCCCGAAGGATTTGCCAACCTGCTCATCACCAGTCAATCGGGAAAACCCTGGTATTTCAAATTTCTCAACATCTCTTCGCCGATAGGATTTGCCTGGGTTCTTCTGGGTCTCCTGGGGCAAATTCTCTTCACCGGACGGATGGTCCTCCAGTGGCTGGTCAGCGAGAAAGCCAAGCGTTCGGTCGTACCGGTCGGATTCTGGTGGATGAGCCTGGCCGGCGCCTCGATGTTGATGGTCTACTTCATCTGGAGACGGGACGTTGTCGGCGTCCTGGGCCAATCGGCCGGCTGGCTGATCTATGTGAGGAATTTGTGGTTGATATATCGCAATTCGTCCGACGAATTGCATGAGCCTGGCCGCTGATGTGCGGCATCACCGGTTGGGTTGGTGATCCCCCGGGAGACACCACCACCATAGAGAAGATGACTGCGCTGCTGCATCATCGGGGTCCGGACGACCGCGGTATCTGGTCCACACACTCGGCACAACTGGGCCATACCCGCCTGTCGATCCTCGACCTCTCGGAAGCGGGTCACCAGCCAATGGTCCTGGGTGAACACACCCTGACCTACAACGGTGAGATCTATAACTTCCGAGAGCTGCGACGAGATCTTGAGGGCCCCTTCCTCTCAGATACCGACACCGAGGTCCTGCTCCACCTCTACAAGCATCGTGGTGATAGGTGCATCAACCACCTGCGCGGCATGTTCGCCTTCGCAATCTGGGATGAGAAACGCCACAGGCTCTTTGCCGCCCGGGATCGTCTGGGCATCAAACCCCTTTTCTATCGACAAACCCCCGGCGGCCTTGCCTTTGCCTCGGAATTGAAGAGCCTGTTGGTACTGGGCCGTCCGCCCATTCTGGACGATGCCATCTCCGACTACCTGACCTACCGCTACATTCCAACCCCCAATACGGTTTTTTCGGGAATTCACAAGCTGCCCCCTGCCCATACGCTGGTCTGGGAAGACGGACGATTGACGATCGCACCCTACTGGACACCCTCGATTGGACCTCCCATCGAAGACGCCGCCTTGGCGCTGGGCCAACTGGATGATCTCTTGGGCCGCGTCATTCCGGAGCACAGCATGGCCGATGTGCCGGTCGGGGTGTTCCTTTCAGGCGGAATCGATTCGGCCATGACCGCGTCATACCTTGATCAACCCCTGACCATAACCCTGGGATCCGAGGTCCGACACAGGAACGAGGCGCCGGCGGCCCTCGAGGTTGCCCATCATCTCGGCACGCGACACTTTGAGCACACCAAATCTGCACCCGACCTCGATACGGCTCTCGATTCCATGCCCCTGCTCTTTGACGAACCAATGGCCGACAGCGGCGCGTGGGCCACATCGATGGTCTCCGAAATCGCGCGTCGTCACGTCAAGGTGGCTCTGACCGGCGAAGGCGGCGACGAGCTGTTTCTGGGCTACAAGCGCCATGGAATGCTGCGAGCCGATGCAGCAGCCACATTGATACGCCTTCTCGCCCATATGGTTCCACCCCTGACCGACACGGGGCGTTCTCTCGACCGGCGGGGACAGAGCGGTTTTGAAAGGTATGCCGAGCTTTCCTCCTCCTTCACCCGTCGCCAGAAGCGCGCAATCCTCTCTCCCCGACTGGTCAACAAGGACAGGGACGATTTGTGGTATTTCCGGCGTCACTGGCGAGACGATCTGGAACCACTTCAGCAGGCTCGGTGGCTGGACCTCCACACCTACCTGCCCGACGCCCTTCTCAACAAGGTCGACCGCGCCGGAATGGCCCATTCTCTGGAGATCCGCCCGCCCCTGCTTGATCACCGCCTCGTTGAATTTGCCCTGTCCCTGAAACCCAGTCTCCTCCGAGACGTCAACGGAACGACAGGCAAGCTGATTCTCCGAACCCTGATGGAGGATCGCCTTCCTCCGGGCCATCTCGAGAGACCCAAGATCGGCTTCAATCTACCGATTCGACGTTGGGTACGATCCCAACCCGGGATCTTCCGGGATGCGGTCAACCGGTTGGCCGAGGCCAATATCATTCGTCAACCTCGGCTGATGCACCTCGGCGGTGAGCAGATCTGGTCTCTGTTGGTCCTCGATCGCTTCCTGCATGGGTCACCATCCGTTCATTGAGCCATCATTTCGGTTCCTTCCCGGATGCAGAGCGGGTATGCTCCCACCATGGATGTGGATGACCACCCCAAGACTCCCGGCCCCCTGGTCGGTGGTCCCCGACCCGAGGCCGTTCAGTCCAAGAGGCCGATGTCGAGATCCAGACTCTGGGTCCAGCGCATCGGCGCCCCCGTCATTCTGGCGATCCTCAAGGTGCTCTGGTTCACCTATCGGTTCCGAGTTTCCGGCGATGGGGAGTTGGCGAAACTGGCAGAGGACGGTCGTCCCGTTATCTTGACCTTCTGGCACGGCGAGATTTTCGTCGGTGGTTGGTTCCTCCGCCATCTGGCCCGGTTGGGCTTCAATCTGACCTTTGTCGTCAGCCCGTCCAAGGATGGGGAGTTTGCCATGCGCCTGATCAACAGATTTGGAG
>CAYSHZ010000199.1:0-7068 GCA_964430905.1 uncultured Thermoanaerobaculia bacterium | reverse complement strand
CCGCTACCATGGCCTTATGACTGATTTCGACCTTGGATCTGAGGTGATCGCCCGCGTTCGAGAGGCCTCGGATGTCATTGCTGTCGTCTCTGACCATGTTCGCTTGAAACACAGAGGACGAACATGGGAGGGCCTGTGCCCCTTTCACGAGGAGAAGACACCGTCGTTCACGGTTGATGCGGAGAAGGGCCTCTACTACTGTTTCGGCTGCCACCAGGGTGGTGATGTCTTCAAGTTCGTCATGGCCCTGCAGAATCTCAATTTTCCCGAAGCCGTCGAGTACCTGGCACGGAGGTTTGGCGTCCACCTTCCCGCCAGGAGCCCAGGCGCACAAAAACGCCGGCGAGACGAAGAGCGCCAACGGTCGATTCTCTCAGAAGCCCAGCGCTGGTTCGTCGATCAACTGACATCGGCGGGTGGCGCCGAGGCGGCCCGCGAACTCGAACGCCGGGGTTTCCCCCGCTCCACCTGGTCGGACTTCGGTTTCGGCTGGGCCCCAGATGACTGGCGCGCACTGATCGACAATCTCAGATCCCGCCATCCCGAGGGCGTCTTGGCCAGTGCCGGCCTGATCGTTCAGCCCGAAGGTGGAAAGAAACCCTACGACCGATTTCGCAAAAGACTGATGTTCCCCATCCGATCGGGCGATGGACGCCTGATCGCATTTGGGGGACGCATTCTGGGAGACGGCGAACCCAAGTACCTCAACAGCCCCGAAGGTGTGCTCTTTCACAAACGCTCGACCCTGTTTGCCCTGGACCGGGCGAGAAAAGCCATTGCCTCCAGTGGAGAGGTGATCGTTGTCGAGGGCTACTTCGACTGCCTCTCCCTCCACCGGGTCGGCCTGACCAACGTTGTTGCAACCCTGGGTACCGCCCTGACTCCTGAGCACGGGCGACTGCTCCGCCGCCTCCTTGGCGAGGACGGGAAAGTCCTCTTGTGCTACGACGCGGATTCCGCAGGCAGACGGGCTGCGGCGACCGGTGCGGGCGTCCTGCTCCAGGCCGGGATCGACGTCGCCATGATCACGCTGGAGGGCGGCAAGGACCCCGACGACATCATCCGATCTGGAGGAGTCGAGGCCTTCAACTCGATGGCCTCCAGACCAACGCCGCTGCTGGATTTCCTCCTGGCAGACCTGCCACCCGACCCGGCCGAAAGACGGCGGGCAGGACTCTCACTTGCGCCCCTGGTCTGCTCTGCAGCAAACCCTGCCTATCGGCAGAATCTCATTGACGAACTGGCAAGGCGCCTCAACCTCAGACCTCGCGACGTCGAGAGCAAGGGTCGGACTCCCGGACCTCGCGGCGGTCCACCGGCCACGTCAGGCGCCAGCCCAACCCAGAAGGCAACGGCACCCGGTGAAAGCGATCTCGCTCGGATCCTCCTTGAAGGATCTCCAGTGATCCGAACCCAGGTCACCGACGCCATCAACCCCGATCTGATCGAGGATGCCCGAGTTCGTACCCTGCTGACCCTCGTCCGTGAATGGGGTCCCGATCAGGAGATTGCAACCCGGGTGATGGCCGAAAGCCAAGACGAGAATCTCAGAACCCTGGTCGCACGACTCTGCACCTCGGAACATCCTCCGGTCACCGAAGAAGGCGCCGCCTCGACCCTTGCCCAGTTGATGCGACGCCAGCGAACAGCAGCCGCACGAGCCCTCCAGGAAGCCATCGAACAGGCATCGCTCGACGGTGACCTGGAGCGATTGGCCGAGCTCCAGACTGAGAAAATTCGGCTGCGGGGCCCAGCCCAATAGGTAACATTCAGCCAATCTTGTCGAATTTCTCCAAAAAATACTTGCCAAAATGCGAATCGGGACCCATATTCACTTTCGACGAAACGGTTGTATGGCCGATTTCGGTGCGCAGGAGGCTTTTATTGACCTGCGACGCCCAGCCAGGTACAGACAATCACCGCCAAGACGGAAGGATATTGCGACCGCGTGTGTTGCACCGTGCCGAAGCACTCTCGGCCTCGACGACTGATGCTCATCGTTCGACGCCACAAAGCTGACCCAAGATGACGATGGAGGACTCTTCGTGCTGATTGAAGAAAAATACCCTGAAATCAACACTCTGATTCAGACCGGCAAAGAACGCGGCTACATTCTCTATGAGGATCTCTTCGAGAAACTCCCGGAAGAGGTGACCGGAATTGCCGAAGAGTTGGACGAAATCTACCGCCGCCTCAACGAACTCCAGATTGATGTTTTGGAGGGTGAGGGAACCGACGGTATCGATGAAAAATCGACCACCCCAGCCGAGGGCCAAACCGGCGAAGCCGGGGAGGACGCCGAGAAAGAGAAGACCGTTCCGGTCAAGGTTCTGGTCCGGCCGGAACAACTGGAAAAGACCAACGATCCGGTCCGGATGTACCTGCGCGAGATGGGTACGGTCAACCTCCTCGACCGCGAGGGTGAAGTCGAGATCGCCCAGCGCATCGAGGCAGGGGAAGCACGGGTTTTCATTGCCCTTTCCAAAGAAGTCCCCATCCTCGAACTCTTCCTGAGAACCAACGAGCAGGCCCGCCGCGAACGGCGGGGCGTCCGGGAACTGCTCCAGACGGACGACAACATCCTTGACGAGAAGGCCGAAGACAGGGTCAAAGAGGGCCTCGGTCTCTTCGCCAAGATCAGCGAGATCGATGAAGAGAGCAAGGAACTCAAGGTTCGGCTTCGTCGGTGCAAGAAGGCCGGCAAGCGGTTTCATGAGCTTTCGGAGAAAATCGACGTCAACATGGCCGACATTGCGATCATGGTTCGACGGGCTGATTTCACAACGACCACTCGCAATCGACTCCTGACCTTTTTCAACGAAGTCGACCGACGCTTTGCCATCCCGGTGATCACCATCAACAAGGACCGGAAGAAACTTCAGCGTGAACGAAACAAGGAAAGGCGTCATTTCTATCAGGAGCGGATTCAACGATACGAAGAAGAACTGGAGCAACTCGAAGACCGTTTTCGGATTCCATATGACGACTTGAAGAATTTGCTGGCCGAGGTGCGCCGCGGCGAAGGAATGACCGACCGTGCCAAACAGGATCTGATCGTTGCCAATCTCCGTCTGGTGGTCTCGATCGCCAAGAAGTACACCAACCGGGGCCTCCAGTTTCTCGACCTGATCCAGGAGGGCAACATCGGCCTGATGAAGGCCGTCGATAAATTCGAATTCCGCCGAGGCTACAAATTCTCGACCTACGCCACCTGGTGGATCCGACAGGCCATCACCCGGGCCATCGCTGACCAGGCCCGTACGATCCGCATCCCGGTCCACATGATCGAGACAATCAACAAGCTGACCAGGACCACTCGCATGCTCGTACAGGAGTTGGGCCGCGAACCATCCGTTGCCGAGATCGCGGAACGAATGGAGATGCCTGTTTCCAAGATCAGGAAGATCCACAAGATATCCCAGGAACCCATTTCGCTGGAGACCCCGATCGGCGAGGAAGAGGATTCACACCTCGGTGACTTCATCGAGGATACGGCATCGGTCTCGCCGATCGATGCCGTGATCATGAGGACGCTGAAGGACCACACCAATTCCGTCCTCAAGTCCCTGACACCCCGGGAAGAACAGGTCCTCAAACTCCGATTCGGCATCGGCGACGGAACCGAGCATACGCTCGAGGAGGTCGGACGCACCTTCAACGTCACCCGTGAGCGGATTCGCCAGATCGAGTACAAGGCCCTGAGGAAGCTCCGCCACCCCTCCAGATCACAGCTCTTGAAGCCATTTTCCGAGGCAGATAATTAGGGGAGCGATCAGCTGTCAGCCCGGGCGCTTGCAGAATCCAGGGAAACCCGAGCGGGGCGAAACCCGCTCCCTCGGTATTCATTGTAGGGGAGGGGTTTATCCCCTCCCGTTCTTCGACTGTTGGAGCACATCGGACCGTGGGAGCGATTATTGCAGGTGCCCGAGCTCCCAGCTGTCGGCTCTGAACCGTTGGCCACCAATCCCAGCTTTGCCCCGATATTCCCGCAAACCCTGAAATTAGTGCCTCACAGCCCTTGCTGGACACTCGTCCTCGGGTTACCATACGCTCGGGGCCCATAGCTCAGCGGTTAGAGCCGCCGGCTCATAACCGGTCGGTCCCAGGTTCGAATCCTGGTGGGCCCACGAAGGAGAAGGCGGCCGGAGTGGCCTGTCATTGACAATCAATACCGGCGGACCACCGGTGTTTCAGGGGGTTCATTGAATACAGCACGACACGATCTCGTTCTCATGATTCGGCTGCAAGGCCTGTACGACACGATTTCTCAGAATCTTCAAGATCGGCAGAGCCCCCCGTCGGAGGTCAAGGCCCTGGAAGAAACCAACCGCCGCCGACAGGCGGAGTTGGTCGATCTCGAAGCCCAGATTGCCCAGCGGCAGGAAGAACTCCGAGAGATTCACAAGGGTGAAGAGGAGTGGCGCCTCGAACTGGAACATTTCCAGAAGCAGAAAAGCATGGTGACCAACGAACGAGAATTCACTGCGGTGATTTCGGAAATTGACTACGCCACAAAGGAACTGGAAACCAAGAAGACCCGGCACGAAGAACTCGAGAAAATTCTGGGAGAACTCGCCGAAGAGATCGAAAACCGGAAGCAGGCCCGTCCCGAAGAGGAAGCCGCCCAGAAAGAGATCACCGAAGGCTGGGAAAACACCAAGAAGGATCTCAAGGCCAAGGTTCACCAGTTGGCATCAGACGCCGCATCAATCGAGGAGGAACTCAACCCCAAGAACCGGGCTCTCTTCCACAGACTCCTCAAGAGCAAAAAGGGTATCGCCATTGCAGCCGTCGCGGACGGAAGCTGCTCCGTGTGTCATTTCAAACTCCGACCGCACTTGATGCAACGGGTTCGCCGATGCGAAGAAATCATCCCCTGCGAGTTCTGCCACCGGATTCTTTATCGAGAGGATGCTCTCTCCGAGAATGACATCGTAGAGAGCTGAAGGTCCGGCCCTGCAAGGAGTTGGACAGTGGAAACTGGAAAACAAAACTGGTCTCTGATCCCCGATTGCGTGTGTGAAGGCGACACATGAACTCCAGGATCGCATCACGATTGGCGGACGTTCAGACTCGACTGCACCAGGCCGCCCTCAAGGCGGACCGTGACCCCGGAAATATCACCCTTGTTGCCGTCAGCAAGACCCAACCTCCAGACAAACTCTCCGATGCCATCGAGGCAGGTGTCCTCAACCTGGGGGAAAACCGGGTCCAGGAAGCGGCGTCAAAAAAACCCGGCGTCCGCGGCCAGGCCCAGTGGCATTTGATCGGTCCCCTCCAACGAAACAAAGCCAAGACAGCCCTGGAAATCTTCGACATCGTCCATACCCTGGACCGGCCGGCCTTGGCCGACAGACTTCAACTCCTGCTCGACGATCTCTGGCACGGCAGACGACTCCCCGTCCTTCTGGAGGTCAACGTCGGACGCGAAGACCAGAAGGCCGGCGTCCTGCCCGAAAGGGCCGAAGACCTCGCACGGCACGTTCTCGATCACTGTCCGCAGTTGCAACTCGAGGGTCTGATGGCCATCCCTCCCTTCGGCCAGGCCCCTGAGGCCGGCCGGCCGTATTTCAAAGCCCTGGCCGACCTTCGAAAAGACCTCAGTCAACGCCTCGGCACAAGGATGCCTTCCCTCTCGATGGGCATGAGCCACGATTTTGAGATCGCCATTGAAGAGGGCGCGACCCTGGTTCGGGTGGGAACCGCAATCTTCGGTGCACGACAGCCGAGATGAGCCCCGAGCCCCGGACCGTAAAACCGCAGCCACAGGATAAATAGACGCTTCCACTATTCAACTCTTCCCCCCCCCCTCCTCCCCCTCTCCCTTGCTCCCCCCTGCCCCCTGCCCCCTCGACCCTCCTCCTTGCCTCAATTCATACATTGTGAAAAAATGCGCAGGCAACGAAAGTGAGGACTCTCCATGACTGAACCAGTGACCGTTTCGGCGGCTGCCCATTCCGAGGCTTTACGGCTGGCGGCCGACGCAACACCCGCCTGCCTCGAGTTCCTTCGGGATCTGGTCGCCCTGCCCTCCCCCTCCCGCGGAGAGAGGTTGGCCTGCGAGAGGGTCATGCGAGAGATGGAGACCCTTGGATTCGACGAAATTCTCCTGGATGACATGGGCAATGTCTTGGGCCGATTGGGCAGTGGCTCACGCACCATTGCCTTTGATGCCCACATCGATACCGTCGGCATTTCTCGCCCCGCACTCTGGAGATTTGACCCCTTCAAGGGCCACACCATTGGAGGCACCCTCTTCGGCAGGGGTGCTTCGGACCAAAAGGGCGGCCTGGCCACCCTGGTTCACGGAGCGGCCAATGCTGCCCAGCTGGGACTCCCCGAGGATCTGACCCTGTGGGTCACCGCCACGGTCAACGGGGAAGACTGCGTCGGACTGGCGTGGCAGTGGCTGATCAAGGAGTACGGGCTCAACCCGGAGGCCGTCGTCATCTCTATGCCGTCCCACCTCGGTATCTGCCGCGGCCAACGGGGACGGTTGGAGATTGAGATCAGCACCGAAGGCGTGTCAACCCACGGCAGCCAACCGGACCGCGGCGCCAACGCAATCGTCGCGATGGCGCCGATCATCCAGGCCATCACCCGGATGCACACCGAGCTCAACGTCGATCACGACATGCTCGGCCGCGGATCTGCGGCCGTAACCGGTATTTCTGCGGACTCCCCCTCTTTTACAGCCATTCCCGACGGGTGCACTATTCGCGTTGATCGGCGCCTGACCATCGGCGAAACGGCCCAATCGGCCCTCAACGAGGTCAGGACCCTCCCCGAAGTGCAGGCGGCCGGTGCAGACGTCAGGCTCCTGGAATATGCAGAACCGTCCTGGCGAGGACTGAAGTACCCAACACAGAAGATCTTCCCCGCCTGGGAAACCGCCGAGGACAGCCCAGCCTTTCGGGCAGCACAGATGACGGCCCGAGACGTACTCGGACGAGAACCTCGGCTGCACCGTTCGGCCTTTTCCTCCCACGGATGCGCAACCGCTGGCCTTTTCAACATCCCGACGATCGGTTTCGGCCCCGCCAATGAAAAGGACTCCCACACGGTCAA
>CAYSHZ010000198.1:0-7096 GCA_964430905.1 uncultured Thermoanaerobaculia bacterium | reverse complement strand
CCTCGGTGATCTGGAACGGTGGCATGTGGCCGCCGGAAGAACTGAGGCCGGACTGGAGGCCCGCCTGAGCCGCGTCAAGAGACTCCATCAGGCAGTCTCGGATTCCGAGGACACGATCTCCCTGAGAGAAGGCCTACAGTTGACCCTTGAAGACATCGATCCCCAACTGGAGTGGTGGACGATGGGCCAGGCGACCGTGGCCGCATTTGAACAGCAGGAAGAAGCGCCCGATGCCCTGATTCGGGCCCGAAAAACCGCGCTCGAAGGCCTGAGATACCATGACCAGGGAGTCGCCGCCCAGACCTGCCGCCACATCGTCGCCTCGATCGAGGCCCCGAACTACGCTGTGGAAGGGATGGCGACCGACGGCGTCGGACGCAGGTCCATCCGCATCACGCACCGCAATCTCGACACCATCTATTTCCGCGCCTATGAACTCGACCTCGAACAGATCATCCGCACCAGCAGGGACTACAACCTCCTACCGGGCTATCGAGAGGTCCCGGGCTTTCTCGAGAACCAGACACCAATCGCCCACTGGTCGGTCGATCTTCCGCCAACGCCCGATTTTCGCGACCATGTAACCAATTCCATCCCGCCCCTCAACGTCAAGGGCGCCTACCTGATCGTCGCCTCGGCCCGCGAGGATTTCTCATCGAGCGGCAACCGCCGTTCAGCCTTCAACTTCATCCTTTCGGATCTGGTCCTGATCAAACGCTCCATCGATGGACGGTGGGAAATCACGGCTCGTCATGGCTTCTCCGGCGATCCCCTGGCCGACGTCGCAATCAACCTTTACCGGGCCGACTGGCAGAAGGGTCATCGGCGGATCGACGTCTACCGAACCGGGCCGGATGGGCACGTGACGATCGATCTCGACGATCAGTCCCACCGCTACTTCCTCCTTGCCCGCAATGGCGAAGACCTGGCGCTTGACCAGAGCCTCTCCCCAACCTACGAAAACGAGCCGGGAACGACGACAGAAACCCTCCTCTACACCGATCGAAGCATCTATCGACCGCGTCAGACGATAAACTGGAAGGTCCTGCCCTTCTCCGGAGGCGGCGAAGACCACCTCTACAAGACGCTGGCCAATACCGAAATTACCATCACGCTGCACGACGCCAATCATGAGGAAGTCACGACCCAGACGGTGACGACCAATGCCTTTGGTTCGGCCTCCGGGTCCTTCGAGATCCCCGCCGGCCGGATGCTGGGCCGATGGACCGTTGAAAGCTCGATCGGCTATTCCTCGACCTCGATCCGGGTCGAGGAGTACAAGCGCCCGACCTTCACCGTCGAGATAACGGACCCCACCGAGGCTCTCAGACTCAACCGCAATGCCGTACTGTCGGGATCGGTCAACTACTACTTCGGTCTGCCCGTCGCCGAGGGTGATATCTCCTGGAAAGTGACCCGCGAGCCGGTCTATCCCCGATGGTGGTCCTGGTGGCGGCCGTGGGGCGTCACCCAGTCCCGCGTCATCGCCTCCGGCGAGGGCCGCATTGAATCCGACGGCTCGTTCGACGTGGCCTTTACCCCGGAAGCCGACGAGAGAGAGGCCGAAAAGGGCGTCACCTACCGTTTCCGCCTGACGGTCGATGCGACCGATCCCGGCGGCGAGACCCGGTCGGCCGATCGCTCCTTTCGGCTGGGTTTCACTGCAGTCGAGGCGACAATCGACCTCGGCGGCGGCTACGTCCCGGCCCATCAGGCCCAGGAGGTGACGATCCTGAGAACCGACCTCGACGCCACACCCCGCTCGGGAACGGGCACATGGCGTCTGGTCGGCCTTGAGAACCCGCCCCAGACCCTGACCCCGGCCCAGCAACCGATCGAGATCGGCGAAGAAAACCCCTTCCAGACCGCCGGCGACAGGACCCGTCCCCGCTGGAACCCGGGTTATGACGCGACCCGTGTCCTGAGTACATGGAAGGAGGACGTCGAGAAGGCACACGGCACCTTGGAGCACGGTGACGATGGTCAGGCCTCGTTGACAATCCCCTCCCTCAAACCCGGCGCCTACCGATTGATCTATCGGACGGAAGACGCATTCGGGTCCCCCTATGAAACCCGGCAGGAGTTTCTGATCGGCGATGCGAACGACACCCTCGTGCGGCTCCCGGCCTTCCTCGCCGCCGAGAAACCGTTCGTCACCGTCGGTGGTACGGCCAAACTTTTCGTTCACTCGGCCTTCCCCGGCCAGACCATGGTTCTGGAACTCTACCGCCAGGGCAACCGGTTCGACCGCCGAATCATCCGGGCAGGCAGGGGTGCAGAGATCATCGAAATTCCGGTAGGGCCTGAACTGCGCGGTGGTTTCGGCGCAACCCTGACCCTGCTCCGCGACCACCAGTTGATCAGCCTGAACACCCAGGTCTTCGTCCCCTGGGATGACCGAAAACTCAAACTGGAATTTGCCACATTTCGCGATCGGCTCCGGCCAGGTCAGGCCGAGACCTTCAGGGTCACGGTCCGGGGCGCCGAGGGTGAGACCCTGGAGCGAGGCGCCGCCGAAGTCTTGGCCTCGATGTATGACCGGAGCCTCGACCTCTTTGCCCCCTACAACCCACCGACGGTCGATCGCCTCTACCCGTCACTCGTGGCCTTCGCCTCCCCCCGGACGAATTTGAGGTCCGCGTCCTCGGCATGGTCGGACGAGAACGGTTTCATCCTCGTTCCCCAGGCCCCCTACCTCGGACGAGACCGCCTCAAGATGCTTGACGGCTACGGCATCGGCGGCCCGGGACACCGGGGTCGGCAGATGTTAATGAAATCCGGCGCCGGGCGATCGATGGCAATGGCAATGCCGGCGCCGATGATGGAGAACCTAGCCAGAGACGCCGCCGATGAGATACAGGATGCGCCCGTCATCGCCGAGGAGATCTCCGGAGAGCAACCGCCGGCGGAACAGGACCCCACTTCCGAAATCCGGTCCAACTTCGCCGAGACCGCCTTCTTCTCCCCCCATCTCGTTCCATCTGAAGATGGCACGGTCATCATCGAATTCGAGACGCCGGATTCGGTCACCGAGTGGAATCTCTGGGTCCACGCCGTCACCCGGGACCTTCGGGGAGCATCGGAACAGCGCCAGGTCAAGACCGTCAAGGAGTTGATGGTCCGGCCCGCCGTGCCCCGTTTCCTGCGCGAAGGCGATAGCGCGGCCCTCAGGGTCGTCGTCAACAACGCCGGCGAGAACACCCTCGAAGGCTCACTGCGCCTCGAACTGACGGATCCCGAAACCGGCGAAGACCTGAGACCGGCCTTCGCCATCGACCCCGAAAAGGCTGATGCAACCAACTTCAGCGTTGATCCGGGCGAAGGAACGACCCTGGTGTTTCCCCTCCAGGTCCCGCCCCGCCCGGGGATGATCTCCTTCAAGGTGACGGCAACGGCCGGTGACTTCTCCGATGGCGAAATCCGTCCTTTGCCGGTATTGCCTGGCAGAATGCACCTGCTTCAGAGTCGATTTGCCGCCCTGCGCGACGCAGATCGCAGGGAGCTTTCCTTTCCAGACATGCTGACGGACGACCCGAGCTTGATCCACGACCAGCTGGTCGTCTCGGTCGACGCCCAACTCTTCTACGGCGTACTCGACGCCCTCCCCTATCTGATCGACTATCCCTACGAATGCACCGAGCAGACCCTCAACCGATTCCTGTCGACCGGCATCGTCACCTCGGTCTTCGACCGCTATCCAGCAGTCGCCGAGATGGCCCGGACGATGGCAGAGAGGGACACCCGCCTCGAAGCCTGGGACGCAGACGACCCCAATAGGAAACTGGCCCTTGAGGAGACCCCGTGGCTGATCCAGAGTCGGGGCGGCGATGAAAAGACCGAAGATCTGATCAAGGTGCTCGATCCTCGAATCTCGGATGCGCAACGTCGAACATCCCTCGCAGACCTCAAGAAGGTCCAGACCTCCCTGGGGGCCTTCCCCTGGTGGCCCGGCGGGCCGCCATCGCCCTCAATGACCCTCTACGTCCTGGCAGGCTTCGCCCACGCCCTGGAATTCGAGGTGGACGTTCCGAAGGATGTCACCGTCAGGGCCTGGTCCTACATGCACCGCCACTACCTCGACGAGATCGCCGATCACATGCTCGACAAGGGATGCTGCTGGGAGACGATCACTTGGCTCAACTTTGTCCTGTCATCCTATCCCGACGAGAGCTGGACCGGCGGGGTCTTCACCTCGGACGACCGACGGCAGATGCTCAATTTCAGCTTCTCCCACTGGAAGAGGCATTCTCCCCGGCTCAAGGCCTATCTGGCGATGACCCTCAAACGCGCCGGCCGAGACGCGGACGCCCGTCTGGTCTGGGACTCGGTGATGGATTCGGCCAAGACCGACCGCGACCTGGGCACCTACTGGGCGCCCGAGGAGAGGGCCTGGCTCTGGTACAACGACACCGTCGAGACCCACGCCGTTGCCCTGCGGGCCCTGACCGAGTTGGACCCCGACGACGACCGGCGCCTTGGGTTGGTCCAGTGGATCTACCTCAACAAGAAACTCAACCACTGGGAGAGCACCCGCACGACCGCCGAGGTCGTCTATGCCCTGGTCCACTACCTCGAGCACGAGGGACAGCTGGGCGAGCGAGAAGAGGCGACCGTCACCGTTGGTCCGGTCCGGCGCCATTTCATCTTCGAACCCGACGCCTTCACCGGCAAGGATGCCCGGGTCGTCATCCCGGGCAACGAGATCGATCCCAAGACGATGGAGACCACCATCGTCGAAAAGACGACTCCCGGCATTGCCTTTGCAACCGCGACCTGGCACTTCTCGACCGAGAAACTGCCCGAACACGGCGACGGAGACCTCTTCAACGTCGAACGCACCTTCTACCTGAGAAAACTGGTCGGCACCGAATACGTACTGGAAAAGATGACTCCCGGAACAACGCTCGCGGTCGGTGACCAGCTTGAGGTTGAGTTGAGAATCAAGGCGGCCCACCAGGCAGAATACGTTCACCTGCGCTCCCCACGGGGCGCCGGATTCGAACCGGAAGCCCTCCGTTCCGGCTGGCGGTGGGATCTCGGCATTGCCGCCTACGAGGAGATCCGCGACTCCGGGTCCAACCTCTTCTTCGAGGGACTGCCGGCCGGCGAATACACCTTCCGCTATCGACTGCGTGCGGTGATGGCCGGCACCTTCAAGGTGGCACCAGCCGTTCTCCAGAGCATGTATGCCCCAGAGTTCGGCGCCTATTCGGCGGGACACACGCTGGTGGTCGAGGACTGAGAATGAGAGGAATTGATCGCCAAAAGGCTCAAGATGGGACACGAAGGGAGACTCTGAATAAACCGGAATTAATACGCAGAGGCGCAAAGACACAAAGGCGCAAAGGGTATTCATTGGGGGTGTTTGGATGTCCACCAGCCTTCTTTGTGTACCCCGTACGGTCGGTAGCGGCAGGTCTGATCATTGCTCTGGGTTTGCCGGGATTGATCGCAGCGGCCGGGCCTGATGATTTGGCGGGTCTGCCGGCATTCGTTGAAGGCATCAGGGCGGACTGGGGCGTGCCGGGAGTCGCCTTTGCCGTCGTTCGGGGCGACCGAATCGTCTCGTCCGGAGGTTCCGGAACCCTGGGCGTCCACGATACGAGCCCGGTGACGGCCGAAAGCATCTTTGCCATTGGTTCCTCAACCAAGGCTTTTACCGCGACTGCGGCCGCGATGCTCATCGACGAGGAGGTGCTGGAATGGGACACGCCGGTGCGTACGATCCTCCCTGGTTTTCACCTCCGAAACGGGCAGGCAACCCTCAACTCGACCCTCAAGGATCTCCTGGCCCACCGCACCGGTCTCCCCCGCCACGATGCCGTGTGGTACCGGTCCAACCTCAGTCGAGACCAGATGATTCATCGTCTCCGCTATTTGGAAAGCAGCTCTTCGTTCCGAGATCGATTCCAGTACTCCAATCTGATGTATATGGTTGCCGGCCGGATGATCGGCCGGGCGACAAACTCGACATGGGAGGCGTTGGTCCAGCGCCGGATCTTCGACCCCCTGGGAATGTCCAGGACCTTCTTCGAGAAAGCACCCAGCACCGACTCAAACGTCGCCCAGCCCCACCGTCTGGGACCGTCGGACACCGCCTTGGCCGAACGGGCCTACACCGGCTGGGCCGTCGGGCCGGCCCTCTCGATCTATTCCTCTGCCGACGACATGGGACGATGGCTCAAGGTCCAGCTGACACCGGGTCATCCGGACCGGCACACAGTCCTCCCCGCCCAGGTCATCCGCCACGTCCGCCAACCGGTCATCGCCCTGCCTGCCCCGGGGACCCTGGATTCGCCGCTGACAACCTACGCCCTCGGCTGGTTCGTCCAGACCTATCGGGGCCGGCTCCTCGTGTATCACGCCGGCGCGATCGACGGCTACTATTCCCTGGTCGCCTTCCTGCCCTTCGAGGACATCGGCATCGTCGTCCTGACCAACCGCTCCCGCAACCGCATACCCGAAGTCGTCTCCAGGTGGGTCTTCGACCAGATGATGGGACTCGACAGGATTGACTGGAACTCACGATTCAAGGCGGAACACCAAGCCCTCCTGGCCCTCGAAAAGGCTGAATGGGACCGCATCAACGCGCTCAAGGACCTCAAGACTCCACCATCCTTCCCGCTGGAAGCCTATGCCGGCGCCTACGACCACCCCGCCTACGGACGAATGACCATTGATCGCCCCGACGGCACTGATCTCAATGGGCAATTCAGGGATCTGGGCGGCTGGCTGGAACACCTTGCCGACGAGACCTTCATCTTCCATTTCGATGCAGAAGGCCTGGGCGACCGGTTCATCATGACCTTCGCGTCGGCGGACGGAACTCACGTTGACGCCGTCGCCGCCCGGTTGCAATCGGGAGTGGCGCCGGTAGTGTTCAACAGGGAAACCAACGCAAAGGCGCAGTGAAGGGAAGGCGTAGCGACGGGCAAAGATCACAACTGAGCCGACAGTCTTCGCATCCCCATCAACCGAGGGTCGTCAACCTCTCTTCGTCGCACCGTCGGTCGAAAACGCCCCCATTCTCTCTTCAGTCAAGCGGCGCCCTCCAGAGAAGGCCTCCGGAACCTCGGCGAAGGTACAGATATGGTTG
>CAYSHZ010000197.1:0-7128 GCA_964430905.1 uncultured Thermoanaerobaculia bacterium | reverse complement strand
GCTCATTGCAGAATCCCGACTGCAACATCCGGCGCTGCACTGACGTCCATTTCACTTTCCTCCAACAATCTCCGGTGGGTCCATCGACTGTGAAGCCGGTAGGCCGTGATTCCACCATCAAGCTCATCAACCTCGAGTGATATCTGCTGGAACGCGGCTGCAAGAGGATTCCTCGACACCACGCCATGCTACCGCGGCCCCCTCCTTCCCGGCAGAAAAATCACCAGGGACCTTCTACAATGGAACGATGTTCAAGACAGTTCAGAACCGTGTGTGGGCCTTCGACCTGGAGTGGATCCCCGACCCCCTGGCGGGACGGATTCTTTACCCCATGGAAACCACCGAGGCAGAGGATGATCGTGCCGTCATGAGGGTCATGTGGGACCAGGGCGGCGCCACCGAAGAGGACCCGACTCCTTTCCTCAAGACCGCCTTGTGCAGGATCGTCTCGGTGGCGGCTGTCGAGCGGAGGATTCTCCAAGGCGGCGAGATTGCCCTCAATTTGATGTCCCTCCCTCATGATCCTGGCGATCCCGAAAAATCAGTCGAGAAGGCTGTCGTGGGCGATTTCCTCAATGCCCTCGGCGACAACCAGCCCCAGCTGGTCGGCTACAACTCCCACGCATCAGACCTCAAGATCCTGGTCCAGAGAGCCATCATTCTGGGCCTCGAGGCCGAAGGATTCTGTCGGCGACCCAACAAACCGTGGGAAGGCATCGACTACTTTGCCCGCGGTTCCGAAGCCAATATCGACCTCAAGGACATCGTCGGCGGTTGGGGTCTGGCGACACCAAGCCTCCACCAGATGGCGGTCCAGAGCGGCATCCCCGGAAAAATGGACGTCGACGGCAACCAGGTCGCCGAACTCTGGCTTGAGGGCAAACTGGATGAGATCGTCCACTATAACGAGTATGACGCGTTGACGACCTACCTCCTCTGGCTCCGCACCGCCCATCTCGGAGGCTTTTTCAACGATGAGGCCTACCGTATCGAGCAGGAGAGAGTCGAAGAACTGATCACGAAGGAAACCGACCGGGGCCGTACCCATCTTGCGGCCTTTCGAGACGAGTGGCACCGCCTTCAAGAGGCGATCGCAGGACGTTGAGGGTCAACCAAAATGCAAGAGATGGTCACATACCGGGCGCCCAGCCGAATGGCCTCTGTGACCCCTTCGACCCTTGAACCCTTTGACCCCCAGCCTTGACTTGTCTATCCTTGAATTCAAGAACTGAAACGGAGGCTTCCTCATGGCTGAAGAGATTTTTACCGAAGCATGGGCCCAGGAGTGGCACCAGGAGATCAATGACAACGCAAACTACAAGAAGGCCGCCGCCAAGTGGGAGGGCGCCATCGGCATGGTGATGACCGAGGACGAGGACATGGGCATCCCCGAAGAGCGGATTGTCGTCGCGGACCTGTGGCACGGTGACAGCCGGGGCGCCAAGGCCATCACTTCTGCAGAGTTGGACGATGTCCCCTTCGTCATCAAGGCCAATCCGGAAGCCTGGAAGAAGGTCCTTGCGGGAAGACTGGATCCCATCGTCGGCCTGATGGGCGGCAAGCTCAAGCTGGCCAAGGGTGGACTGTTTGCCCTTCTGCCCTACGCCAAGGCCGCCAAGGAACTCGTAGCATCTGCGATCTCCGTTGATACTGAATTCCCGGAAGGCTGGGACTAGGCTCCTGTTTCGAATGTCTTGAGAGGCATGCCTCTATATTTTCCAGGGGCCCCCCGGGCAGTCCAGATCAGAGCCTCACAGGTGATCGATAGATGGAATATTGTCTCATCTCTTCATAATACGCCCCGTAAAATCAAAGGATCCAATAGTTTAAAAATTTATGCCGCAAAGCGGCAAAAAATACTTGACATCATTGCCGCAGCGCGTTATATTCCCCCTGTCGACGATGCCGCAGCGCGGCGTCACACAACAACCGGAACACCGCCGATATCGGCAAGGGAGGACACCATGATGAAAAAAGCCAAAGAAGTACAAACCGAAGTCGTTGAGAATGCCCACAAGGTCTGGCTCGCCGGCCTCGGCGCATTTGCCGCCGCAGAAGAGGAAGGTTCCAAATTCCTCAAGAACCTGATGGAGAAGGGCGAGGAGATCGAGTCCAAGGGCAAGGAGCAGCTGGAGAAGGCCAAGGGTGCCGCAACCGGCGTCAAGGCTGTCGCTGAAAGCTACTGGGGCGCCATCGGCCAAACGGTCGACGATACCGTCACCAAGGCATTTGATCGCATCGGCGTTCCCACCAAGGACGAGTTCAAGGCCCTCAACAAGAAGGTCAACGCCCTGACCAAGGCCGTCGAGAACCTCAAGAAGGCCGAGGCCAAGCCAGCAGCGAAGAAGCCGGCCGCTCGGAAGCCCGCAGCCCGCAAGCCGGCCGCCAAGAAGGTCGCTGCAAAGAAACCCGCCGCGAAGAAGCCGGCCGCAAAAACCGCAGCAACCAAGTAGACTCAAACCCATACAACAAAAGGCGCCGCATCCGCGGCGCCTTTTTTGTTTGGAACTTACCCCTCCGGCTGACCCAGGTACCCCAACAGAACCGCCTTCTTCTCGTTCATCAGGGCCTCGGTCCGTGCCTCAAGAACCAGGCGCAGGAGCGGCTCGGTATTTGACGGGCGAACGTTAAACCACCAGTCCGAATACTGCACCGTGATGCCGTCGACAAAATCAATCTCACCGTCGGAGAAGTCATTCTCCAGACGTCGGATCATTCCTTCCTTGTCATCGACATGGAAGTTGATCTCCCCGGTCGGGAAATACCGTCTCAAGGGCGCCACCAGCTCGGACAACGGCCGCCCGGTCTCACGCATATGACACAAGACCTCGATCAGGGTCATGATCGAAGAATCGGCGGTGAAGTTGTCGCGAAAGTAGAAGTGCCCCGCCAATTCCCCGCCGAAGGGTGAATTGTGCCGTCGCATCGTTGCTTTCATGAAGCTGTGCCCGACCCTCTCCCGGACCGGCACACCGCCGGCTTCCTCGATCGCCTCCTTGGTCGCCCACGAAGACCGCAGATCGTAGATGATGGCAGCCCCAGCCTCGTCACGAAGGAACCGTGGCGCCAGGAGCCCGGTGATCAGATCTGCCGAAATCGCCTGCCCCTTCTCATCGACCATCATTGCCCGATCGGCGTCACCGTCGAACGACACGCCGCAGTCACAGCCATGCTCGATCACGGCAGCCTGAAGATCGACCAGGTTCTCCAGTTTGAGGGGATTGGCCTCGTGATTGGGAAAGGTTCCGTCCAGTTCGAAATAGATGGGGAAGAGTTCGATGTTGAGCCGATCAAGCATCGGTCCATAGATCGCCGCCATGCCGTTGGCTGCATCGGCAGCAACCTTGAGACGGGGTTCGGTCATCGTGAAACGCTGCAGCACGTGCTGTGTGTAGGCCTCGAAAATATTCTCTTCCCGTTCGTCAGCCTGCGGCGCCGTTCCTGTATCAACTGAACTCGCATTGACCAATGCTTCAAGTTTCTCGATGCCGGTGTCATAGGCCACGGGAATGGCATCCCGGCGGGACATTTTGAATCCGTTGTATTCCGCAGGATTGTGGCTCGCCGTCACCTGGATTCCGCCGGAAGCCTTGAGATGACCAACCCCAAAATAGTTCTGCGGTGTGTCGCAGACACCAATGTCAACGACGCCAACCCCACGTGCCCGGAGGCCGTTCTTCAATGCCTCGGCCAACGGTGTGGAGTGGGAACGCATGTCTCTGGAGACGACAACCACCGGCCCCCTGGCCAGGTCGTCCTCGTCCAGAAGATCATAGAAAAAGTAGCCAACCTTGAATGCGATCTCTTCGGTGATCTGATCGGGGTAGGTTCCCCGGATGTCGTACGCCTTGAAAATTCCAGCCATGATGTTCTCCTCGTGTCGGGCGGATGCAGGATACAGGGTCATCCGTTTTCGGTACAGAGGTGCGTCTCAGAACACCTTCCCCCGGATAAATGCCTGCGCCGACCATGGAAGGCCTTCCCCCCCCAGCCACCGTTCAAACCATTCCAGATGGACGGTGTAATAAAACGCCATCTCGTACCAACTGGGCCAATGGCCCGACTTGGGAAACACAACAAGACGCGAAGGTATGCCCCTCTTCTGGAGATCAGTAAAGAACTGGAGGCTCTGGGTGTAGGGAACCCGGAAGTCCTGCTGACCCGTAATGACCAGACAGGGCGTCGAAAAATCCCTGACGTAGGTTGAGGGAGACCATTTCCGATAGTTCTCCCCATTCTCCCAGGGTGGTCCACAGAGGTCGTGCTCGGGAAACCACAGTTCCTCGGTTGCCGAGTACATCGAACGGAGGTCGTAAACACCCATCATCGAGGCCAGGGCCTTGAACCTCGTCGTGTGGCTCTCGAAGTACATCATCATGTAGCCGCCCCACGACCAACCCATGGCACCCATTCGGTCGGCGTCAACCCAGGGCAGCGCCGCCAACTGGTCAGAGATCTTCTCCAGATCCCGGAAGACTTCACCGGACCAGTCACAGGCGATGCCGTCCACCAGATCCTGTCCGAAACCCGCAGACCCTGTCGGGTTGGGAAAGGCGACGACGTAACCCTTGCCGGGGTAGACCTGCCAGTCCCCTCGGTATCGATCCTTCCACTGCATCTGCGGGCCGCCATGGACGTTGAGGATCAGGGGGTATTCCCTGGAAGGGTCAAAATCATGGGGTTTGACGATCCATGTATGGATCTTCTTGCCCCCGTCTCCTTCCAACCACATCTCTTCGGGCGGCCGGATGTCGACCTCTGCTTCGAGTTCGGCGTTGAAGTGTGTCAGCCGAACTGCCTCGGCTCCCGACGAAAAACGATAGACCTCCGGGGGGCGCCCGATCCCACTGGAGGTGTAGAGGATCGATCGACCTTGTGGGAGAAAATCCCAACCCTTGATCGAGGCATCGGTGTGGATTCGTCTCGGAGAGCCACCTTCGATTTCAATGAAAAAGATCGGAGTCCGGCCGCCGACCTGGGCCTGAAACCAGAGTGCCTTCCCGTCGGGAAGCCACCGTACCTCGTCCACCCAATTGTCGAAGCTCTTCCTATCAGTCAAATACCGAATACCGCCGGAGGCCAAGTCCATCACCGCAAGCCGAATCAGATCACTCTCATAGCCCGGAGTCTCCTGGGACAGAAAAGCGATCTTCGACCCATCCGGAGAAAAACGAGGATGGGTGTCACTGCCATGATTGGCGGCCGTCAAATTCTTTGGTTCCGGATTGAGGTCATCACCAGTCACCGAAATCATGAACAGATCGTTGTTCGTGCTTTCGGCCTGTTTCTGATCCCGGTTGGCGACGAAACAGAGGTTCTTCCCGTCCGGAGAAAATGCGTAGGGAACACCGCCCCGGGCGCCGAAAGCAGGGCTGTCCCATGCTCCGGGTGTCAAATCTCGGACAACTTCTCCGTTGGATGCATCCAACAGGAGGATGTGGGCATACTTCCCATCCCGCCACGACGTCCAGTGGCGATAGAGCAACTGATCGGACATATGGACCTCGAGCGGCGATGTCTCGATTTCTTCCGCCAGGGTGCGGTTACACTCCGCATCACCGCCGCACTCCGGGAAGACCTCGGCGGTGACTGCAAGGAGCCGCCCATCGGGAGAGAAGAGCGGGTCCGATAGCCCACCCGGAAAATCAGTCAGCCGCCGGGGCTCTCCCCCATCCAAGGCCATCACCCAGAGTTGAGAGTCACCATCCCGATCGGAGGAAAACAGTAGGATCTTGCCGTCGGGCGAGATCAGGGGGCTGGAGTCGTGGTTTTTTCCGAAGGTCAGCTGCGTCAGACTCGTGCCGTCGGCCCCCAGGACCCAAATCTCCGACCAGCTTTCCCCAGACGGGAGATCGTGACGTCCTACCGAAAAAACCGCCCTTCCATCGACCTGTGACAGCGACGGAGCACCGACGACGGCCGTACGGTAATAATCGCTGATCTCAAAGGCCCTTTTCTTTGCCCCGGGCTGTCCTTCAGCCGCCGCAGACCCGCAGGCCAGAACTACCCCAACGACGACCAGGAAACTATTCAATCGCATAGAACCCCCACGGCACGCATCATAGCGTGATCGAGCCCATGCCCGTTCCCAAGAACCAACCGGTTCCCAATCCTCTCAGTGCAACAAAACGGCGAGTCTTCCGTATCTCTATTTGAGGTTTCAACCGGTTCAACCGACCACATTCAGTACACGGAGGAGTCCATGATCATTCCCTATTTCACAATCGTTCGTCAGAAGCAGGTTGCCATCATCGAGTCGTTCGGCCGTTTCGATAAGATCGTCAACGCGGGCCCCTATCTGGTCCTTCCCTGGCAATCCGTGGCCGCCCATATGTCACTCAAGGTCCAGGAAATGCAGGTGGCGGTCGAGACCAAGACCCTCGACGACGTCTTCGTCAAGCTTCTGATCGCCGTACAGTATTCGGTCATACCCTCCCGGGCCAAAGAGGCCTATTACGAGTTGGCCAATCCCATCCAGCAGATCGAAAGCTACGTCTTCGACGAGGTCCGCTCGACCGTCCCCAACATGAGGCTGGACGAGGTCTTCAGAAACAAGGACAAGATCGCCGACGCGGTCAAGGACAACTTGCGGGAGACCATGGAGAAATACGGCTACGGCATCATCGGCGCCCTGGTCAACGACATCGATCCCGACGAGAGGGTCAAGGCTGCGATGAACGAGATCAACGCGGCCCAGAGGCTGAGGAAGGCCGCAGAGGAAAAGGGCGAGGCCGAGAAGATTCTGATGGTCAAAAAAGCCGAGGCCGAGGCCGAGTCGGTCACTCTCCAGGGCCAGGGGATCGCCGGACAGCGAAAGGCGATCGTCGATGGCCTCCGCGAAAGCGTCGAGGAATTCCAGGAAGGCGTCGCCGGCATCACGACCGAGGATGTTCTTCAGATCATTCTGATGACACAGTACTTCGACATGCTCAAGGAAGTCGGCGGCCGGGCAGGCTCCAGCACAATCCTTCTGCCCCATTCTCCCGGTGGACTCGACTCAATCATGGACCAACTCCGGAACGCCGTCATGATTGGAGAAAAGGCTGGTGGAGATCAACACCCGCCCCAGAGTGATGGTGGTCACCGCACTGAACTCCAGGAAGAGTAGTCTTGAGTTCCTCCCCCCCC
>CAYSHZ010000196.1:1203-7186 GCA_964430905.1 uncultured Thermoanaerobaculia bacterium | reverse complement strand
CCGAATTGGTGGAGTCCCCTGGCAAGACGAAGCAGAAAGGCCTCGGCGGCCGCAGACGGGATCTGGTCGGTCATGGATGCAGTGTATATCGATACTGGAAAAGAGATACCTGATCCCCGATACTTGGGTGATGAATATTGTCCTTGGCCTGGGCGGCAACGTCGGTGACGTCCGGTCGGCATTTGACCGGGCGGTGGCTGCGCTGGGGGAATGTCCCGGCGTTGCAATCTGTGATCGGTCCTCACTCTGGCGAACGGCCGCAGTTGGACCCGAACAGCCGAACTACATCAATGCCGCCATCCTTGTTGCGCTTGAGATATCGCCGCGAGACCTGCTCAGAGTGTGTCAGGGTATCGAAAGGGCCGCAGGAAGAGACCGCAGGGCCGAGACCCGGTGGGGTCCCCGTACCCTGGATCTCGACCTCCTGATCGCCGACACCGTGGTCTGCCGTGGTCCCGTTCTCGAACTGCCCCATCCCCGTCTGGCCGAGCGGGCCTTTGCCCTGGTCCCTGCGGCCGAGGTGGCGCCGGGATGGATCCATCCTCTCGAAGACCGAACTCTGGCCGAGTTGGCGGAGAAAGTGCGATCTCAAACTCCAGAAGGTATCGGGTTGGTTGGAGATTGGTGACGATGAAGAAGGTGGGCGTGTCCTGAACTCTCATCGGTGGCGGCAGAATCAATTCCGCAGTCGTAGCAGGGGGATGGTCCTCGACATCACGACGTGTCCCCAATTGTCCCTGACCTCGAGAACAAGATGCCACCCCCTCGACTGGGCCCAGGGGGCGATCTGCACCGTCCGTCGGTAGAGGGCCAAGCCTCCAGGGAAGGTGTCCAGTTGCCGTTCTCGTCCATCACCGTTGCGAAGCACAATTCGGAAAGTGGCGCCCCGGGGTTCGTTACGGGTGAGAAAAGAGATTTCCATGCTCCCTGGAGCGGTCGGCTCGGCGCCGATAAAACGTATGTCCAAGAATCCCGCAGTGGATTCCGCCGGAAGGGCAATCCACGAGGACGGGTGACCCAAATAGGTCGCGTGAATGGAATGAGACTGCGGATCCTCGCCGCCGGCATCCCCGTTTCCGTCGAATGTCGGGGCCAGGGCGAAGCAAATGCTGACGTCATTCCAGAGACTCCTTGGCAGCACGATGTGAGCCGACGTATCTGTGGAATAGCCGTTGACGGCGTCAGCTTCGAGATCCGGGGCAAAAGTCCAATCCCACGGGCGGGCCGTCGGTTGTTCGCCGTTGATGATGTACAGCGCCCATCCCCGAAGGGAGGGAAGGGGTTCTCCGGTCCCGCTGAGGAGATCGGAAAGGGCCTCGGTCTCCGCGTTTCCCTGCCATGAGAGGTCCAGCGTGATCGAATCATCGTCGATGATCATCTGATCGATGAGGGGCGATGGAGTGGTGGCGGCCCGGCTGGAGACTCCGCCGAGGTGGAACTGGACGTTGTCGATATCCGCGCCGACCCCGCCGATGGTCCGGCCGACATTGATGACGGCATACCGACCGAAGCCGTCCGGGCCCAGGCTCTCGAAGAGCAGGGCCGTTCGATCGATCAGGCCGGACACATGGCAGACCTCGGCCTGCTCCCAGTCCAGATCCATCATCAGGATTCCTTCGGGAACGTCGAGGAGACGAGGTATCGATTGGCCGTTTCGCCGGTCGAGGAATTCTCCCCAGGACCAGTATCGAATGGTGAAACCCTCATCTGTGGTCGCCATGTCCAGGACCGCGGGAGGAGGACTCTCCTCGGTGACATAACCCCGGCATTGGCCGAAGGCCCACAGGGGCGCCAGCAGAAAACAGATAATGAGAATGACGGATGTTCTTTTCATGATGTACCTCCGCCACCATGCCGTTGCAGAATGCGGGCCCAAAGTACGAATCTGTGGAATTCACTGAAAACACGGGACTTCTTCCGGTCGACTCGACATCAGCCTGAAGAGAGGACGGAGAATATTCTGATGGTCCGCTTCGGTTGGTAGCCTAAGTCACTCGAACCACAGAGGTTCTGCGAGAACTCCACCTGTAAGAATATTCTGACAGGTGGAGGATTTTCCTGTGGTCGTGACCCCACTCACACAGACTTTCGAAAGAAAAGTGGGATCACCCTCGACCGAGGACCACTATCCTTTCGATGGCGGCCGCCAGTTCTCTGCGGTCGGTCGTTCCCTTCCGGACATCGATGGGGCGGGCGACGGCCGAAAACTGCAGAACCAGGAGATGTTCCCGGATGTCGGTCGAGTTGGGTATCTCGGACACGGTGATCGTCTGCCGATCGGGATTCAGAGCCTCTTCGGCGACGACGACGCCGTCGATCAAAATTCTGCAGTGCTGCCGGTCACCGACGCCGTGAAATGGTCGAAAGGTGACGCTGAGATCCAGGACCGATCCCGAGAAGGGCGGGAGGATGAGAGCGGCCTCGTGACCCATGACCCAGGCGAAGCCGGATCCGTCACGCCTGTGTCTTGGGGGACCGAGTCCGGTCGATGCCAGGTCCAGGGGTGAGCCCAGATCGAGGGTCAGCCCCTGTGACAAGGGAAGGGGTTGTCTTGGAAGAAAGAGTCTCTCCGGAAAGGGACGTGGAGGCGACGAGAGGAAGGGTGGCAGGGGAGTACTGAAGGGTGGCCACCAGGAGGGTCCGCCCTCGTCCTGGAGGGGAATGCGGACCAGGCGTTCCAGGCGGGCTGTCTGGGGAATCTTCAGGATCGTGGACCGGGTGTTGAACTGTGGCAACTCGGGGAGGATCGACGGCGCCAACCCGCCGGTGACCACCAGAGCCGAGGAAGTCTCGATGTCAGGTGCGGCATCGGGTCTGATGATCGAGGAGTCCTTGATGTACCACGACAGGCAGACCCGGGTCCATTCGTTGGCGGCAATGATGGGCTCGTCCGGCGAGGAACAGGACTTGGCTGCGTCGGCAATGACGTCCCAGTGGGGTCGGCCCTCGTGGAGGTAACGCCAGGTTCCGGGAAGAATCAATGCCGACAGCGTGCCAAAGACCACGATTGGGGTCAGGGTGCTGTTCATTCTTTCGATCATCCATGCTGCAGCAGCACCGATTGCGAGAGGAATGAGGAACCATAAGGTCAGATCGTAGCGGGCGTCACTCCAATGGCCGACCGCTGCCAACGAACCCTCCCAGACGAGCCATGAACCCAGGCCGGCAAGAACGACCCATCGGTTTTTTCGTCTCCGAATAAGGAGGAGCAGGCCTGCCATGAATACCAGGAGAAGAACGATGCCGGCGGCGGTCAGTCGGGCACCTTCCCACGGGGCAACGGTCAGGGCGTTCCATCGAAGGCCCAGTTGGGACCACGCCCAGTCGGTTCCGCCCCGCTCAAGACGTGTCTCAAGGGTGCGTCGGATGGCCAGGGCCCAGGGAAGAAAGAGAAGACCGCCGGCACCGATGGCGCCCAGGGTTCGCTGCATCCGCTTTCTGGTCGGAATCGTCGTGTGGGTTGGATTCGCAACGATCGCCACGATCACCGGCATCACAATCCAGAAACTCAGGTGGGTGTAGGCGCCGATCACGACCAGCCCGGCCATAAGGACGCTCCATCTCCTGGAGGCTGAAAGGGCAACCTTTTCGGCCGTCAGCAGCAGCAACGGAACGATCAGAAGGAGGAGTGGATAGGCCCGCATTTCCTGGGAGTAGCGCACGTGAAAAGGGCTCAGGGTGGCGACGAGACCGGCCGCCAGTGCCGCCGTTGTTCCCAACCGCTGTCGGACCCAGAGCATCAGTGCCGCAATTCCGGCGGTTCCAAAGAGAATGAAGGGCATTCGAATCCAGGGATCCGCAAGACCGGCACGCGTTCCCAGGTGGGTGACAATCGCATAGAGCGGGACGTTCTCGGCGTCACCTCCACAGGCCATGAGGAGCCGGAAAAAGGGAAGCCGGGCAAATCGGAGGGTTACGAATTCATCGAGCCACGGAGAAAAGGTGCCGAGATTCCAGAGGCGGACGAAGAAGGCAGTGGCGACAACGGCCCACAGGGTTGGGCGCCAACGGCGAGAGTGTGGCACCTCAGTCGTCAACCCACCGGTCTCGAACCCGGCTTGGCTATGGGCGTTCCTTCGGCACATCGAGGGCAGTCCTCGGGCTGCCATGTGGGGAAACTGACTTCGAGCAGGGAGTGGTAGGGGATCTCGTCGAATGGGGTGGCGGTTTCCGTTCGATTGACGATAGACCCGACGCCGATGACGGTACCACCGAGGCCTTCGAGCACAGCCATCACTTCGCGGGTGCTCTTGCCGGTCGTGACGACGTCCTCGATGATGACGACCGTCTGCCCCTCGGCCAGTCCGAAGCCCCTGCGGAGCGTCATGTGTCCATCGACCCTCTCGGTGAAGATGAAGGGGCGGTCGAGAGAGCGGGCGACTTCGTGACCGATGATCAGGCCGCCCATCGCCGGCCCGACGACGATGTCGGGTACCAGTGCGGCTCGTTCCAGTGCAGCGGCCAGCAGGCTTCCGGTGGTCTCCGCTCTTCGGGGCTGGGCGAGGTAGAGGGCACACTGCATGTAGTCACCGGAGTGGAGTCCCGAGGACAGGAGGAAATGTCCCTCCTGGTGGGCCCCGCAGGCTGTGAAATCCTCGAGTCGAAGCGTTGTCATTCGTCGTTTCCCTCTCGTTTCAATCCGTAGGTCTGGAGTTTCTTGTAGAGATTGGAGCGTGGTGTATCGATGGCCCGGGCGGTTGCGGCGACGTTCCACCGGTTGCGTTCGAGATGATATCGGATGTAGGCCCGTTCCGAAGCGCGCTGGAACTCGGCAAGATTGGCCATCGACAGGAGATCATCGACGCCGGTGTCCCGTTTTCCTCGCTGGGGCAGGTCGATGGTGTCGATCGTGTCTTCCAGCTCCATGATGACGGCCCGTTCAACGAGGTTTTTCAATTCGCGGACGTTACCGGGCCAGGGCAGCCGTTGCAGTTCCATGATGGCGCCGGAGCTCCATTTCTTGGGCCTGCGGTTGTACTCCTCACAAAATACAGAGGTGAAATGTTCAACCAACTCGGGGATGTCTTCCGGATGGTCCCTCAGAGGTGGCGTCTTGATGACAATTACGGCCAGACGATAGTAGAGGTCTTCCCGGAAGCGTCCCTCGGCAACCTCGTCCTCGATTGTCTTGTTGGTGGCTGCGATCACCCGGACATCAACCGTCATCGGCCGGCCGGCGCCGATCGGTTCGACTTCGCCGTCCTGGAGGACCCGCAGAACCTTGGCCTGGGTCTTCAGGCTCATGTCCCCGACCTCGTCGAGGAACAGGGTGCCCCCGTCGGCCTGGACGAATTTTCCCGTCTGCCGTCGATGCGCTCCGGTGAAGGAGCCCTTCTCGTGTCCGAAGAGTTCCGATTCAATCAGTTCTTCGGGGATCGCGGCGCAGTTGACGCGAATCAGGGGCCGCCGGGCACGGTCGGAGAGCCTGTGAAGGCGGCGGGCCACCAGTTCCTTGCCTGTTCCCGATTCGCCCAGAACCAGGACGGTCGCCCGCGAGGGGGCGACCCTGGCGATCTCCTCCCGAAGGCGGTTGACGGCTGCGCTGTTTCCAAGGAGGGCCGGCAGCTCGGTCGGACCTTCCAGCTCCCGGGCGACCCGCCCCTGGGCGACCGCACCCTTGACCGCCAGCAGCAGGTCGGCGCGGTCGGGTGGTTTGGTCAGAAACGCTGCGGCGCCGGCCTCAAGGCACTGGTGCGAGGTGAAATCGTCTCCATGTCCGGTCAGGATAACGACGGGGATCTCGATGCCCCGTCGCCTGAGATTGTCCAGAAGTCCCAGGCCGTCCATGCCTGGCATTTTGAGGTCAAGGAGAATGGCGTCCTGGGGCCGCTGATCCATCAGGTCCAGCGCCTGGAAGGCATCGGAGACCGATTCGACCGTCAGCCCCTCTCCGGTCAGTATTTTTTCGAGTGCTGCCCGTACGCCGTCATCGTCGTCAACAATCAGGATGCGTCCGTCCATGAGGGCATGGTAGCAATTCCGA
>CAYSHZ010000196.1:0-1103 GCA_964430905.1 uncultured Thermoanaerobaculia bacterium | reverse complement strand
TTGAAACCTGATGTGGAGGCTTTCATGGGTAGCAGAAATCAACACTCTCCATTTTTGACGGTGTTCGCGGTTGCTCTGGCCCTTATTGCTCCGTTTATGATTGGTGGCGTGTGGGCCGATGGAGGCTGGGATGCAACGGTTCCGGTCTTCGATGTGCTGCCGCAGCCGATCTCGGTGCTGCCGGATTCTGAAAAACCTGATCCGACTCGGGCCGTTCGTGCGGCAACTTTCGAGGAACAGGTCCTCGAGTTGACCAATATCGAACGATGGAACAACGGTGAGCTTCCGCCGTTCAAGGGCGACACTCTGCTGGATGATTCATCGGGGACCCACAGCACGAACATGGCGGTCCGAAACTTCTTTGCCCACTGTGACCCCGATACCTTGACCCTGCCGTGGGACAGGATGACTGCCGCCGGCTACAGTTGGAATGCCGCAGCCGAGAATATTGCCGCCGGGTACTCGACTCCGGCAGACGTTGTTGCCGGTTGGATGGCAAGCACCGGCCATAGGGCCAACATTCTCTCCACCTCGTACCGTGAGATCGGTGTGGGCTATTACTACGAGGCTGGAGATGCGGCCAACGTACGCACGGATGCCAACGGGGATTGTGTCCCAGACGGTTCCGGCGGCCCCTACTATCGATATTGGACCCAGAACTTCGGTCGCAGAAACGCCGTCTATCCGGTGATCATCAACCGGGAGGCCTACGAGACCTCGACCGTGGACGTCAACCTCTATCTCTACGGAACGGGCTGGGCGAGCGAGATGCGGATTCGCAACGAGAACGGCAACTTCGGAGCCTGGGAGCCATTTTCAGCCGACGTGGCCTGGCAACTCAACGGTGGCCCCGGGACCAGGGAAGTCTTCGTGGAGATCCGGAACGGCGCTACGGTGTATGGCGCCAGCGACACCATCGAAAGTACGGCAGCGGCCACCGATTTGATCTTCGAAGATGGATTCGAGTCGGGCAATACCTCTGCGTGGAGTTCTTGAGGCTCCAGAACTCAAGCCCAGGGGATCAGTGACCGGTCGCGGGAGAGATTGTCAGACAAGACTGACTCCTGCGCTTCTCATTGAAGGGGAGGCGGAGACAAGACTGA
>CAYSHZ010000195.1:4424-7307 GCA_964430905.1 uncultured Thermoanaerobaculia bacterium | reverse complement strand
CGGCTATGGGCTATCAGCTGTCGGCTGTCAGTCTGCCAGTCTGCCAGTGTGCTCGACGAGCTCTGTTCGGATTGAGATGCGTATCGCCCTGAGAAGCCATTATTGACAGCTGAGAGCCGATGACTGACAGCGTACCTACTCTTCCACCCCAGGTTGCCCCCCGAAGCACTTCGATGGTAAATGCCCCAGGATCGCCTTGGCCGCCCTCATCGAGGCGCCGGGATCTCCCAGTCGTTCTCGGACCGTTGCCAGTGCCGTTGGTTGTTCAGCCCCATTGGTAACCAGGAGCTTGCTGGCCGCATCCGCCAGAGCCTCCGGATTCCAGTCATCCTGGAGCAGTTCCGGGACCGCCCTGCCCTCAAAGATCAGATTGACCAGGGCAACATGGGGCACATCAACCAGGAGCTTGGCCAACCACCACGAGAAAGCGTTGAGCCGATAGCCAACGACCATAGGAACACCAAGGAGTGCACACTCGAGGGTTGCCGTCCCCGAGGCGGTCAAGGCCAAGGCGGAGCCCGCAAGAACCGTCCGTCTCGAGTCTCCACGAACTCTTCGAATGCGGGTGTCCGGTGTATCTTCTCCGAGGACCGCATCAACTGCCCCGCCAATCCCTGGAGCTTCAATCAAGACGACATCATCGACCAGTTCCGGGGGTAAACGCTTCAATGCACCCAACATCGCAGGCAGAAGAGCACGGACCTCCATCGTTCTGGAGCCCGGCAGCAACGCCAAGCGCTTGGCAAAACGGGTATCGCTCAGCTCCAAGAGTCCCTCTCGCTCAAGATCATCGACCAAAGGATGTCCGACGTACCGCGCCGGAACTCTGTGCTGCTTGTAGAACCCGGTCTCGAAGGGAAGAATACACAGAACCTCGCGCGCGAGCCTGCGGACCTGTCTCACTCGACCCTTCCTCCAAGCCCACAATTGCGGAGAGACATAGAGGACAACCGGAATACCCTTCTTCTTCAGCCGACGGGCCAAACGGAGATTGAAATCTGGAGAATCGACAAGGACGGCCAGGTCGGGCCTGTTGGATTCAACATCAGCCACCAACCGATTCATCAACGCTCGAATCCTGGGCAATTCGCGAAGGACCTCGACGAGACCCATGTGGGCAAGCTCATCGATCGATGCCAGGCACCGGGCTCCGGTCGCTCGAAGACGCTCACCACATACCGCAGAAACCTCTATGTCCGGCTTCAGTGCCTTGAGGTCCATCACAAGATTCGCCCCGTGGATATCCCCCGAGACCTCGCCGGCGACCAGCATGATCCTGGGATTCATGCCGTCCCTGCCCTGAGACCCTGAATATGGCGGCCCATCGCCACGAGCCCGATGACAATCAAGGCACCGATTCCATCAGCCACAACATCCCGGAACTCAAAGCTCCGATATGGGACAAGCAATTGCATGAACTCGGTGCCCAGGCCAAAGCCAACCGCACTCACCCACGCTACGACGATACCGCCAGAGCCCTTGAACTTATCTCGAACCGAGACTACAACCAGACCGCCGAAAATTCCGTAGGCCGTGGAGTGAAGAATCCAATCGGACACTCCGAAACCTGGACCTTCCACCCGTGGGATAACCGCCAGGACAACCAGAATGATGGCATACACCAACGTAAGAACCCGAACAACACGCGCCAGAGGGGAAGCAGACCGATTGACCTTCACGGGAAGGGATACATCAACCAACCGACGAGAACACCCCCGACAACCATGATCAAGAACGTCTTGAGAAAAAGGTTGATTCGTTCCTTCTTGTCGGTCCGCCACAGAAAGGCGAAGAACACCGAAATCAGGAGGGCATGCCAGATGAGAAGGAAAAAATGATCCATCAGTCCTTCGCCCCGCGAGCAATATCGGAAGCATCCAGAACGGCCAGCAGATTCATCAAACCTGCGGTAATCAGGAAGGTCTTTCCATACCCAAATCCGGCACTGACCGGATCCCCTCCACCCTCCAGCCCAAGTGGAAGATTCGACAGCAACGGGCCGATACCATTGAGCCAGATCAACCGTACCAGGTAGAGAAATCCATTCCCCAGACAGGCGAAGGTCGACAGCCACGAAAAAGGGTTATCGGCTCGGGGAACACCAACCTCACCATCCAGGAGAACTCCTGTAATGAAGCCGGCCGTAATCACCGCAAAAAAGACACACGCACGCCACTTCTTCCCCAGGATCAAATGTCCCAGACCGGGAACCAGCCACGCCACACCGAGCAACCCGACCGGAACGGGTTGTTCCGGTCGCTGTTTTTGGTCTTCAATACCTTTTTGGCTTTTCTTGGTCACTCTTGGGGCCCTCTCGATACCGAAATCTCAGACCCTTACAGCTTCAACAGGGTTTCCCGCAGATGTTTTCCGGGCTTGAAGTAAGGAATCTTCTTCGGCGGAACCTCGACCCTCTCGCCGGTCTTGGGGTTCCTCCCGATTCGCTGCCCCCTCTGACGGATTCGAAAAGAACCGAAACCGCGCAACTCGACCTTCTCTCCCTGCAGAAGCGCGGCCGTAATACTCTCGAGAATAACCTGTACGACCTGATCAGCCTGCTTCCGTGGAATATCAGCCTGGTTGGCAACTTGGTCAACCAAGTCCGCTTTGGTCATTGTCATGTCCCAGTCCCCTCCATTAAATCTCTGGTTACAGTGTACCTGTTCCTTCTCGGAATCCAGCCTACTCCCCAGCCTTCTCGGATTCATCCTGATTTGCAACTTCTTCGATCACCTCGGGGACCTCAGCCTCCGAAGGTTCTTCCTCTGCGATGTCCTCGTCGGTTACGGGATTCTCCGAATCAGCCTTGGCGGACTCGGGCTCCACCTCGACCTCAGGAGCCGTTTCGGGCTCAGGTTCGGAATCGTCCTTTGCATCCTGATG
>CAYSHZ010000195.1:0-4324 GCA_964430905.1 uncultured Thermoanaerobaculia bacterium | reverse complement strand
CTCAGCAACGTCAGCGGCCTCGGCTACGGTTTCTTCTCCCGCTGCTTCGCCTTCCACCGCCGCTTCTGTTTCAGCGCCGGCCGTTGCCTTCTCGATTTCATCCTCAGCCAGAATTCCACCCGCCCTCAGGGCTGCAGCCATGGCCGTATTGGCACCAACACCATCCGCAGTCTCTTCATAGGCTTCATCGGCATCATCCTGCGAAACACTCTGCATCGAAAGACCGATCCGTGTCTCATTCCAGTCAATTCGAAGAATGCGGCACCGGACTTTCTGACCCGGAGTGTAGATCTCCTCAAGAGAATGACCCTCGGACCGATCCAACTCAGAGATGTGGCACAAACCCTCTACGCCCGGCGCCAATTCAATGAAGACCCCGAAATCCGTGATATTGGTCACCTTGCCGGGTACCTGGTTGCCGACTCCATGAGAGTTGGCGTACTCCTCCCACTCGTTGGGGAGAAGTTCCTTCATCGACAGGGAGATCCTCTGGTTCGGGACGTCCACAGCGGTCACAACCGCATTGACATCTTGGCCTTTCTGCACAACCTCGGAAGGATGGCTGATACGCCGGGTCCAGGACATGTCCGAAATATGAACCAGACCATCCACTCCGGGAACGATCTCAACGAATGCGCCGAAGTCGGTCAAATTCCTGACGATCCCCTTGACCCTGCTGCCGACATGGTAGGTATCGGCAACGGTTTCCCAGGGATTGGGCTCGGTCGCCCGCAAGGACAGGGACAAACGCCTCTTCTCGGAATCAACCTCCGATACGACGACATCGACTTCCTGACCGATTTCAATCACCGAGCGCGGATTCTTGATCTTCTTTGTCCACGACATCTCGCTGACATGAATCAAACCCTCGACACCCTCTTCCAGAGCGATGAAGGCTCCATAGTCAACTACGCTGACAACCTCGCCGGATACGCGTTTCCCAACCGGGTACTTCTCCGGAACCATGATCCAGGGATCTTCGAAACGCTGCTTGTATCCCAGTGACACCCGCTCCTTCTCGCGATCAAACCGGAGGATGACTACTTCAACCTCGTCACCGACCTTGAAGTACTCATTGGGATGTCCGACCCGACCCCAGGAAATATCCGTAATGTGGAGCAGGCCGTCAAGCCCACCCAGATCAACGAAAACTCCGTAGTCGGTGATGTTCTTGATGGCACCCGTGACCAACATGCCTTCTTCCAGGCCGGCCATGGTCTCTTCCTTGATCTTGGAAACCTCGACCTCAAGCAGTGCCTTCCTGGAGAGCACGACGTTCGACCGACGGCGATCGAAGGAAATAATCCTGCTCTCGATCTCCTGGCCGATGTAATCCTCAAGCCGACGGTTGGGCCGAATATCAACCAGAGATCCCGGCAAAAATGCACGAATCCCAATGTCGACAGCCAAACCGCCCTTGACCCTCTCCAGCACCTTGCCGGTAATGGTCTCCTCATTTTTGAACGCGTCTTCCAGGACCGTCCAGATCTTCAACCGGGCAGCACGATCACGTGAGAGGTAGACGCGACCTTCCATCGCATCGATCCTCTCGACGAACACATCGAATTCCTCGCCCACCTTGAGGGCAGGCTCGCCTGTCTCTGGATCAAGGATTTCCGCCAGTTGCACCGTACCTTCACACTTGAAGCCGATGTCAACCATCACCTCGTCGTTGCTGATGGCTACAACCGTTCCGCGCACCACTTCGCCCTCTTTGAGGGATTGCACGGAGGTTTCCATCTCCAACAGTTGTTCCATAGACAGCTGTTCGGTGTCCTCCCCGCCGCCATTCGTTCCGTTGATTTCTAGGTCCATGTTCAAGACGCTCTCCTTATTGGCCGGACGCACCTTTAACGCATCCGATTCACCATGGTTTGGTGACCTTACGGTGTAACCCACACTGCTGTCAAGCTTTCTGGGATTTTCAATAGTATTCTCCGCACCCAGGGTTCCCTTCCCGGGACCGCTGACGTCACTGAGCTCGGAAAACAGCCCTTTCAGGCGCTCAACCACTTCGTCGAGGTTCATGCTCGAGGTATCCAGGACAACCGCCCCAGGGGCAACGACAAGCGGCGAATCCTCCCTGCTTGAGTCCCTGAGATCCCGTTGAATCTGATCACCAAGGACCTCTTCAAAAACAACCTCAAGGCCCCGCGCCGTCAGTTCCTCGTAGCGCCGCATCGCCCTGACTTCGGCTGATGCATCCAAATAGACTTTGAGAGTCGCATCAGGGAATACCACCGATCCGATATCCCGGCCTTCCATGACGCCCCCATTGAGGAGCCCCATTCTTCGCTGCTCGGGAACCAAAGCCCGCCGTACTTCGGGAAGAGCCGATACCGCCGAGGCCATCTCCGAACACTCCGGAGAACGAATCTCGTCGGTCACCTCGACATCATCGATGAAGACACGCATCTGGTCCGGCCCCGGTTCGAGCCGAAGCCTACCCTCGGCGAGACCTGCAATCTCAGGTCCATGAACCGCCGGATCCAGCGGGGGCTGCCACCCTTCCCTCAAGGCCATCAACCCAACAGCCCGATACATCGCGCCAGTGTCCAGATACGGGATGCCGAGTTCCGCGGCCAACCGAATGGCGACCGACGATTTCCCCGCGCCGGCGGGGCCGTCGATGGCAATGATGGGGGGCACGGAGGGTTGGCGTTGATCGGAAAAATTCATTCTGTTTGACTCGGCGATTCATTCGCCGAAAGCACAGTGTAGCGCCGACCGGAGTTCCTGTGAAGGGAAGAATGCCCTTTGTGTCAAATTCTTCCCGTTCGGTGTTTGGATGTCCTATGCTCATCTCGTGCCCATGAACGGTATCTCCAACGCCCACCGTCTACTCAGCGAGGAACGGCGACTGGTCGAAACCTCACCCCATGGCAGGATTCGTCTGGCGATCGGCTTCCCCAATAGCTATCGAGTAGCCCTGAGTTCATTGTCACACCAATGGATCACCAGGTTGGCGGCCCGTGAGGACGATGTCGGTGTTGATCGTTTCTATCTTGACGAGACTCCCGGAGGAAAGACTTTCGAACATGGGTCTCCTCTGGGGTCGATGGACATACTGGCCTTCACCTGCTCTTTTGAGCTGGATGCGGTTCACCTTCTGACCATTCTCGATCGCGCTGGAATTCCCCGTCGCGCCAAAGACCGGAACGCCCGCGCACCCCTGATCGTTGTCGGAGGCGCAATCGCCTCCATCAACCCTCTGCCCCTGTCTCCCTGTGTCGACGTATTCTGTCTCGGCGCCGGAGAGATCCTCTTACCCAAGCTCCTTCATGCGGTCAAGCAGTGCCCTGATCGTTCCCGACTCTTGGAAGATCTGGCCTCCATGGAAGGATTCTTCGTCCCAAAGCATCACCTCGACCAACGCGGACACCCAACGGGCAGACGTCGAAGACTGGAGAAGCGTGATCGCCATATGGTGATGGCGTTTGATGTTCCCGCATCGCACATCGTCACGCCCAACACGGAGTATGCCAATCGGGGCCTGATCGAAATGTCCCGTGGTTGCCCGGAAAAATGTAACTACTGTTGGGTCAGTTACAACTTTGGCCGGCTCCGGACGTATCCGGTTGATCATATTATGGCAAGGGTTGACGAACTCTCCGAGGTGACTCGGAGAGTTGGATTCATCGCGACCGCGGTCGGAGATCACCCCGATCTTGCAGCTATTCTGCAGCGGTGTCAGGAGCTCGACCTCGATGTCGCTCTGTCGTCACTGAGAATTCCCGCAATGGTGCCTGAGGTTCTGACACCCCTCGCCGCATCAGGGGCACGGTCAGTCACGATCGCTCCCGAAACGGGTTCCGACCGATTGCGACAGGAACTCAATAAGTCGATCGCGAATGACCGCATTCTCGAAGCGGTCGAGACCGCCCAGCGTTGTGGTATCGAAAACCTCAAGATGTATTTCATCCTGGGTCTTCCCGGAGAGACCGACGACGACATTCTCTCGATTGCCTCCCTGTTGCGAGCGACCCATGAAATCATGCTGAAGCATGGACGGCCAAGGGGCCGCATCGGTCACCTCCACGCCGGGGCATCCATTCTGATTCCAAAGCCCTACACTCCCTATCAGGGCACCGCAATGGTCGACGCTCGAGAAGCCCGTCGGCGCATCAAACTGCTGCGCCAAGCACTGGTTGGTTTATCCAACTTCAGGCTGGACATCCCGTCATACCGGGAGGCGGTGTGGCAAGCTTTCCTGAGTCGTGGAACGACAGGGGCCTTCGCCGCGCTCGAAGCAAGGACGGACGGCTCGACGATTTCCCGGGTTCTCACTGATCACCGGACGGCCGTCGAGCCGGCCACGACCAAA
>CAYSHZ010000194.1:5711-7322 GCA_964430905.1 uncultured Thermoanaerobaculia bacterium | reverse complement strand
AACTGGCTCGGCAGGTCGCCGATCAATACTCCGGCTCCGGGCGCCCGCGGTTCGTTGCCGGCTCCATCGGCCCCACGACCAAGGCGATCTCGGTCACCGGCGGTGTGACATTCGGGGAACTGGTTGAGGCTTTTGCCCTCCAGGCTCGCGGTCTGCTGGAGGGAGGCGTCGATCTCTTCCTGGTCGAGACCTGCCAGGACACGCGCAACACCAAGGCGGCGCTGATCGCCGTCGATGCCGTTTGTTCCGAGGCGGACCTGCACAGACCAACCATGGTCTCGTGCACCATCGAGCCCCAGGGGACCATGCTGGCCGGGCAGGGCGCCGAGGCCTTCGCCATTTCCCTGGACCACTTCGGTCTCCTCGGCATGGGCCTCAACTGTGCGACCGGGCCCGAAGCCATGACTGACCACCTGAGGTCGCTGCATTCGATCGTCCCAGGCGCCCTGCTGTGCTATCCCAACGCCGGCATGCCCGACGAGGACGGTCGCTACAGCGAGACCCCCGAGAACCTGGCAACAGCCCTGGCGCGCTTTGCCGATCACGGCTGGCTCAATATCGTCGGCGGGTGTTGTGGCACGACTGATCGCCATATTGCCGCCATTGCAGCCATGGTCGAGGGCAAGTGCCCCCGGAGGATTCCCGCGAAACGATCCTCCCGCGTCTTCTTTTCGGGCATCGATGTGGTGGAGTCCACCGACGACACCAGGCCTCTGCTGGTCGGCGAGCGCACGAACATCATCGGATCGAGGAAATTCAAGCGCCTGATTTCCGAGGAGAAATGGGAGGAGGCGGCTGAGGTGGCGCGTCGCCAGGTGGCCGACGGGGCCCAGATCGTCGATGTCTGCCTGATGACGACCGATCGTGACGAACTGTCCGACGTCGAGGCGTTCTATCAGCGCCTGATTCGGGGGGTCCGGGCCCCGGTGATGATCGATTCGACAGATTCGGCGGCGATCGAGTTGGCCCTGACCTATTGTCAGGGTCGAGCGATCGTCAACTCCATCAACCTTGAAGACGGCGAGAAGAAGTTTCAAGAGATCTGCCCCCTGCTGCGCCGCTTCGGCGCCGCAGTGGTTGTCGGCGCCATTGACGAGGATCCCCACCAGGGCATGGCCTTCACCCGAGAGCGGAAGCTCGAGGTGATCGAGAGAAGCCACCTCCTGCTGACGACGCTTTATGGCCTGACCGAGGGCGATCTGATCTTCGACCCCCTGGTCTTTCCGGTGGGGTCTGGTGACGAGAACTACTTGGGGGCGGCGGTCGAGACCATCGAGGGTCTTCGCCTAGTCAAGGAGACCTTTCCCCGGTGCCGCACGATTCTGGGGATCTCCAACGTCTCCTTCGGACTACCACCGGCAGCCCGCGAGGTTGTCAACTCGGTCTTCCTCTATCATGCGACCCGGGCCGGTCTCTACCTGGCAATCGTCAATACCGAGAGACTGCAGCGCTACGCAACCCTGGACGAGGCCGAGCGGCAGATGGCCGAGAATCTTCTGTTCAACAGGCCGCCAAACGAGGGGACCCTGGCTTTGGCCCCGACCGACTGGAGGCACCAGAGCGCGGAGCAACGGTCGGCCATCAATCGCCTCCACGTCGAGACGATCGTCG
>CAYSHZ010000194.1:0-5611 GCA_964430905.1 uncultured Thermoanaerobaculia bacterium | reverse complement strand
CAGAGCGCGGAGCAACGGTCGGCCATCAATCGCCTCCACGTCGAGACGATCGTCGGCCATTTTCGTGGGATTGCCGAGACACCCCAAGTCAAACCCCAACTGCCCCTGGACGAAAGGTTGTCCAGGTACATCGTTGAGGGTGGCCGTGAAGGACTGGAGGCTGATCTCAGGCTCAAGCTCGACGAGGGAACGACCCCGCTGGAGATCATCAACGGACCCCTGATGAGCGGCATGGCCGAGGTCGGTCGCCTCTTCAATGCCAATCAGTTGATCGTCGCCGAGGTTCTGCGCTCGGCCGAGAGCATGAAGGCGGCGGTTTCTTTCCTCGAGCCATTCATGCCTTCGGCCGAGACTGGCGCCCGGGGCACCTTGGTGCTGGCCACGGTCAAGGGTGATGTCCACGACATCGGAAAGAATCTGGTCGATATCATCATTTCCAATAACGGATATCGAGTCGTCAACCTGGGCATCAAGATCGGACCCGAACCACTGATCGAGGCCGTTCGCGAAATCGAACCGGATGCGATTGGTCTTTCGGGCCTTCTGGTCAAGTCGGCCCAGCAGATGGTGGCCACCGCCGAGGACCTCGCGAATGCGGGTATTGAGATTCCGATTCTGGTGGGAGGGGCGGCCCTTTCGAGACGATTCGTCCGCTCCCGCATCGCCCCGGCATTCGCAGCGGGCGTTCTCTACTGCAGTGACGCCATGGCCGGCCTGGATGCCATGAACCGGCTGATGGATCCGGCCGAACGCCGGACGATTCTTGATGAACATTCGGCCTTGGAGACCATGGTGCAGGAGGAACCGACCGAGGTTCGGCAACGGCGGAGACAGGTCCCCGTCTCACAGATTGAGCTCCTTCCGGCGCCAACCGGAGAACGAAGGGTTCAGAATCTCGGACTGGACGCCGTGTGGCCCTTCCTCAACCTCCAGACGCTGTTGGGCAAGCACCTCGGCCTTCGGGGTTCGGTCAGGCGCAAGCTGGCCGAGGGTGATCCCAAGGCCCTCGAACTCCATCGATTGATGATGGAGGTTCAATCCGATGCCAGGGCCTGGATGCGGGTGCGAGCAGTTTGGAAGTTCTTCGAGGCCGAGACTGCGGGGAACGACATCGTTCTTTATGAACCCGGGGGAGAGGCGCCGGTCCATCGGCTGGTTTTTGGACGCCAGGCTGGAGTACAGGGCCTGTGCCTGGCGGATTTTGTTTCGGGAGGCCAGGTCCGGGATTCGGTCGCTTTCTTTGTGGTTTCGGCGGGAGAGGGAGTTCGTCGCCATGCCGAGGAGGCCAAGGATGCCGGCGAGTACCTGAGGAGCCATGCCCTTCAGGCACTGGCCCTGGAAACGGCCGAGGCTGCAGCGGAGTTCGTGCATGCCCGCCTGCGTTCATTGTGGGGGTTCGAAGATCCTCCCGAAGTCGACCTCAAAGACCTCCTGGCCGGGCGCTACCGTGGGAAGAGGTTCAGCCCGGGCTATCCGGCGTGGCCCGGCATGGAGGACCAACGGGTCCTCTTCGACCTGCTCCACCCGGAGGAAATTGGTGTCGAACTGACCGAAGGCATGATGATGGCGCCGGAGGCCAGCGTTTCGGCAATGGTCTTGCACCATCCGGAGGCCCGGTATTTCTCCCTGGGTCCTGGTTCGGCAAACTCCGGCTGAACTGACCGAAACTGGATGTACATTTCTCAGGACACCTCGCTTAGGGGAATCCCAAGCGCATCCGCGATTCCTGTGCCGTAGGCTGGATCTGCATTCATACAGTTTCTTATGTGGCGAATCTGGATCTCTCGGGGCGCCTCGCCGAGAGATCGTGCAGTATTGGCGAAAAGGACCTCCCGTTGTGCAGGGTTCATGGCCCGGAAGAGCAGGCCGGGCTGCGTGAAATAGTCATCGTCGTCCTCGCGGGAGTTCCAGTTGTCGGCAGCACCTTTGAGGGCGAGGGGCGGCTCGGCTGCCCCCGGTTGCTCCTGCCACAGGCCGTAGCTGTTGGGCTCGTATCCCGGGGTGCCTTCGAAGTTGGTATCGGTCCGCATTGCGCCATCCCGGTGATAGGAATTTGCCGGGCAGTGGGGCCGGTTGACGGGAATCAGGTGGTGGTTGACTCCAAGGCGGTACCGTTGGGCGTCGCCATAGGAGAAGAGGCGGCCCTGGAGCATCTTATCGGGCGAAAACCCGATGCCGGGTACGATGTTCGCCGGGTTGAATGCGGACTGCTCAACCTCGGCAAAATAGTTTTCCGGATTGCGGTTGAGTTCCAGGACGCCGACCTCGATCAATGGGAAGTCTTTGTGGAACCAGACCTTAGTCAGGTCGAAGGGGTTGAAGGGAGAACGCTGCGCTTCATTCTCGGTCATAATCTGGACGAACAAGGTCCAGCGGGGGAAATTGCCCTCTTCGATGCTGTCGAAAAGATCGCGCTGGTGGCTTTCTCGGCAGGTTGCGATGACGGCGGCTGCCTCCTCGTCGCTCAAGTTCTTGATGCCCTGTTGGCTTCGAAAGTGGAATTTAACCCAAACGCGCTCGTTCTCTGCATTGATGAAACTGAAGGCATGGCTTCCGAAACCGTGCATGTGGCGGTAGGAGTACGGAATCCCACGCTCGCTCATTGTGATCGTGACCTGGTGCAGGGCCTCGGGGAGCGAGGACCAGAAATCCCAGTTGTTGCGAGCGCTCCGAAGATTGGTTTTGGGGTCACGCTTGACGGCGTGATTGAGGTCCGGGAACTTCAAGGGGTCCCGCAAAAAGAACACCGGAGTGTTGTTTCCTACCAGGTCCCAGTTGCCTTCGTCGGTATAGAACTTGAGGGCGAATCCTCGAATATCCCGTTCGGCATCGGCTGCACCGCGCTCGCCGGCAACGGTGGAGAAGCGGGCGAAGAGTTGGGTTTTCTTGCCCACCTGAGAGAAGACGCCGGCCTTGGTAAAGCGGGTGATATCGTGAGTTACCGTGAATGTACCGTAGGCGCCGGATCCCTTGGCGTGCATCCTTCGCTCGGGAATAACCTCTCGATCGAAATGAGCCAACTTCTCCAGAAACCAAACGTCTTGGAGCAGCATGGGGCCTCGGGGGCCGGCGGTCATAACATCTTGGTTGTGGGCGACAGGAGCGCCCGCGTTGGTGGTCAGTTTCGGTTTATCATTCGTTCTCATGGCCAATCTCCTTTGTTCTGGCCACCTCGGTGGCACTCCTGTTCATTGCAGGACTTGTGCCAAGGGACCTGAATTCTTTAAGGAGATTAAATTCAAACAGTTAGAATCTGTTTGATGCCGGAGTTTCGAGCTGAAACGATATTTCGTTGCACTATTAACGATATTTCGTTTCAAAACGTGATATCGTGTTCCAATCATGAGTTGGCTGAACTCGATCCTGGAATCCGTTCGCGAGTTGGTCCCGGCTGACTTGGCAGCGGTCCTGGAACTGGAGAACGAGGATACACTCCGGGTCTTGGCGGCGGCCGGTCCTTTGGCCTCCCCTCGGGTTGAACATCTGCGGGTGCATCTTGGAATCCGTCCCGCCCTGCGTGTCGCACTGGCCGGAAGCGCTCCTACGGTTCTTGATGACGCTCATCTTCAGTATGACGAGCCCGATCCCTACGTTGAGGTTGTCACCCTGCCTGGTGATCATTCGTGTCTGGCGGTGCCCCTGAGGGTCGAGGGTCGATTGGTAGGCGCCATGACCCTCGACGTGCTCGAGTGCGGGGTCTTCTCTTCGGAGAGTCTTCTTCGGGGAATAGGGGCATTTGCTCGATTGGCGGCCATGGTCATTGCTGAGCGCAGGACTTCCGAGCGGCTGACCCATGATCTGGAGTCGCTGGCGGCTGCCACTGCAGATTTGGCGCCGGATGGGCCTACCGGTGCAGCGCTTGTTGGTCGCTCCCGGGTCTGGCTCGACGCTGTTGAGCGCTTGCGTCTGGTGGCGCCCGCCCCCACATCGGTTCTCCTTCTCGGAGAGACTGGAAGCGGGAAGGAACAGGCGGCCCGTGCCGTTCACCAGTGGTCGCCGCGAGCGCCCCGGCCCTTTCTTGCGGTCAATTGCTCCGTTCTCTCCAGGGACATGGCCATGGTAGAGCTCTTTGGCCACGAGCGCGGCGCATTCACCGGTGCTGAGCGCCGAAGAGCGGGGCGTTTTGAATTGGCTGACGGCGGCACTCTCTTCCTGGACGAGGTGGCCGAACTTCCCGCCGAGGCCCAGGCCATGTTGCTCCGCGTCCTCCAGGAGGGTGCATTTGAACGCATCGGCGGAACGACGACCCTCCATGTAGATGTCCGTATCGTCGCGGCGTCCCATCGCGACCTGGAGGCCGATGGCGCTGCCGGACGGTTTCGAAGGGATCTCTTTTTCCGGTTGGGCGCCTTCCCCGTCCATCTGCCGCCGCTGAGGAACCGTTCCGGCGACATTCTCCTGCTGGCGCAGCATCTCTTGGGCCGGTTGAGGCAACGGCTGGGCATGCCCGGGTTGGCCCTCAGCGGAGGTGCGATCCGCATCCTTGAAAGCTATTCATGGCCCGGCAACGTTCGCGAATTGGGCAACGTCCTTGAGCGCGCAGCGATCCTTGCCGGTGGTAATGCCATCGGTGCCCAGCATGTTGAGCTTGGCCACGAACGGGAGGTCACTTCGTCGACAGTCTCCCTCCCAGTCGATCAGCCCGAGGGATACCGACTTCCGGAAGGGCTTCGTCCGCTGGAGCAGGCCCAGGCCCTGAAAATCCTCCAGATCCTCAACGAGTCCGGTGGTCGTCTTGCCGGCAGCGGTGGAGCTGCCGAGCGCCTTGGTCTCCCTCCCAGTACATTGGCCAGCACGATCAAGCGACTGGGCCTCCGGCGGCCAAAGGCATGATCGGCAGACTTTCATTGATTAGACGAATTCCGGCTGGGACGGTTCAGCCCCCGGCTTGAGAAAGATCATTGCCAGGACGATGTTGGCGATCGCATCGATGATCATGCCCAATGGAGCCGTGATGAACAGGGCAAAGCAGGCGGCGGCGGCAATCGTCAGGTAGGCATACGGTTTCAGAAAGCCGTTGAGGTCGGACTCCAGGTGAAGGAGACGCAGGGCGAAGATGATGCTGATGGTGCCCATGATGACGCCCGCGACAAAGAGGAAGGCGAAAAACCCCAGGATGATCGGGAGGCCGATATCGCCGAGGGTGTTGAGCAGTCTGACCGGAACGGCAATCAGGGTGATGATAATGATCCCGGCCACGATGACGGTCATCAGCCGATCAACATCATGAAAGTCGTGTCGATGGTTGAGCAGGGTCCGGAATTTGAGGAAGGCGTAGATGCTGAAGACCGTGTGGCAGACCACAACCAGCAGGTAGGGCGGGAGGAGCGCCGAGATCATCTCGGGCTCCCTTTTGGCAACGATGTCAAGGCCGATACTGAGCGCAAACATTGGCAGGGTCAGCGTTGCGGCGGCGATCGCAAGCCATCCGGCCATCGAGAATTCGTTCGTTTTTGATGTGTTTTCCACGGCTGACTCCTTTTGTGCTTACCAATAGAGTTACACAAATTCCGGGAGGTACTCCAGGATGTCCGCGGGCTGGCAATCCAACTCGCGGCAGATGGCGTCCAGGGTCGAAAAACGAATGCCTTTGACCTTGCCGGTCTTGAGC
>CAYSHZ010000193.1:0-7390 GCA_964430905.1 uncultured Thermoanaerobaculia bacterium | reverse complement strand
AAAGCCGATCCGCCCGAGTCGAGATTGGTCCCCGGTAGTTGTACTCAAGGCGGACCTGGGCTACTTCGCGGCCGAAGGCCTTGTAGGTCTCCTTGATCCGGGTCAGGGCATTGGAACGCCAGTCGACGTATGGATTGTCAATCTGCACCGGATCGAGGCACCCCGCCAGGGCGACCTTCGAAGTGGCACAGAAGCGGCTCATCAAGGTCTTCGCCAGATGGCGGTCACCGTTTTGCAGCTCATCGACCAGCACGATCGACCTCTCGATATCCAGACCGCGCAGCATCGAGGTCGAGAGCATCGTCAACCGATCGGTTACCTGAAGGTCACCAAGAAAATCGTGCTCGTTGAGGAAACCGATCGACCGCATCGCCTGGAAGAAGGGCTCGAGCCATGGACTCAGTTTGCTCTCGAAGTCACCGGGAAGAAAACCCAACTCGTACTGGCTTGAGGCATGCTCGGGACGTAACAGCATCAGCCCATTGTCATAACCGTAGTCGGGATAGAGGGGCTCCGACTGGGGCGAGACCCGGTGCCTGGTCGGCTGCCCACCCATCATGTAGAGTGCCGCCGCCACCAGCATTCGAGTCTTGCCGGAACCCGCCGGACCATCAACTACCACCAACTGAACCTCGGGATCGAGCAGGAATTCCATCGCCAAGACCTGATATGGGTCCCGAGGCGAGAACCCAAGAATCGGCCTCGGCCGGTAGACCTCGCGCTTTCGATCCCAATACTGTCCGTAGCGCAGATCTTCCAGCCGTGCCTCGCCAGGGTTGGCCCGGGTGACAATGACATCCTCTCCACATCGGAGGACAACCCCGAGATTCCATGGAACATCTCGATCCTCAAGTCCGGGGACCTCGTCGAAGTCCAGATACCGTTCGCCGGGAGGCCCGCTTTCGGCGAAGGCCTCGAGGGCTTCATGCTCAACGTCGTGTTCCTCGACACCTCTGAAGACCTGTTCGACCCGGTCCAGCGTGACCTTGCCGTAGCGGAGGTTCTCCGCAGCAACATCAACCGCATCGCACTTGAGCAGAAGATTGGAGTCCTCCGAGATCACCACAACCTCGTTGAGGTCGGAAAGTCTCAGCGCCACCTGGTCACCCAGGGTACGCGCCCCCGCCAGGATGATATTGTCCCCCGTGTCCTTCTCGTACGGCGGCACAACCACGGCATCCGGTTCCCAGGCCAGCAGCCCGCCCCCCGGAGTGGGTTCGAAATCCTCCGGATCGGCCTCTCCACTGATCAGGCGCTCGATCCCCTGGTGAATGACGCCCGCGTTGCGAAACTCCAACAGCTTGCGCATCGCCTGACGAGCCGCATGACGAACTCCCTCGGACTTGGACCGCGATGCCTGCAATCCGCCGAGCTCTTCGACAACCTGGTGCATCAGTATGACAACATTGCCGTCAGTCAAGAGGCGGTCGAGAGCGTCGGGGTTCTCGATCAGCGCCGACGTATCGGGAACGTAGAGTGTCCCGGACAGGGCAAAAGCCGTCGAGTCCTCATTCTTCGGACTCCGGGTCGGCGTATCGAAAGACGATGATGAAAAGCTGTCGAATTCCGGCTGAGCCTCGAATCGCATAGCACTCCTCGGTGTTGAGCCCACCGGCCGGCAGGACCGGCATGGGGGCTGTGAGACTGGTGGATTTGGACCTGTTGGGGGTATTTCTTTGCAGTACTCACCTTCCTAGTGTATACTGGACGGTTCATTTTTGCACGGCAATTCATCGAACGAATTGCATAGGGAAACTGATCCTCTGGTCGCGCTACTATCTACTGATGGAATCGGCAACTCCAGTCCTGGTGCTCAACGGCGATCTACGATGGACCGAAGGCCTGGCCCGGTACGCCCTTGAGGCGCCTCTGGTATTGGCCGCAGATGGCGGCGCCAACGCCCTTGCCCGTTTGGGGCTCCGACCCGACGCGGTCATCGGCGATCTGGACAGCATTGATCCCGAGACCAGAGCATGGATTGGAGAGGGCAACATCATCCACCGACCGGACCAGGACAGGACCGACTTCGAAAAGGCTCTTGATCTTGCTTTCGACCGGCCGGACGTTGATCGTCTGATCGTGCTGGGCGCCCTCGGCGGCCGTGTGGACCACACGATCGGAAATCTCGGGGTACTCGCCCGCGAGGCCCGGGGCACTCGGTTGAAGCTGATCTCCGAGACCGAGACTGTTCTGGCCACCGATTCCGCTCTTGACCTCGAAGCCCAACCCGGAGAGACCTGGTCCTTCTGGACCTTCGATCCCGGCGCCCGTGTCACCCTCGAAGGCGTCCGCTGGCCCGTCGAAAACACACCGTTGACCGTCGGTGATCGCCCCTCAATCTCCAACGAGGCGACAGGCGCCCGGGTCAGCGTCATTCCCAAGGGAGGCAGCGTCATTGTCTTTAGAGAGCTGATAGCTGACAGCTCCTAAGGCAGCGTCCCCACGTAGCCCTTCCTGACCGTGACGTCGTAGCCCTTGACCGTCACCTCGACGGGGCGCCAGGAGCGCTTGCCGATGCCTGAGGTCTCGAAGGTCAGGATATAGCGGGTTGAGAGCTCTTCCAGGAGGGCACGGGTCACCTCGGGCATCCGGTCGAGACGAGGAATGCGCCGGTAGTAACCGCCGGAGCCCTCGGCAATGATTGTCAGGATCTCCTCGTATGACAGTCCCGTCTGGCCTTCGGCCCTCGGAGGTGGCTCGACCCCCAGAACGTAGATTGGCGTCTGGAGGTTCTCGGCCAGCTTCCCGGCCTCCTCAGCCGTCATCTTCGAGGCATTGTCCACTCCATCGGTCACCAGAATCGCGGCGCTCCGTGGATGGCGTGCGTTTTCCATGACATCCGGGACACGCCGAATCATGTCATACAGAGCAGTCGTGCTCCACGGTTTGAGGGTCTCCAGCACCCGTGGTAGGAGATACCAACTCATCCCGAAGGGAAAGCGTTCCAAAACCCGATCGTCTCCGAAAGTCCACAGAGCCAGGCGGTCGTCCGGCCGTCGCTCCCTCAGGAATGCCCGTGCCAGATTCTGGCCTGCTCGCAGCTTCCGCCCCATCATCGAGCCAGAGGTGTCCAGGATGAACCCCAAAGCCAGGGGCAGGTCGGCCTCGCGGCTGAGATCACGAATGGGAACCGACAGGCCGTCTACTTTCAGTCGAAAATCCTTTCGTGAGACTTTCGAGACCACCCTGCCGCCCCTGGTTCGAACGGTCACAGGGAGGACTACAGCCTCAACCTCGACGTTGCCACGGTATGACTGGGCCGCCAACGTGATGCTTCCAAAGAGGATCACGACGCCGACCGAAATCCTGAAGACAGACTTCATCATCACGACTGGTCGCCGCCCTCGGCCGGCGCCAGGGCATCCCGAACATCGCCCCCCGCGATCTCTCGGTAGCGTGTCGCAAAGGCGGGAACCGGGCCAACAGCCTCGTCAAGATCGATTCGCTGAACGCGGCGCATGGGAATGAAGAAGGTCGAGGGCGTCAAGAGTCGTTCCCCCCCGCGAGCCTCTTGCCGGAGCCAATCCTCGACAGCCCCCAGGTCCATGCCCCTCAGGGCGATACCGACACCATCCAACCGTTGCAGCAATCCCCAGAGTTTCTCCTTGGGCTCCCGGCAATGGACAATGACGATCTCTCCAGCTTCCAAGACGCTCATCGGCCTAGTCTAACCCGTCTTGAACGGATAGCGATCAGCTGAGGCACTTACTGAGATGCCTCCCCCGTACCAATGTGGCCGAACAGTCGAAGAACGGGAGGGGATAAACCCCTCCCCTACAAAGAAAAATCGGGACTGGGCTCATCCCCACCCGGGTTTCCCGGAGTTTACTAGTTTCTCAGCTGTCAGCCATTATCGGCGGGAGAGGCGTGCTCGGACAACTCCAACAGCACTCCGCCGGTTGACTTGGGGTGAACGAAACACACTCTACATCCATGAGCCCCGGGCTGGGGCTCTTCTGAAAGGAGCCGGAACCCCTGGGCCTTGAGTTCCGCCATTGCCTTCTCGATATCGTCGACCCGAAGACAGACGTGGTGGAGTCCCGCCCCGCGTCGTTCAATGTGCTTGGCAATCGGTGACTCGGGGCCCGTCGGCTCCAACAGCTCCAACCGTCCATCACCGACCGGCAGGAAGGCCACCCTGACACCCTGCTCCGGGACCTCGTCCGTACCGGTCACGACCAGGCCCAAGGCCTCGTAGAACGGCAGTGCCTCCTCGAGCCCGGAAACGGCGATTCCAATGTGGTCCAGAACGGGTTTCTCCATCAGGTTGTACCCGCATCCTTGGACACACCGAACGGCACCATGCGTCTGAGGAGTTCCCGTGCAATGACCAGACGCTGGACCTCGGACGTTCCTTCGCCGATGGTGCACAACTTGGAATCACGCCACGCTCTCTCCACGGGGTAGTCCTTGGTATAACCGTAGCCCCCATGAATCTGGATGGCCTCCTCGGCCGTCCTGACCGCCACCTCGGAGGCGTAGACCTTGGCCATCGCCGACTCCAGCGTCGAATTTTCTCCACGATCCTTCTTGACCGCCGCTCTCATGATCAACAACCGGGAGGCATCAACCTCGGTCGCCATGTTGGCCAACTTGTGTCTGATCGCCTGGAAGGATGCAATCTGACGGCCGAACTGCTCACGAACCGTTGAATACTCCAGGGCCGCATCCAGGGCGCCCCTGGCGATGCCCACGGACAGGGCGGCAATCGAAATCCGGCCTCCGTCGAGGATCTTCATTGCCTGGACGAATCCGTCACCTTCCTCACCGAGCAGATAGTTTGCCGGAATTCGACAGTTCTCAAATACCAGGGACGAGGTATCCGAGCAGCGCATCCCCAGCTTGTTCTCCTTCTTGCCCGGACCGACACCGGGACGATCGAAGGGAATGAAGAACGCCGAGATCCCGTGATGGTCACTCTCTCGGGAGGTTCTGGCTACCGCCACAACGCAGTTGCCGACCGTCGCGTGCGTAATGAAGTTCTTCGACCCGTTGAGGACCCACTCGTCCCCTTCCCGGACCGCTGTCGTTCGAGTCCCACCGGCATCGGAGCCTGCGCCAGGCTCGGTCAGACCCCAGGCGCCGATCCACTCGCCAGACGTCAGCTTCGGAAGGAACTCCCGTTTCAACTCCTCCGAACCAAACTGATAGAGGTGGTTGGTACACAGGGAGTTATGGGCGGCCACGCCAAGACCTACGCCACCGTCTGCGGCACTGATCTCTTCGAGGATTACCGCATATTCGACATAGCCAAGTCCAGCGCCACCGTACTCTTCCGGAATCACGATACCCAGCAAGCCCAGTTCACCCATCTTGGTGAAGAGTTCCTTGGGAAAATGCTGACGTTCGTCCCAGTCGACGCCATTGGGCGCGATCTCCGTGCGAGCCAGATCCCGCACCATGTCCCGGATTGCCATCTGGTCCTGGTTGAGTTCAAAATCCATCAATACCTCCCCTTCAGCGGACGGCCATTGTAGCGAAGCCGGAAGAACCGAGCCGAATTGGCGCTAAGGCATGACGAACACGATCGACGCCATTGACGCCCTCCAACCACACAAGAGCCACAACGTACCCAAAGACGATGAACATGCCGTCGCTTGAACGCCCGTCTCTCTGGTTGCACTGCCCCAGAGAAAAGCGGCACTGTAAACTTTTGGACCAACGACACCGAGGATTATAATCCATGAACTAGTCAAATTTCTCAATGAGTCTCATTACCTCCCTGTTAAAATTCGACCTATTCAACCCAATTAACTCGTCAACCGCCCCAAAGAACTTATCGTCACCCTTTCCGCACGTAATCAATCTAATGATCCCTTCATTCCCATTCTGTTTCTGAACTTCATCGCAAATCAGGCTCGAAATGACGGATTTCACTTTGACTCTGGGAGAAATATCAGAAAAGAGACCAGTTCTGTTTTCAAATAGACCCAACAAATCAGTGTCAGGATTAGCCTCCAGATAATTTACCAACACACTCATCAATTCATCCCTTGTGATGATCTCTCCGTTGCGTTTCGGGTAATAGGCATCCCCCCAACTATATGCGATACCCTCTTCTGCGGTCCAGTTGCGGTGTTTTCTGTCAACAATCTTGGATGTATAAACATGAAAGATGTCGTGTGAGAATTTCTCGTTATTAAAACCTTGGAATATCGTATTTCCAATAATCCAACTCTCTTTGGCTTTTCCATTATAGATGAGATCATAGTCAAAACCGATGATTGAAAGAACCTCTTGAAAGTTGTCACACTTATAGAATTCCAATTTCAATGGGGTCAACCCAAGACTGTTGGCCATCCCCACTGATACTCTCTCAAATGCTTTGGCCTCCGACACATCAAAACCGCCCTTATAATGATAAAGAATGCTGCCAATTTGTTTTCTTTCCCAGTCCTTTGTCCTATATGATAACGGTGAAGAGAATGTGATTTTGTCCTTGTCAATATATGCAGCTATCGAACAGATCATATTGACAACTGGGTAACTATTCGTATTCGTATGTCCAATATACGCCACTTTCAGCATATACTGATTTGCCGCGATCTCAAAGATATTTATGAGTTCGTTACTACAGTTATCCTGATCAGGGTATCCCTTTTTAAATTTGATTCCCGCAAGTTCTTTGAAATATTCGATGTTCAGAAGATAGCCATCTCGGCGTACCAATGGTGATTTCTCAATATCGTTTTCAATATCGACAAACAACTCATCCAGCGATCTGAAGATCTTCGCCTGCAACACCCCATCAACATCAAAATGGACGTGATCAGGAATATGGAGTTCACAATTCCGTGCCATAACAGGTTTCAGTATTGAAACGAAGAATATTGCCAATCCAAAAATTCGCCAAAGTCTCATTGTCACTCCTTTGTGTGTCATGATACCGGTTGCCGAAAACGCCTCCAAGGCTATCAACAAATATCTGGGCCTACCCTTCGATCTTCGACAACCAGTCATCAGATTCAAATGGAACCTGCGCTCATCCGTTCCGGGTCCTTGTAGCCATTGGTCGGCCCCAACGTTGAAACCCGAAAGGTCGGCGGCCCGAAGGACTGGGAACGGAACGTGGCGATGGCTTCATGACTTCTCAAATCTCGACTTCTCCTCCAACTGAATACTTCTGTGGCAGTCGGTTTGTCAAGAGAAGAACGGTTCCTTTGGAGTCGAAACAGCCAAGGCGGACAAGCCAGAATGCAAGAAACTGAGTGAAACGCAAGCCTGGAGTTTCCGTTCATTTCCAGTAACAGGAATTCCGGACCCTCGTTCCTTGGCGTCGGTTCCCTTGGCCGGAGATCTATACAGATTTGGCCAACCTGGTTTTCTGTTCGCGTCTTTCTCCCTTTCTGTGACACAATTTCTCCCAGTGATGCAGGAACACTCCATAGCG
>CAYSHZ010000192.1:0-7417 GCA_964430905.1 uncultured Thermoanaerobaculia bacterium | reverse complement strand
GCGTTTTCTTAGGTTAACGCGTATGGGATAAACCCCTCCCCTACGAAGACAGGGGGCGTGGTCGTGGGGTCTCGGGAGGGGATGAACCCCTCCCCTACGAAGACTCAGCTAATAGCTGACAGCTCTCAATAGGCATCCAGGATGTAATACAGGGGATTGACGTACCGCCCATCCTTGAGCACTTCGTAATGAAGGTGCGGGCCGGTCGAGCGTCCGGTATTCCCCAAGAGCCCAATCTCATCACCCCGATGAACGTCTTGTCCCGGCTCAACCAGGATTTTGTCCAAATGCCCATAGGCCGTCTGATAGCCAAAACCGTGGGAGATCCTAATCATTCGGCCCATGCCACCCTTGCGCCCGGCAAAGACGACGACACCGTCGGCAGGCGCCTTGATCGGTGTACCCCTGCGCCCGGAAAGGTCCAGACCGTGATGGTAGGCTCGCCGACCGGTGAACGGGTCCTTCCGGCTGCCAAATCCATCTGTAATGACCCCGATAACCGGAGCAATGGTCGGAGTGGAGGAAAGTTTCTCCTCCTGATCGGCAATGGCCTCTTCCAGACTCGCCAGATGCTGAGCGATGATATCTCCCTGAAGCCTCAAGGTCCGAACATCACCGGGCTGGCGAGTGTATGGACCACCAGCATTCATCGGCGGTATCTGCCCCTCCGACAACATCGGCTCTCCGCTTTCACCGACCATACCGGCCGCCAACGCGAGGCGCGAGGTCCGCTCCTCGAACTCATCCAGTCGCCGCTGAACCACGGCAATGGTTCCTTCGAGCTCCTGGTTGACTCGGGCCAGCTCCTCATTCTCGGTCTCGAGTCGCTGAACATCGAGCCGTCGATCTACGGCACTCCCGGTAAAACCAATATCAATGATCGAGAGGATCACGGCCACAACAACCACCGAGGCAATGGCTAAAAAGGTCCGCGATGAGAAGGAGAACTTGATGAAATCGGCCTTACCGTGCGGGACGATGATGACCGTGTGGATTCTCTTTGCCATTCGCTCTGGCCCTCCAGGAGGCGTGCAGACGTATTTTTCCCCAAGGGATTGTTTCACCGCTCCTGCACAGATGTCAAATCGGTTTCGTGTTTGTGTGTCACGTCACAAAGACCTGTTCTCAATTTACTCCACAGAAGGGGTCTTTGGATCGCCGGTCTCCTCATCATCCTTGGTATCGTCGGAATCATCCCCGTTACTCTCCTGCTTTCCGGCGTTCCGAAACAACCGGGCCATCTCCTCAAGGCGTTCCTGGCACCTTCCGAAGACGGACTCCGGACTCCAACGCCCGTTCTCGTCCTGGGTTCCCGCCGGCATACCGGTCAGATGCTCAATCCCCTCCTCAATCGACTCAACGGCCCAGATGGTAAAACGGCGGGCCTTGACTGCCTTGACGACCGCCTCCGAAAGGTGGAGATCGTTGACATCCGAGGCTGGCATCATTACGCCCTGGGTCCCGGTCAGCCCCCGACTCTCGCAAACCCGGAAGAACCCCTCAATCTTCTCGTTGACACCCCCGATTGACTGGACGGCTCCGTACTGATCGACCGAACCGGTGACCGCCACATCCTGGCGCAGGGGAAGATCGGCCAACGCACTGACGATGGCGTAGATCTCGGTGGAGGAGGAAGAATCACCGTCGACCCCGCCGTAACTCTGTTCAAAGGTCACCGAACAGGCCATCGACAGGGGAACGGTCCTAGCAAAAGTCCCCCGGAGGAAACCGGTCAGAATCTGAATGCCCTTGTCATGACTCGGACCGGACAGCCCGGCCTGCCTCTCGACGTTGATGACACCCTCTCGCCCAATACCGATCCGGGCGCTGATCTTCGACGGCCGCCCGAACCGATGGTGGCCGACGTCGTACACAGCCAGTCCGTTGACCCGCCCGATGGCCGACCCTTCGGTCTGAATCCGGATGATGCCGTCTTCAACCGCCTCGTGCACTCGATCCTCGGACAGGGAGTGCCGCCGCCTGGCCGCCTCTTTGGCCGCGCTGATGTGTTTCTTGTTGATCGCTCTTGCGCCTGCCTGCTCGGCCATCCACGACGCCTCACGAAGGAGGTCGGAGAGATCGGAAAAACGACTGGAGAACTTCCTGCGTCCTCGGGCCATCCGAACGGATTCCTGAAGAAGTGCCAGCATGCCGGTACGGTTCATCGGCTTCAGCTCTTCCTCTTCGATGACCTTCGAGAAGACGGAAATCACCGAGCGGGCGTGATCCTCGATCGCCGGAATGACGAGATCGAAGTCCGCCAGAATCTTGAAGACCTTGGCAAAATCCCGATCATAGCGGTAGAGGGCGTCGTAGACCGTCCGATCCCCGATGACGACGACCTTGAGCTGAAGAGGCACCTCCTCGGGCTTGATCCCGGCGCCTCCCAGCAAGAGGCCCTCCATGGACTGGATCTTGACCCGACCGTATTTCAGCGCCCTCTTCAACCCGGGCCAGACCCTGGGTTCCATCAGCAGATCCTCGGCGTTCAAGACGAGAAAACCGCCGTTGGCGGCCATCAGGGATCCTGCCCGGATTCGCATAAAGGAGGTCGTCGTCTCACCTGACGGGGTCAGCGAACGTTCGACGGTTCCGAAGATATTGGTGTAGGTGGGCTCGGTTTCCAAGATGATTGGAAGACCACTCCCCTGGCCGTTGTCGACAACAAGGTTGACGCGCCATCTGAGGAAGAGGTCACCCTCGTCAGGCGCCGTCTGACCGAAGATCTCCATGTTCTCGATCAAATCGGCCTGCAATGCCTCGAGGAACGGATTGACCCGGGCATCGTTGACGGACTCGCGAACCCGATCGACGGCATCCTCAACTGCAGGACTGAGCATCTCCCGCTGCACGTCCTCGACCTTCTTCTGGATCTGCTGCCGCAAGTCGGCTACAACGGAGAAAACCTCGACGAGCCTCTTTTTGAGGGTGTCATAGCTGGCCTTGAGGGTCTCCAAATCGGCCCTTTCCATCTCACCGGCCTCGACACTCTTGACCAGATCCTCCATCGCGGTCGGCTCGTCATCGATGACCGGCAAAACTTCCGGTCTCCCCACCGCGCCAACCTGGATCTGAACCAACGCGAACCCGGCCTCTTGGACCTCAGATTCGAAGGTGGCGATGGTCTCTCTCTCCTCTTTCCTCAGTCCCTCAACCGCCTTTTCGATCTTCTTCCGGAACTCCTGATCCTTGGCCATCGTCGGCAGGCTCTCGCTGAGATCTCTGACAAGATCATCCATGCAGTCACGAAAACGCCGGCCCGCTCCCGCCTCCAGGAACACGGCACGGGGTTCTTCCGGCCTCAGGAAATTGAAGACGTAGCAGACGTCATCAGGTCTGGGCCGGTCGTCGGCACGGCCCTCGAGGAACTGCTTGATGGTGGTCAAACGCCCCGTTCCGGCCAGCCCGGTGACGAATACGTTGTAGCCCACACTCCTCATGCCGAGCCCAAACGCAATGGCCTCGATTGCCCGGTCCTGACCGACAATCGTCGGCGCAGGGTCGACTTCGGATGAACTCTTCCAGGGCACCCACTCTTTGGGACAACTCCACGACAGTTCGTTCACTCCAACCTGACGCATATCTTTCCCCTCTCAGCGGTCTCCCAATCGTTGCAGCAGGACCGGAAGCACGGTGATGCTGATCAACGCCGTCGCCATGGCGCCCAGGATTGCGGCAAACCCCACCGAACGCAAACCGGGATAGTGGGACAAAACCAACGAGCCAAAACCGACGACCGTGGTCAACGCAGCGACGGCAATCGCCTTCGAAATACCGGCCAGGGCCTCCGGATCGCCTCCGGTCTCGTTCCATCGATGCAGAAAATGAACGCTGTAATCAACGCCGATCCCAATGACCATCGTGATGACGAAAATGTTCATGAAGTTGATGCGGAGGCCCAGGAACGACATGATTCCGAGCATCCAGATCATGCCCAGCGCCAAGGGCAACAATGCCAGGGCAGAACGCCCCAATGACCCCAAATCGGCCCACATCAAAAGAAAAACCAGCACGATTCCGATCGCCGAGGCCCTGAATGCATCACCCCACACGATCCGTCGAAGCTCAGCGGAGACGACGTTCGGACCGGTGAGGATGGCTTCGGGATGACGATCGACGAGCTCGGCCAACTTCGGCGGCGCCTCCCTCCGCCAGCGGCCGGCCGGGGGATAGCACCGAATGGCAACCGAGACACCTCCGTCAAAATCGGCGACATACCGCCTGGCCATGCGCTCGAGCAAGGTACCGTCGAGATCCTCAAGCGAAAGAGGGGCCTTCAGAGCCAGCATTTCCTTGAAGTTCTCAATACCCGGGGCAAAGGGCACAGGGTTGAGTCCCGCCTGGCGCAAGGCACCGGAAAACCGCCTCTCGAGGTCATCGGCCGCGTCGGGATGCTCCCTGAGAACCTCCAGAACCCTTTCCTGGTCTTCGGAATCCGGAATCAGATCGACGATGGTATCGACATCGGCCAGATTCTCACCATCGACCAGGGTCTCCAACTCCGGAAGAAGCCTTCGGGCGGCATTGATGGCCTCAGCCTCGGTCGCCCCATCAACTCGGACTGTCATAGGCGTGAAACGAAGACCAAATGCTTCCATGACCTCGGTCCTCAGCTTCATTCCCTGGTTGTCGGGCGACCGCATGTTCTGAATGTCGTCGTCGAATTCCAGAGTCCGGGCGCCCCAGGCGAAGATGACGGTCAACACCACGGTACCGACGAGAACGACCCGGGGACGCTTCAGGGCGGCGGCGCAGATCCAATCGGCGCCAAAGCTCTCGATGACATGCAGTGCGCCTTTCCGCCTCCTGTTCTGGAGTTTGGTCAATAGGGCCGGAAGCAGGATGAACACCGTAACGACCAGCAGGAGGATGCCCGCCCCGGTAAGAAGGCCCAATTCAGTCAGACCCCGGAAATCCGTGGCCATGAAGGCAAAGAAGGTGGCCGCAGTCGTCACGGCTCCCAGCATGACGCCCACTCCGGTATGGCGACCCATGGCGTCAATCGCCTCGGCATGGTCCGCCCCAGCCTGACGTTCCTCGACATATCGACCGTACAAGACAATGATGAAGTCGATGCCGAGACCGACGAGAAGGCCTCCGAAGGCCGAGGTCAACGAATTCATCCTGCCCAGAACCAAAGCGCCGAAGGCGAAGGTCAGACCCAAGCCGGTTGCAAGGGGTACGAAGGCATAGACCAGCGCAGCCTTCCGTCTGAAAGCCAGCAGAAAGAGGAGCATCACGCCGATCAACGCGGAACCCAGTCCCAGCACGGCATCGGACACGATCAACTCGCTGTCGTCCAGGGTGACAACATAACCACCGGTGAATTCAACGGGAGGCGGTGTTCCTTCCCACCCCTCTGATTCCCAGGCCTCCCGGGCCTCCTTCACTCTGAGGTTGAGGCCCGACACCAGTTGCCGGTTGAATTTGAGATCCTGTGCCGCCTTGATCGGCCGAGCCAGCATGAGAAGCAATTGACCCTGGGGATCAATCAAAACGCCAGTCTCCGGGTCTGCCGAAACCTCGATGCCTCCCAGCCGGACTCGGGACACGAGATGCGGCAGCAGGCCAAAAGGATCGGCCCGAATGACATCCTTGGTCATCAGGCCCTGGGGCGCCATCAAATCGGAATAGACCGCCTGGGCTCGTTGTGTCAGGCCGGCATCATCGAGGTCGTTCATCATTGCCTCGACCTCGTCCGGATCCATGAACAACACCGCTCGCTCCAGCAGAGGTTCGATGATCTCAATCGAGTTGTCGACCCGGTATTCGACCCATTCGATCAACTCCCACGACTGAAGGTTGGTCGCAAGTTGATCCGCAAATGCCAGATCCTGTTCACGGTCCTCTGCTGAACCCAGGCGTACGACAACCAGGAGGGTATCCACGGTTCCAAAGCGTTCAATGGTGCTCTTGAAGTTCTGGACCGCCCTGTTGTGCTGGGGAACCAGCGAGAGAATGTCGGTTTCGATCTCGATTCGTGACGCCAGAACACCAGCCACCAACCACATGGCAAGGGACACCACTATCACCGATCGGGGAAAACGGCGCCCAATTCGAACCAGGACCAGCGGCAAACGCCGGGGCAGGAGACGCCCGCTCACACCTGAACTCCCCGCACCATTACGAATTCTCTCCAGTCATCACCGATCGATTCTGCCAGAAGTACACAACCATCGAAACAACTGTCAGGACCAGGGCCACCCAAAGCGTGATGTTGCCAAGTACAATCCAGCTCCCCAGTTTCCTTCCGAGGATCAAGATCGCTACGGTGATCACCTGGGACACCATCTTTGCCTTGCCCCACCGATTGGCGGCGATGGCCAATCCACGTTCGAGAGCAATCATTCGGAGGGCAGTGACGGCAAATTCCCTGCCGACGATAACCGTCACCATCCATGCCGGCGCCAACCCCAGTTCCACCAATGAGATAAATGCGGCACTGATCAGCAGCTTGTCGGCAATCGGATCCAGCAAGGCGCCCATCACGGTTTCGGCACCGGTTCGACGGGCAATGAACCCATCGAAGTAGTCGGTCACCGTCGCGACGACAAAGATCCCCAGACCCCAATATTCCCGATCCGGCATTTCAGTCAACAAAACAGCCACGAGAATCGGTACCAGAACGATTCTGAAGGCTGTCAGACTATTCGGAATATTCCACATGACGTTCCTCTCAGTCGGGAAACAATACCCTCACGATCCGAGAGTCTACCCGATCCAATCCGTCTGCGCCGCCTTCCGGCTTCCGGACATCCCCAGTTCCCAGCCTCCCGTCGTATAATCCTTCGGCGTCACGGACCCTCGGATCTCGGACGCTACCGAAGATGCTTGTTACCGGCCAATGTTCCGCTCATCCCTCTCACGAGGCAAACCACCGCTGCCGATCGTGCGGTTGTTGGCTCTGTGATCGATGCATCCTGACAACTCCTCAAGGTATTTTTTGCAGCCGCCGCTGCCGGAGAGTATTCCGACTTCAGTCGTTGATTCCTTTTGCAAAGAAAGCAGTGACCACACCACTCGAGCTACCATGGGTCGTTGGGCTGATCGGCGGGCTGGCCGCCCTGGTCATCGCCGGAACGGGGTTCCTGGTGGCAGAGCTGGTCGCGGTCTCCAAACCCGCACCATTACCGGCGCCTGCCCCTTCCATTCGTCTGGTCGACGTCGAGGGGGATCTGCTGATTGTTCTTGAGGGATCTCCCGGTCGACACGCCACTGTCACCGATAGCTCCGGGGAATCTCATACGATCACCTTCGACGGTTCCGGCACGGCCCGAGTGGCGTCCGTTCCAGATGCTTTCAAGGATACGGTGAGTCCGGACAGTCACGATGCGGGAGGGGATAAACCCCTCCCCTACGAGGACAGGGATCGCGGTCGTGAGGTCTCGGGAGGGGATAAACCCCTCCCCTACGAGGA
>CAYSHZ010000191.1:0-7430 GCA_964430905.1 uncultured Thermoanaerobaculia bacterium | reverse complement strand
TCGGGCGTACGCGTCGCGGATATCAAGGTCCGCCGATTTGCTGCCGAGGGAGGGTCGGGTGCAATCTTGGGCCAGGTTGTTCACAACGAACGGGTGGTCAGGGAGATGGAAGAGCTGGGGATGAGGACTGTCGAGGCCATCGCCGATGTGACCGAATCTGCCATTGTCTTTTCTGCCCACGGGGTTCCGGAGTCGTTCCACCGCGAAGCCCACACCCTGGGACTCGAAGTTCTGGATACCACCTGCACCTTCGTGTACGACATTCACCGGGAAAGCCGAGCCGCCCTTGAGGAGGGTTGCCATCTTGTGTTCATTGGGGAAGCCGGACACAGAGAGGTCATCGGCTATACCCATGACCTCAACCCCGAATGCTACGACGTCGTTTCTTCCATTGACGAAGCACGGGCAATCGATTGGTCTCGACACCCCTCAATCCGAGTCTTTTACCAAACGACTCTCAATGCCGAGCGCTACGAAGATATCGTTCGGGTGATCGAGTACTCAAACCCGAAGACCTCCAGGGCCGATACGATCTGCTATGCGACCAAGGAAAATCAGGACGCCGCACGTGCCCTGGCCCGGGACCCCGAGGTCGATCTCATCCTGGTTATCGGCGGAACCAAGAGTGCCAACACCCATCATTTGTGGGAAATTACATCGAAGATCAAGACCTCCTACCTGATCCAGGGACCCGAGACCATTCAGCCTCAGTGGTTACAAGGCGCCCGATGCGTCGGCCTGACGGCAGGCGCATCGACCCCCGACTCGTTAATCGATGAGGTTGAGGCCTTCGTCAAGGCCTTCGGTGAGTGAGGCAGGAGCGGTGAGCAGTCGACGATCAGCTGTCGGCTCTCGGCTCTCAGCTCTCGCCTTGGGAGTTTGCAAGAGACCGATTCGCCCAGATAGTCAACAAGAGGGAGGGGATAAACCCCTCCCCTACAAAGAAAAACGTAGAGCTTGGGTAGTACGCTGTATCGCTACAGCGGCCGTCATCGCCGCGGCACTTTTGACCTTCCCATTCGAAGCGCTGCCCCTGGGGGCCCCCGGCATCGACAGCGGCTGGCAGTGGGTCGTCAATACTGCTTCCCAGCATGGCTGGGTCTTCGGCCGCGACGTCGTCTTCACCTACGGCCCCCTGGGCTGGCTGGCCACACCTCAGGACGTCGGCCGGCACCTCGTCCTGGCCAACGCTTTCCGCATTGCCCTTCAGGCTCTATTGACCGTCTGTGCGTTATGGTTCCTGGCACGTTATCGGCGCCCCATCCCGATTCTGGCCTTCACCCTCCTGTGGACCGTTGCCGGCTCCGTCGGCCTCCGATTCGAGGGCCTGGTCGTCCTCGTCGTCGCCCTTATGATGGTAACCAGCCTGAAAATGGGCAGGAATTGGCCGGTGGCGGCAGCCGCCCTGATCGCAGGCATCGTCCTCTTCGTCAAGACATCACTGGGTATTTCGACGGTTACAACCATCGCCATCGGCGCCGCACTGATCTGGAAAAGGCGGGGATTTAAGGCGCCCGCCATTGCAGCGACCGTGTTTGTGGGCACAGCAGGCATCCTGACCGGTGTGCTTTTCCCGTCTTTCAGCGTTGTCAGGACGTGGATTTCCCTGGCTCTCGAAGTGGTCGATGGATATGCCGCTGCCGCCAGCATCATCGGACCCCAGCTCCCCCTCATCACCGGGGTCATACTGCTGCTCGGCTGTCTCGGCGGCGCTGCCCTGATCAGTCGCAGGGTTCCTGAATTCGGTTTGACGGCAGTCATCCTGATGCCAAGCCTGTTGATTACTTTTCGCCTGGCATTCGTCCGGCAGGACGGACACCAGTATCTCTTTGTCCCCTTCGTCATCGCCCTTCTTGCGATTGCCGCTCTGGGGGCGCCCCGTCGTGTGGCCCTCGGCCTGTGCGTCACGGGCCTGATGACGGTCGTCATTGGTACAACCTTTGGCGCCCTCCCCTTCGGCCCATCGGACCTTCCGAAGACTCTTGTCTTCGGGCATCGGGGTCCCGCAAACATCACACGTCTGCTTCAGATGGATCACACGCGGAAGACTCTTGCCGAACGGTCCCACGCCAACCTCGAAGATCTGATCCTCCCCAGCGAGTGGACCCAAATGCTGCAATCCACAGCTCATGGGATGACGGTCATTCCCTGGGAACTGATGTATGCCCCGGCCAATAACCTTCCATTCCAGCCCTTGCGATCGATGCAACTCTATTCGGCCTACACACCGGTTTTGGACCGGCTGACCGCCCAGGGTCTGAGCGGCCCCGGGGCGCCAGACTTTGTCCTGGACGATTTCGCTCCAGTCGGGAAACGGCGTGCCCTGCTCGATGCCCCAGCAACATGGCGGGCTCTCTATCTCCATTACCGGCTGATCCGATTTGACCCCGATCGCTCGCTGCTGCTTCTCGAGCACCGGCCCCAACCTCTGCCCCATACCTGGCGGGATCAGGGGAAGGCCGCCCTTGAGATCGGTGGGCACGGAATCTCCGTTCCGGCCTCGCCCCACCCGGTCTTTGCCGAGATCGATGCGTCTCTCAATCTCTTTGGAAGACTGAACAAGTCCTTTTTCCGGGTTCCCCTCCTGATGGCCGTCTTCCACAGGCCCGACGGAACTGCCTCCTGGGCCCGATTGATTCCCGCAACCGCCCCGGGCGGCATCCTCGTCAGTCACTTCCCCGGCACCCTGGAAGACTACGCAGGCCTGTGGACCGGACGGCATCCTGTGACGGTCACGCGTCTACAAATCACCGGACCGGGAGGGCAGTATTATCGATCCAATGCCGATGTTCGCTGGAGAGCGTTGGTCATCGAGTAGAACCGACTGCAGTCCACCTTCAACTCTTCAGCTCGTGCCCCTTTTGCTTATGGACCTGACCACCGTTGCCAACACCGCCCCGCCCACCAGATACACCGGCACAAAGATCTTGGCGCTCGTAAAACTCACGGTCGCGTGGTGAATAAAGACCAGTGCGAGGACGAACAATGACGCCCCGAAATTCTCAAGCCAGGCCATTCGCCCTGCAATCAGAACGCCGACCCCGATTGAAACCCCCAGTTGCAAAATTGGAAGATAGATCGTCTGCCAGCGAACGGTGGAGGCCGCCAGCGCATCAAGCGCTTCATCATAGGTCCTGGTGTCGTCCGAATTTGGAAAAGGAGCCACGTGAGCTTCCAGGGCCAGAAGGCCCGAACCGACAACCACGCTGCAGAGCAAAAGACCGACAACGACGAAAATCCTCCGACTCGAAGCCGTCATGGCTTCTCCTTGGATGATGACGGTGTCGGCACAGGGTCCAGAACCCTGCTCTCCAACGATGCCTTGAGGATGAGGACCGGTTCTTTCGGCTTGTGAAAGGCGATTGTTTTCTTCTCCCCCACCCAATCCTCGATGACCTCGACGTTCCCGATGGCATCAAGGACATCCAGTCCCTCGATGACCAGTCCGAAAACCGCATACCGGCCATCAAGGTGCGGCCGCGGCGCATGGCAGATATAGAACTCGGTACTGCCGGAGTCAGGATCTTCATCACGTGCCAGTCCCACCGCCCCCGTCACATGGGGATAGGCGCCAAATTCACCCTTGACCAGCGGCTTGTCGTTCTCCCCGCCGTCACCGGCCTGGATGACGTGGCCCGCTACGATCCGGTAGAAGGGAAGACCGTCGTAGAAACCTTCAAGGACCAATCTCTTGAAGTTGGCCACGGTCTCAGGGGCACCCTGGTCGAAGAACCGAATGACCATGGTCCCCTTCGAAGTCTCAAGGACACAGACCTCCTCCTCGTGCGTTTCCGCCCGAGCCCCGGGCACCATCATGAGCAAGGCACTGACCACAAACATCAATAATCTCAATGGGACCTCCAGTCGGGACGATATCATCGACCGATACGTTCCGAAAAGCGGAGTCGTAACCTACGTGATGGTCTGGAAACCGGGCCACCCATGCCCCAACACAGGGACTGCGGATTGGGTACAATGAGGAACGAACCGTTTGGGAGGTTTCCTGACAATGCGCCGAATCATTCTTACCCTCATCGTTCTCTCTGTGTTTTCAACTGGTCCTGTAGCCGCACAACAAGTCGCCCACACACAGTTCATTCCGGTTGTTGCACACACCGCCGGAGTCGGCGGTACGCAGTGGCTGAGCGACATGACGGTCGTCAACCTGACGGAACTTCAACTGGAAGTCGGCCTTCAGTTCCTGCCTGCCGACCAGGCCAACGCCTTCGACCCGTCCTTCCCGACGAGGTTCACTCTCGAGGCGCACGAAACACGCCTCGTTACCGATGTTATCGGGACCCTGTTCGACATTCAGACCAACGTCAAGGGATCACTCCTCGTGACCGTGGACAAGAGCTTGATCGCCACAAATCCAACGGGAGGATTGATTCTCGCAACCACCCGGACCTATAACACCGGAAGCCCGGAAGGCACCTTCGGACAGACCGTCCCCGCCTTGAGCCTGGCAATCAATGCCTCCGGGTCTCCGTCATACGTCACCGGCGCCCGCAACGACGAGGATTTCCGCTCCAATCTCGGCATCGTCAGTCTGGCCCTGTTTACCGAAATCACGGTTCACTACACGATCAGGAACAGCCAATGGGAAACCGTTTCCCAAGGCTCCAAGGTCATCCAGCCCGCCTCGATGAACCAGTGGTCTTTCCCGAATCTTGGCGTCCCGGTGACGGATGGCCCCCTGACGGTTGAGTTGTCACTCGACCCTTCAGATGTCTTCCCAGACCCCTGCGCCACCTCCTTCCCCAACATGTTCATCGCCTATGTTTCCAAGGTCGACGGCAACCCCGAGGGAACCGGTGACGGGGAGTTCATCTACGCAGCGCCGATGGAACCCTACGCCTGCCAATAAGAGGCCGGCAGACAGACATTGGCCGGCACACAGATTTTCCTTGAAAATAACCCCATAAACCGGGGCCTTCAACCGGCTACGGCGTAATGGTCCTAACGCAAAGCCTCAATCGCGTCCAGGGCCTCGTGCCGCCACGATGCAGCCTCGATATTGCCCCCGGCTTCGAGATCCAGGGCCAAGTCAACGGCTCGACGGTACGTACTGCGCCCGGCTTCCCATTGATCGTTCTCCGCCAGGGCCTCCCCAAGAACCAGCTGGTTGGGGGGGTAGTCCGGAGCACGATCAACCGCCGCGCGGGCATGGTCGAGGGCGGACTCAGGATCACCGGGTCCGGCAGGCCACCCGGGCGCCCGCAAGAGGACCAAAGCCAGGACCCGGTCAGGTCCGGCCCAGTCGAGATCCGGCGCCTCGGCGACCAGGTCCTCGAGCAGTTTGACCATGACATCAAGACCATCAGCCGCTGTCGAAGGCCGTTCCCGAGCCTGCTGACCAACCGCGAGGGCCAGACGATAGCGACATTCGGCCGCAGTCGGGAAATCACGCACACACAGCTGCCCGACGTCGACTCCCTCGATGGACAACGCCTTTCGACGGGCGCCGTCTTCGACATGCTCAACCAGCCATGCGAGGGCACGAGAAGCTCCGAGCAGGCAGTTCACACACGACACATCGAGAGAGGCAGCTTCGAGGAAAAGTCTTCGGGCCTCGTCAACCTCGTCAGTGACGGCCGGACTTTCCATCACGGCCGATGCCTCCCGGTAGAGGTCTTCGGGCGCCCGGCCGGAATCGGATGGCAATCCGGCCAGATCCGCAACCTCGGAGGGCTCGCGGAGAGCGGAAGCACAACCACCGGCCAGTACCGAACAGACCATAACGATCCAGAGAATCGCAGGCCTTGGGATCACTCATGGCTCCGATCAAATGCCTTAATCGCGGACCCGAGAGCAGTGGCATCAACCGGGACAAACCGATCAATTCGGATGCCTGCCAGTGCCTCGCCGGACTCTCCACCCAGCCCGAGAAGAGCCTCGGTGAAGGCCTTCTCTCGATTTGAGGATGGTCGTCCTCCCACCGAGCACACCAGCGATATCGGCACTTCAGGACTGGTCCTGAGAATCTCGAGATCCTTCCCGAAGGGGAGGCGCCCCAGGCTTGCAGCCTGCGGACCGTCGAGCAGAACTGCAACGTCCTCGCCCTTGGCGGCCCGCCTCAGTTCGGTCAGGACCCGCGAAGAAAAGACGATCTCGAGACCGTCCGGCGCCGGGCCCCAGCCATCGAACACCATGGCGCGAACAAACGCCGGTGAGTGGCCCCCAAGACTGGTGATCTTCCAGCCCTTGAGTTCCCCCGGCGCCGAGACCCGGCCGAGGGCAGCCACCAGGGCCCAGACTTGGGTCGCATCGCTGCCTGCCGGGACAGCCTGCGCCAGGGGCTTCAGGCCCAGGGTCTTTCGGTGCTCGAGGAAGAACGGCAGGGTCACCATTGCAAACGCAGTCTCTTCTTTACCGAGCTTTGCAACCCCTGCGGCCTCCGTTTCAAAATACACTGCCGACGTCTCTTCCGGCGCCCAACCTGCAGCGGTGTCAATTGCAGCCGCAAAGGCATCCATCGCCGGCTGGGCCTCGGCCGTCGATCCGGGATATCCGGGGGCACAGACGACCAGCGTATCCGCCCGGGCCGGAGGCGTGACAAACAACACAACCAAACCAAGGACAGCGATCGGAATCAAACGGCGGCGGCAGTTCATGGGCCATATCATAACCGAAGGACGGCGGAGATGATCGAGCAGCGTCTTATCCCCGTTTTCCGTTCGATCATCCGAAGGCGATGGTGGATTCTCGCCATCTATTGTTTCGTCCTGCCCGGAGCGGCCCTTCTCGCTCTCCACATACCCAGAGACAATTCCCTGGAAAACATGGTCGTCGCCTCCGATCCGGAGGTCGAGGCCTGCCGCGACTTCCTCGAGGTCTTTCCCGAGGGCCAGACCGTTTACCTGATGCTGGAGACGGAGGATCCGTTCTCCGAAGGTGCCCTCCGGGAGATGGGGGAGATTCAATCGAAATTGAACGAAATTCCGTCGGTTGAGACCTTCTCGATCGACACCGTATGGCACCAGGCCAGGCCAGGCGCCGGGCCCGCATGGCAAACGAATAATGCCGTTCAGGACCTGATTTCCGGCATTGATTTCTTTCGCCGCCAGGGCCTGGTGGGCGATGACTTTCTCGGCGTAGTCGTCGCTTTCGACACGACAGACCCTCCTGCCCGGGACGCGGTATTGACAGCGATCGACACTACGCTGGACGAAACGGCCCTGGTCGCAATATCCGCCATCCGGCGGGTCGGCCGACCGTGGATCGATGCCTGGCTGGAAGCCGAAACCTCGGCGTCCTCCGCCCGCTACTTCCCCCTCTTCGGCGCCTTCATCATCCTGCTGGTACTGGGCCTTTTCCGCTCCTGGAGGGCCCTCGCCACCATCCTCCTTTCTTTGGGTGCGGCAGTGCTCCTCGGCATGGCGTTCGCAGGCATTGCCGGTCTTTCCTTCACAATCGTCTCTGCCCTGGTT
>CAYSHZ010000190.1:0-7451 GCA_964430905.1 uncultured Thermoanaerobaculia bacterium | reverse complement strand
CCGGTCCCCTTGATGAAATAAATCATCTCGCCCGTCGGCTTGGAGTCACAAGTCTCGTGCTTCTCACCCTCGTTTTCTTTGCCCTCATGTTTCTTGGCCTGGACACCTGCAGGGATTCCCTCAAACACACCCTGAGCCGAGGCTTTCTGTCCCATCGAGGTTGCGGGAAAAACGATGACGCCGTCCTCAACCTTGATCCGGACACCGTTGCCCTTTTCATCGGTCAATTGCATCCAGCAGCCACGCTTCTTGCAGACGCCGGTAATCGTCCCGTCAACACGGACCTCTTTACCGAGATAGTCGGCAGGATTGGCCAACAGTTGGTTGATGGCAACGGCCTCATCCAGCGTCACTCCCTGACCATATTGTGTGGAACTGGCGGCGAAGACGCTCCCGGTCATCAACAGTGCTGCGACGGTCACAAGAATCAATTGTCTCTTCATGGTTTCTCCCAGATGGATGTATTTCGGCCGCCATCCTCGCCGCCCCTGGGACTGATGTCAAGTCAATTGAGCAAAGATTCCTGGATGAGTTGTTCTCAAGGAGATCCACTCCGGGCCTGCGATAATCAAATGGTCCAATACGTCGATACCAACCGCCCGCCCGCCCCGAACCAGGCGGGTTGTCAATTGGATATCGTCCGCGCTGGGCTCTCTTTCACCCGACGGATGGTTGTGAAACAGGATGATACCGGCCGCATCATCCAGAAGTGCTTCCCGAAAAACCTCGGCCGAATCGACGGTCACCTGGCGCCTGGTTCCCTCCCAGAGATCATGATCATCAATGACGCGGTGGCGAGAATCCAGACTGACAAATCCAAAGATCTCCCGCCGATGACCCCTGAGCCGTGCAACCAGGTACGCAGCAACGGTCTCGGGGCGGTCAAGGACCTGCGTCCCGGGAACATCGACTCTGGCGACTCGTCTTCCCAACTCAAGGGCGGCACAGATGGCCGCAGCTTTGGCATGCCCGATCCCGGGACGACGCTCGAGTTCTTTCGCCGACATCCTCGCAACCCCTTCGAGGCCACCGGCCTCTTTCAGCAAACTCTGGGCCTCCGAAACAGCACTATGCCCCCGGCGCCCCGTCCGGAGCAGCACCGCCAGCAATTCCGCCTCTGACAGGCTCTCGGGGCCCAGGTTCCTCAATCGCTCCCTCGGCCTCTGGTTCGGTTCCATGTCAAGAATCTTCGAGGTCACACGATGCCCCTTTCTGAATCCTTATTGTGATCCAGGTTACATGAGCTTTCCGAGAAACAGCTGTCCGTGGTACAAAGGCACGGGAGGCATGATGCGGAAAAACGGAAACACCCGAGAGACCCGGCAACGAAAAGTGATTTACGAAGCCGTCAGAGGTTCCAAGAGTCACCCGACGGCAGACATGATCTTTGACCAGGTCAGAGGCACGTTGCCGACGGTTTCATTGGGTACGGTGTACCGGAACCTCAACGTCCTCAAGGAACAGGGCTTGGTCATCGAACTCCGAGGAACTGACCGCCGCGCACACTTCGAGGCGGACCTCAGCCCCCACGCGCACTTCACCTGTACCCATTGTGGATCGATCCTCGATATCGAACATTGCCCCATGCCGGATTGGCAACACCACGACTGCCTGGCCGGCTTCACCCTTGAGAAGTTCAACCTGGAATTCAGCGGTATCTGTCCACAGTGCAACGCCTGTCTTGAGTGAAAAAAGGGGCCATTGTCTGGGAACCAGGGGCCTCTTCATGCACAATCAGACACGACCTCATCAATTTCCGGGGCGTAGAGGCGAACTCTCTCCGAAACAAAATCCGACAACGTTGACTGGGCCATTGGGCAGGATCTGCAGGCCCCTCGTAGTTCTACGCGAACCGTCGAACCCTCAATCGATACCAACGCGACATCGCCTCCATCGGCCACGAGAGCGGGACGAACCTCGCCCAAAGCAAAGAGAACTCTTTCCTCAACCGTTCCTGTTGGCCATCCAGTCACCGGCATGATTCACCAACCTCGGCAACGGGGCATTGAGCAAATTCAGTCGTAAATGCACTCTCAATCATGGTCTTTTCAACATAAACAGGGCCTGGAGAATTCCATCGGGAACATTTTTGGCCAACCGGCGTTATCCTGGATGCATGGGAACGAACGATTTGGAGGCCACGGTGGAACGATGCCGCAAGGGAGACGAAGAGGCATGGTCGGCACTTGTCAGTGCCACCATGAAACCCCTCTACCGCCTCTGTGCCAGTTACGCTCCTTCCGCCGCCATTGCCGAAGAACTGACTCAGGAGATCTACTTCAAGCTCTGGGAGAACCTCCACCGCTATAACGAGGGCTCGAACTTCATGGCCTGGGCCTGGCGGGTATCGAAGAACCTCCTGATCGATGCCCATAGACGCAGCCGCCGAGAACGGGAAGCTGCATGGTTGGATCCGGAAATCATTGATCGACTGCCCGGCTCGGAAGATCCCCACGGGCAGACCGAACGACGGCAACGGTTGCGCCTGATCGCGACCAGCCTTCATCAATTGGACACCAACCTTGCCGAGTTGATCTTGATGCGCGATTTTGCCGGCCTGACCTATCAGGACATGTCCGAGGCTCTCGATCTGCCGCTGGGCACCGTCAAGTCCCGCCTCAACCGTGCGCGCCTGGAACTTGCAACCGCCGTACGAAGGCGCACCAACATCCGGGCCGTCCCCACAACCACAGCCGGCGAGGTAGGTGCATGATGAACGGTTGTGATACCTGCCGTGAACGTTTCAGTGCCTACCTTGAGGGCGATCTCGAACCGGATGAGGTTCTGATTGTTGAAGGTCATCTCGAAGAATGCTCCGAATGTCGAGAGACCCTGGACAGCTTTCGAAGCATCCTTGATATCGGCGATGCCTTTACGAGCCTGGAACCACCGGCTCATTTGAAGAGTGAAGTGGCCGACTCGCCATGCCGGCGTTGGCTGGGCCTGTTGTTCTCCGCGATCGATCGGGAAATCTCCGAAAGCAATCTGGACCGCCTCTTCCAACACCTGGAGAGCTGCCCTTCATGCAGGAGCGCCTGGGGCGACCTCTCCCTGATCCATCAGGTTGGTGACGCCCTCGAACCACCCAGCCATCTCTTGGCCCGGTGCTTCAGACCACGGCGACCGTTCTCCGCCCGCAAAGTACTGGGCCGAAAAACCGCGACCGCTGCAGCCTATAGTCTGGCCCTCTTGGCTTCCCTTGCCATCGGAAATCCGGTGACCCTGACGCGCTACGAAAATTCTGCCCCCTTACAGCAGGTCAATGCCCTGATCAAGAGCGGAGTCTCGGATGCAACCCAGACGGGACGTTCCGAGGCACGAGTCATGCTGTGGCGGGCAATTCACCTTGGGCAGCGGGCCGCCGAAGCCGCCCGATCGACCCTCTCCCAATGGACTGCTCCATCCAATAACGACGATTCCGCCGACACCGACGACTCCAAGGAGACGACATCATGACCGACGAAAACACCATCGACGAGGGCGCCGTAGCCCCGGTACCGGAACCACCAAAACCCCCAAAACCATCGGTTCCGAAACCTCCAGAACCCAATACGGTTCAAGCACCTCAGCCCCAGGCGTGGTCGCCTGATCCCGGCGAGGAGATCGATGAGGCCCCTCACAAGTCGCCGGTGGCGGCGGCACTTCTGTCCCTGGTGCCCTTCGGTCTGGGCCACCTCTATTTGGGGCAATATGCACGAGCCATCGCGGTCTTCGTCGGCTTCTGGGTTCCCTTGCTGATTTTGGGACTTCCGTTGCTCGGTATCTTTTTCTACTTTTTGGGGATCTTCGACGCATTTCGCCAGGCCCAGCTGATCAACCTTGCGGCTCGGGAGGGCCATGAACTGCCGGCCGGCACCTTCCAGGGTGGACTGGCTGCGGGAGTCTTCCTGGTTGTTCTTGGAGGCGTCCTGATATGCCGCCAATGGATCGATTTATACCTCATTCGGGAGTTCTTTCAGGACTGGTGGCCGGCACTTCTGGTCCTCATCGGCGTCTACTTCATCTACGAGGCCATCAAGGAGAACAAGGACCCCGGGGAGAGTGACGAAATCGACTCTTTCTGATCGAATCCCATTCGAGGAGAAACACACGCCCCGGCGGATCGCCGGGGCGTTTGCATTGCCATAGCCATCCTGCTACTTTCAATAGATGATGGCACGTTTGAATATCCACGTATTTCGATCCAACCGGGGACTCGTTACGGCCCTTGGATTGTTTGCCATTCTGATGGTCCTCACCACAGCCGCAAGCGCCCAGACTTCAATTCCGGGGTCGGCGATCGACCTCGAAATCGTCAACCCATCGGATGGCACAAATTCCTTCTGCGTCGCTCCGGGCGATACTCTGACCGCCAGGCTCTTTGTCCGGCCCGGGAACCAGACAACATCCTGTACACCCTCGTGCGGTTCGGTGGTATCAGGCGGCACGGCGCACATTGCGACCGCGGTTGTCGACATCGCCTTCGATAACCAAAAACTCAACCTCGTCACCCACACCAATAACACCGGGACCGCAGCCGTAGACGGCCTGATCCAGAACAATGCAACCCAGGGGCGTATCGGCTGGGCCCTTGCCGGGGACTGGACCCCGGATGCCGACACTTCCGGAACTCTGGCGGCTCCCTGCGACATGCAACTGCTTGAGAGCGCAAACTGGGTCCTCGAAACGCAGTTTACGGCTCAGCCAACGGCCTCCGGCATGACGACCCTCCATTTGAGGCGCGAAGGCGAAGGCTTCGCCCTTTCGTTTGCCGATATCTGCAGCGATGAGGCGATGACCATGGCAAGCGGTGATATCGACGAAATCATCGACGGAACCGTGCTGGTCAGTGCAAGCTGCACAAGTGTGCTCTTTTTCGATGGCTTCGAAGACGGAACTGTAGGACGATGGTCCTCAAGCGCCGGGTCCTAGGCACGCCTATCCCATTACTCTGGAAAGGGCAAGGAAATGCAACCCAAAATACTGGTAACAGGCGGATGCGGGTTTATCGGTTCGTTCGTGGTCGATCACTGTGTCCATTCTGGATACGACGTGACTGTTTTGGACAATCTCACTCCCCAGGTCCATCCAACGGGTATCCCGGACTACTTCAATCCACAGGCAAATCTCATCCAGGAGGATATCCGCGACCCTGATGCCGTTCGGCACGCCCTCGAGGGCGTAGACACCGTCATCCACTGTGCCGGCGCAGTTGGTGTGGGACAGTCGATGTACCAAGTGCATCACTATGTTGACGTCAATGTCACCGGAACCTCGGTACTGCTCCAGGCCGTGATTGATCGCAAGGAGAAACTGAAGAAATATATCGTCTACACATCAATGACCGGCTACGGGGAAGGACTCTATCGACGTCCCTCGGACGGCACACTCCTTCGCCCAGGTATCCGGACCGAAGAGGGCGTCCAACGTTCTGGTTGGGAACCTGTCTGCCCCAAAACTGGCGAGATTCTCGAACCGACACCGATTGACGAAAATGCTGAACTTCAGGCAAAGAACATCTATGCCTTGAGCAAGCGCTACCAGGAACAGCTTTCGCTTGAGATCGGCGAAGCCTACGATTTCCCCGTCACCTGCCTCCGTCTGTTCAACGTCTATGGGCCCCGCCAAAGCCTGAACAACCCCTACACCGGTGTCCTCGCCATCTTCATGGGCGCCCTGATGTCAGGCACAATTCCAAGGATTTATGAGGACGGCCTTCAGACCCGCGATTTTGTCTCCGTTCACGATGTTGTCCAGGCAACAATGGCAGCCCTGGAACACCCCAAATCCGACGGGCGCATCATCAATATCGGAACCGGAGTTCCTCGAACGATCGAGGAGATCGCGCTGACGATGGCCCGCCTCGTTGGCAAATCCGAGGTTCAACCCGAAATCACCGGACAGTTTCGCCAGGGTGACATTCGCCACTGTACCGCGAGCATCTCTCGGGCCCGCGACCTTCTGGCTTTCGAGCCCACTGTTGACTGGGAGACGAGTCTTCAGGAGATCATTGAATGGTCACGATCCCAGGAATTGGTTCAACAGGACCTGGACCGGGCCCATGACGAGCTCAAGGAACGCGGACTTGTTCATTGAGGTGCCGATGAAATTCTCCGTGGTCATCCCATGTCACAACGAGGCCGGCAATATCGGTTCGACCATCGAGGGCGTCCGAGAAACCCTGGGCGCCGCCGACGTCGACTACGAGATCGTCGTCGTCGAAGACCACTGTCAGGATTCGACCGAGGCTGAGGTATCGGCCATTGACGATCCCAGAATCCTACTCGTTCATAACCAGCACACCGGCGGCTTCGGTCACGCGGTCCGGTGTGGCCTTGAGAACTTTTCCGGTGACGCCGTGGCCATCATGATGGCCGATGCGTCGGACGACCCCGAAGATCTGCTCAAATACTGGAAGGCCATCGAGGGTGGGGCGGAATGCGCCTTCGGTTCCCGCTTCATCAAGGGTGGCAAAGTCATCGACTATCCCGTTCACAAGCTGGTCCTCAACCGAATGGCCAACACCTTTATCAGGGTCCTGTTCGGCATGAGATTCAACGACATCACCAACGCCTTCAAGGCCTACCGCAGAGAGGTCATCGAGGGTTGCAGGCCCTTCTTGTCGCCCCATTTCAACCTGACCGTCGAGATTCCCCTCAAGGCGATCGTCCGCGGCTATTCCTACGAGGTCCTGCCCATCAGCTGGAGAAACCGATCGGTCGGCGTCTCCAAACTCAAGATCCGGGAGATGGGAAGCCGCTACCTCTTCATCGTTGTCTACGCCCTGCTGGAGAAGTGGCTGACAGGTGAGGACTATCGACGGCCGAGAGGCAATACAAGTTCAGCTTAATGAGAAACCGAAAGGTTTTCCGGTTGTTCGCCACAGCCCTTTGGCTTCTGGTCTTGCTGCTGGGTATTTACTGATGTCCACAATGAAAGATATGTCTCAGTCGGTGTTTCTCCCTGCCGGAGAACAATCGCATCCTAACAACCTCAAGACAGACACACTACAGAGCAACGCCAGCAAAGGCAAGATTGCGTGAAGCTCCTTCCAGCGAAAGTTATATACCGAATTCGAGGCCACGACAAACATGAAGCATGTGAGTGCCACTACCAGCTGAGCGAATATGTCAGGCCCAATCGTCCTGTTTCGCCACCAACACCACAATGAGAATACGCATCCAATACCAACAAGTAATGGAACCCAAGGTGCCGGATAGTCCTGTATCTGCGACAAAAGAAAGAAAAACTTGGTGCCTGGACTCCAAACTATCGGTTGATCGTACCAGAAACACCGTTCTCGCATCTCGTGGATCTGCAGCTCGAGCTCAACGAATCCCCAACCTAGGTTCTGTTTCTCAATTCCTCGAAGATCCATCGGGTTGGTTGGATGGAGGGCCGTATTCGGCAAAAAGAACTGCCTGCGAGTCTTTCGAAAAATGTCACCAACGAAACTCCCAAAATGGGCTTTG
>CAYSHZ010000189.1:0-7461 GCA_964430905.1 uncultured Thermoanaerobaculia bacterium | reverse complement strand
TGTGGAATTCAATCTGACACAACCAACCAGATCGCCAAGGAGGATATCAATGGATTCCGCACCCACGGCAACCTCGGTTTTCCAGGGGAGAATACTCGTTCTTCGAACTTCCCTCGCTGCAGTTCTGGTTTTGGCTGCATCGTTGCTGTTCCCAAACATTGCATATTCCAACGAGGCGGCCTCCGAATCAACGTCGCCGGTTTCAACCGCAAAGCTGACGCCCAGCCCTATTCCATTGGCAACTCTGTCCGCTGAGCAGCTCAAGACCCATGAACTGATTCGGGACCAGGAGATATGGGCTCAATCAGACACCTCGGTTGCCGAGATTAAACCCCTGTTCGCAACCGAAAAGGCCAGACTTTCGACTTCGATAACCGAAATGGACACACGCCGGCTTGCCGACATGGACACCACCGATCTCAAGGAGTTTCGTGAACGATGGGAGACCGCCATTGGGACCATGAATGGATGGGCCGCCGAACTGGAACGAACGGTAGCCTCTCGAGAAAAGGACCTCAAACACCTCCTCAAGGAACGGGAGGTGTGGAACCTGAGCCTGGAAAATGCCGTGATTCAGGACGTTCCCCATGAGGTGACCCGGTCGGTTCAATCAATACTGGATCGGGTCATCGAAGCCGAAGAGACGAGCCGGAGACAACGGAACGAGGCCCTTCTTCTCCTGACCGGGATTTCAGAGATCAGGACTGATGTGACAGAGCATCTCGAAGAGATCAGCGACGAGCTGACACGGCGGCGCAACAATAACCTCAAGGCCGAACAGATTCCTCTGTGGCTGGCCGCCAAGAATCCCAATATCGATCGCTTCGTGTTGAACCAGACCTTCAACAAGATCAAGAGAAACCGAATCGAAGTCTTCGAGTATGTTCGGGACCAGCCACGGGCTGTCGCTTTTCACGTCCTTCTCGGTCTGGCCATCCTCACTCTTCTCCTGCTGATCAAAGCGTTTCCCATCCTCAGAACAGGCGATGACCAACAAGCTCTGGACATCCTGTCGACCATGACACGACGACCTCTGGCCACAGCAATTCTGCTGAGCGGCGTTCTGACGGAACCGTTGCATCCACAGGCGCCGGAAGCCTGGCTGAAATACATGACGATCCTCTTGGCCCTTGCCCTGGTTCGCCTCCTGCCGGGCTTGTTGCACCGAAGCCTCCGTGCCGCCCCCACCATTCTTGCGGGTCTGTTCATCCTCCATCGAGTCTCCATTACGGTTCCCTCCGGCAATCTCGTCAACAAGCTCCTCCTCCTTTCTCTGACCATCGCTACGACCACTGCGATGTTCTGGGGCGCCAAGGCCCTCGGCCGAGTCAGACTCGCATCACCTTCCGGGTGGCTTCATCTGGCCCACATCGCAACGGGCGCCGGCACAGTCCTCGGCGCCTTTTCAATCGTATTGAGCATCGTCGGGGAGACCGGGTGGGCATTTCATCTGTCCGAAGGAATCCTGACGAGCGCCTTCTCGGCGATGCTGCTGTGGGCCGCAGTCCTTCTTTTTCGGGCTTTCACCATCGTTCTACTCAATACCAACGCGGCAAGAAACCTCCAGATGGTACTTCGAGAGGGCCAATCCATCTGCTCCGGGTGCATGAAGGTCTACCTCTGGGCAGCAGCACTCGCCTGGGGTTATTACACCCTGAGGGGCTTTGGATGGCTTACGTCATTCCTGACCTTCCTTCATCGGCTTCTCCACTGGGAGATGGAGTTTGGCAACATCACCCTGACTCCGATGAATTTCCTGTATTTCTTCTTCGCCATCTGGGTATCACTCCAGATTTCCAAACTCCTCCGTTTCATTCTTGAAAAAGACGTCATCCCACGAACGTCCCTACCCCGGGGAGTACCCGAGACCATTTCAAAGGCCGTTCACTACACAACACTCCTTGGTGGCGTCTTTATCGCCCTGTCGGCAATTGGAATAGACGGCAGCAGTCTCGCACTGATACTCGGCGCGCTGGGTTTCGGTATCAGTTTCGGTCTCCAGAACGTCGTCAATAATTTCGTCTCGGGCCTCATCCTGCTGTTTGAACGACCGATTCGGGTTGGCGACAAGGTTCAGATCGGAGAGATGGACGGAGTTGTCGGAGAGATCGGCATCCGCGCAACCACGGTCCATACCTGGGACGGCGCCGATGTCATCGTCCCAAACGCCAATTTGATCTCCGACGACATCATCAACTGGACGTTCTCGGATCACAAGAGACGTATCGAGGTCAATGTTGGAGTCGCCTACGGCGTCGATCCCGAGACTGTTCTTGCGCTCCTGCCCTCTTTGGCGACGGCCCATCCCGAGGTCCTGCCCAACCCTGAACCGGTTGCCCTGTTCCGTGGCTTTGGCGACAGTTCCCTGGATTTCAGCCTTCGGTGCTGGACGACGGCGGCCGCTCCGAACATTCAAAGCGACATCGGAATCTCGGTCCACCGTGCCCTGGTTGATGCCGGCATCGAAATCCCATTCCCACAGCAGGATCTTCACCTGAAGTCCGTAGACGAAAGTATCCACAAGGAATTGCTCCAGGTGACAGATAAGCAACGCTCAGTTGAGGTGATAGCATCATCGGATGAGTAGCATCATCGATCTCAGATCAGACACCGTTACCCAGCCAACTCCACAGATGCGCCGTGCCATGGCGGAGGCGCCGGTCGGCGACGACGTCTATGGTGAAGACCCCACGGTCCGCACACTGGAAGAGAAGGCCGCGGCCATCCTCGAACGACCTTCCGGACTCTTCGTTCCAAGCGGCACGATGGGAAACCAGATCGCGGTCCATCTCTTTACCCGGCCCGGAATGGAGGTCATCGGCGAGCGCCACTGCCACATCTTTAATTTCGAAATGGGCGCCATGGCGGCCTTGAGCGGCGCCCTTCCCCGGGCGGTTGAGGGCGACGATGGCATTCTGGATCCAGCCGATATAGAGAATGCGATCCAGCCGACGACGGGATACAACACGCCAACAGGCATGGTGATCCTGGAAAATTCCCACAACCTGGCCGGTGGCAGGACCACTGCGCCCGAGCGATTGGACCAACTGGTTGCCGTCGGCCAACGTCACGGCTTGCCCATTCACCTTGACGGGGCCCGAATCTTCAATGCTGCAGTTGCTCTCGGAGTCCCCGCTTCCCGCCTGGCTCGTGGGTGCGATACGGTGATGTTCTGCCTCTCCAAGGGCCTGGCGGCACCGGTCGGCTCGGTTCTGGTCGGGGACGAAGACACCATCCTCGAGGCAAGAAGAATCCGCAAACTCTTTGGTGGCGGGATGCGACAAGCCGGGATCATCGCCGCCGCCGGTGTTGTAGCCCTGGAGACCATGATCCCCCGCCTTGAAGATGACAACCGCCGGGCCAAGCATCTTGCAGATCAACTGGCCGACATCCCCGGCATCGGCATTGATCCGGATCGAGTTGACACCAACATCGTTTTCTTCCGATTGACTCGGGAAAGGATGACCGCCGGCGCCCTGGCTGAGACACTCAAACAGTCGGGCATCCTGGTCCATGCTCTCGGCGATGAGGCCGTTCGCGCCGTCACCAACCTCCACATCACGGACGACGATATTGACACCACAATCGCAGCCATCAGCGGTGCCATGGAGAAGGCATGAATACATCGTCCCCCACCCAAGATCAGCACGTCATGATCACTGGATGCTCTACAGGGATCGGACGAGCACTGGCGGAGGTCTTCATTGAACGGGGGCGGCCAGTGATCGCCACGGCACGGCGCCTGAGTTCAATTTCGGACATCGAAGGACCTCACTGCACCCTCCTGGAACTGGACGTCACCGACAGCGCATCAATTGACAGAGCCGTCTCTCAGGCGGAAAAGGCGCCAGGGGGCATCGGAACCCTGATCAACAATGCCGGATGGGGCCTGATGGGGCCGGTGGCTGAACTCAAGGAAAACGATCTCCGGCGCCAATTCGAGACCAATGTCGTCGGCCCGGTATCCCTGATCAGCCGGGTCGTACCGACCATGGTGAAACGGGGCTCCGGGATGATCGTCAACGTCGGAAGCGTTTCCGGTCTGACCGCGACCCCATTCGCCGGAGCCTATTGCGCTTCAAAAGCTGCTATTCATAGTCTGACCGACTGTCTCCGGTTGGAACTGGCGCCTTTGGGAATCTCGGTCGTCTGCATTCAGGCCGGTGCCGTTCGATCATCCTTCGGCGATACCGCGTCCAATGTGCTCAATGAGGATGGCGGATCGGATTCCCTCTTTGCCACTCACGCAAAGGCCATTCAGGATCGAGCAAGAGCTTCCGACCTCAATGGAATGGATCCTCGTGAATTCGCCGAGAAGGTCGTCGAACAGCTTGAGCGTACACCGCCTCCTTCGATCATCCGGTTGGGCCCACTGGCCCGGAAGATGGCCATATTGCGGCTGTTGCCGGTGTCTCTTCGGGATCGTTTTCTTTCGAAGAAATTCGGCTTGCGTCAAGGCTGAGAGCTGTAGGCACCCGGTCGTCGCAGGATTCCCTGCTCCTCATATCACCTGGATCGGTAATCACTCAGGCCCGATTCCGATACATCTCCATGCTGGACCGAACAACCTCGACCGCTTCGATCGGACCGAAGAAATCGTGGACCGCAACCTCTTTCTCCTCGAGCTTCTTGTAGTCCTCAAAGAACCGTCTCAGCTCCGCCAGACGATGCTTCGGAATCTGTTGGATGGCAACGTAATCCCGGTACTCCGGATCATCCAGATGCACACAGATAATCTTCTCGTCGTTCTGTCCCTGATCCACCATCGTCATCATCCCGATCGGGCGGACCCTCAAGATCGACAAGGGAACGACCGGTTCCTGCATCAGGACCAGAACATCGAGAGGATCATGGTCGTCACCAAGGGTCTGGGGAATGAAACCGTAATTGGCCGGATACATCACCGAGGAATAGAGAACCCGATCAACCCGGAGAAGACCGGTCCCCTTGTCCAACTCGTATTTGACCTTACCGCCCTTGGGAATTTCGATCACGGCCTGAAACTCACGTGGAGCATTATCTCCAATTGGGATGTCATGCCAGGGATGAGCCATACTCAATCCTCCTCAGTTCACCGTCGTAACAATTTCATCAACGTCCGACCTCGACACGCAGAACATTCCCGCTGGTCTGCACATCGACAATTTCAACTCCCGTATCCTCTCGGTCAAGGACAATCCACAAAGAGGGTGGCCGCGTTTCCTGGTGGTGGCCTACTCTGATGCTCGTGATCTCGGGACTCCCGACGGCGATTCTATACGGCCGATAACCCCCGTCGATCCCAAATATCCGAACGAGGATCCTCGGCGGGTCATCGAGACTGGATGTCCTGACTCGTGATGTCTCAATGGACCCGTTGGTTCGTATCAGAATCGCTGTTCCCCTTTCGCTGCCGTCAGTCTGGATGTCAACGACCCGAGTCGCCGGATGACCAATGGGCTCAAGCCCTGCAGTCGCCGGAACGGGTGTTGGTTGGACACTGACCTCCGGTTGGCTTACCTGCGCTTCAGGGCCCTCAGACGGATTCTTCTCCGGTTCAATCCGTTCGGAATCCGTGACATTGTCCGGATCGGTGACCGCCTCGACCGCAGCCTCGACAACCGCCTCAAGGTCCTCGTCTGAGAGCGAGTCCACCGATTCAGGCTGACGGGCGCCCAGGGCAGTCGGGACAGGCTCTTCGGCAACCACTTCGGCTGAACTCTCCTCGCTCCACGGGAAAAACTCCGGGTACTGCGTCCACACGGCCCACAATCCTGCACCAAGGACGATCAGCCCGATGACGATACCCACCAGGACAGAGTGGCCCTTCTTCTCAGGCGGATCGCCAAACTCTTCCTGTTCGTCAACCCAGGATCTCTGAACACCATCAGCCGAATCCATTTGGTGCGGCAGACTGACATCAAGGGCACCGGAAGGCTCCAATAGACCTCCATCACCATCCTCACCGGGACCAGGAAGGTCAACCGAAAACGCCAGCTGGGCGGGTTCTTCCACCTCAGCCTGGGCCGAGTCGATTCGAACCTCTTCGTCGGGCCCCTCTTCGACTCCACTCTCGCCAGGCTCTTCGGCGACTCTCTGATCTCCCTGTGGATCGGGCGTGTCCCGATATTCATCGGACCCTTCATTCGAAAGAACCCCCTCGTCAAACGGCAACGAGGGTTCCCCAGGATTCACCTCCGTAGCCTCCCCACCGGCAACAGAAGGATCCTCTCGAATCGTGAATTTCATCCCGTCCGGCACTTTGGGGCTGTCCACCTTTTCATCCGGGAGCCCCGCATCGTTCCCGTTATCGGCAGGCCTCGTCATATCAAAGGGCTGGCCTCCTCCCTCGACGTTGGAATGAACGATTCGTTCGACAAGCTCCCGACCCTGATCACTCAGGGTGGCGAAACCGATCGCGGCTCCAACAGGAGAGATCTCGGTCGCTTCGTCCCGCCCCCTGACCCAGACGACCACTCCAACGCCCTCGATCAACACAAAGTCACCGGGAAGCATCAGCCTGAACCGAAGAACGTCACTGACGTCAAAATCACTTCGGTCCCGAAGAAAGAAGCCCTCCGGGGACAGAAAGGGACCGAACTCCTCCTGGAGGTCTCTCAGACTCTCAAATCGAAGATCAACGATTTCCATCCCATGATCACCGGCTGTTTCATCCATCAATGTCCTGGATCCTCCTCAGGCAGAATAACAGCTTCCAGGGTATCCTATCGCGCAATGCGGGCAACCAACCTCTCCAAGAATGGCACCGAGAATCCGACACGAGGTATATCGATGTCTTCTCCGGGTCACGATTCGCCAGGCGGGAATGACCCGGTACGTAGGAAATTGGTGTGGTGTCTCCCTCTCGTGTTGTCAGGAGGACCCTCGTGAGCCTGTCGGTCGATCTCTCCCAACGACGAATCACCGCAGCTGTAGGTGACCTGACGGGCTCCGGAAGCGGGCGGGTGATCGGTCTGGGTGGCAGCGGTCTCTCCCGCCTGTGGCTCGGGCAGGAACTCCACCGTCGGAAACAACAGGCTCTGGAAGAGTCCGAGCCCGGATATGGGTCCGAGGTCCCCCTCAGTACCGAGATCGAGATTGACGGATGGCAGGTTGAGTTGATCGGGAGGGCGGACGGCGTCCTCTTTGACGGACAGATTCCGGTCCGGGTCGATGAAATCAAGAGTCTTCACTTCGCGGTTGATCTCAACGGTCTCTATGTGGACGAGAGGCTCGAACCCTTCAGACATCAGGTGCGGCTGTATGCATGGATGCTCTCCCGGAGCCAATCCCCGATTGACGCCCGCCTGATCCTGATGGACATCGTCACCGGAGAGGAAAGGGTCGAACGGGTTCACTGGACCCCGGAAACGGTCGAGGCGTGGCTCCGGAAGCACGTCTACCGCCTGGTCTCGGCAGAGACCCGCCGCATGGAGCGCCTCGATACCCTTCGAGCGGCGGCAAAGAAGATCCCCTTCCCCC
>CAYSHZ010000188.1:0-7467 GCA_964430905.1 uncultured Thermoanaerobaculia bacterium | reverse complement strand
ATCCGTGTCGAGATCTGGGATGAGGACCATGGTTACCGAAAAATTGACCAGACCGATTCCCAGGGGTTCTTTGAGGTCCTTGGCCTCGAGGCCGGAACGTTTTTCGTCGCCACTAACCAGTTCAACCCTTCCGACACGCATCTCGATATGCTGTTCGAGGGTATTCCCTGCCCGGCCGGCCCACCTAACGGCTGCGATCCCACCAAAGGAACGCCAGTCTCCATTTATTCCGGCGCCACAACACGGTTCGTAGATCTGGCATTGCCGAGTTCGAGTGAAGGAATTGTTGGAATGGTGACGGACTTCGAGACCGGGGTACCTCTCTCCGGCATCTTCATCGACCTTTGGAATGCCGACTCCGGCACGTACGAGCGAGGTTTTCTGACCAGCCCGGCCGGCACTTTCCTTGCCGATGTTGATCCCGGATCCTACGTTGCCGCTACCGACAATTCAGGCGACTGGGTCAACCAGATCTTCGATGGTATCGAATGCGTTGGAGGCTCGCCCTACAACGGCGACTGCGACCCAATGACCGGGACGGTGATCATAGTCGAGGAGGACGAATTGACGCCCGGCATCGATTTCCAGCTGCGGGCAAACATTCAGGCGTTTTTTGCTGACGGCTTCGAGACCGGCGATACAAGAGGATGGGATTCCACCTTCCCGTAAGGGAAACCGGGCGGTTGTGAAACCACCCTTTCAACCCGACCCCCGAACGACCAAAACGTGAGTTCGGGCACAGCGGCCATTTGGCGGCCGGCCTCAAAGGAACCAGGACCCGTTGACCCGTGATCGTCGGTCCTGTCCTTCCCAAGAGTCCCGACCGTCTCAATAACACTGGCCTGAGATACCAGGATCCAAATGCCTCCCCTGTTGCGGTCCACCCTCCCCGCTCCTACTTCCGCTCTTGACGCACTCCCCCCCTCCGCGTAGGCTCGCTGACCATGATGACGATCAAGCGCTTTCTGCCCTGGATGACTGCCCTTGCGATCCTGGTTCTGGATCGATGGACCAAGGCCCTGGTGCTGGAGAACCTTCCATTCAGCCCTTTCACCGAGGTCAAGCTGCTGCCGGGCCTGTCTCTGACTCATGTCCACAACTCCGGAATCGCCTTCAGCCTCTTTGCGAACGGAGGGCCGCTGTCCAAGGTGCTGCTGCATGCGGTGATCCTGACCTCGGTTGTTGTCATCGCATGGATTCTGGTACGCCATTCGGGAGAACGGGTCGTGACCAGCCTTTCGTTCGGACTTATTCTCGGGGGCGCCGTCGGCAATCTGATCGACCGGATGCTCTACGGCTGGGTCGTGGATTTCATTCACGTTTGGATCACGATCGACGGGCGCATTCACTCGTGGCCGGATTTCAACGTTGCCGACAGTGCGATTTCGGTTGGCGCCGTACTCCTGGTCATCGCCGAGTTGACCGGGCGCCCCAAGACTTCGGAAGAAAAGGCCGACGATGCACCCGATACTGATTGACCTGGGTTTCTGGCAGATCCCCTCCTACGGGGTACTGATGGCCATCGCGGTTGTGGTTGGTCTGTGGCGCGGCCGGGTCCGGGCCGAGAGCGTTGGGCTTGATGGCGACCGGATCGTGGACCTGGGGCTCTGGGTCGTGATCTGGGCGTTGCTGGGCTCCAAGCTCCTGCTGGTGATCGTGGAATTGCCCCGATATCTGGCCCACCCGGGAGACCTCATCATGCTCTTCCGGGCCGGAGGCGTGTTCCTCGGCGGCTTCATCGCAGCTGTGATCGCCGGAGCGGTCCTGATTCGGAAATATGACCTTCCGGCCATGAGGGCTTTCGATGCCTTGACGCCCTCCATCCCCCTGGGTCAGGCAATCGGCCGCGTTGGATGCCTGGCAGCCGGTTGTTGCTGGGGAGGCCACTGCGATCTGCCCTGGGCAATCACCTACACCGATCCCCGGGCGGCCCAGACATTGGGAACACCCCTGGGAATTCCTCTCCATCCCTTCCCCATCTACGCCATGATCTCCAATCTGGCCCTGTACGGGATCCTGGCATGGATCTTCAGGCAGAACCTGAAGCCGGGGCGAGTCTTTGCCGCCTATCTAATTCTGTACGGTGCAGCCCGGTTCCTCCTTGAAGAAACCCGGGGTGACGAAATCCGAGGCTCTGTTTTCGGGGGCGCCCTGTCAACCTCCCAGCTGATCACGGCGATCATGATCGTCATCGGCATCGGTCTCCAGATCTGGCTCACGCGTCGTTCCAGGCCGTGACCACCCACCATCGAGTCACTGTGGGGCCTGGGGAAGATGGGACCCGGCTGGACCAGGCTTTGACGGCCCTGACGGATGATTTCACCCGCTCCCGAATCCGAAAGTGGATCGATCTGGGTCTGGTTCGGCGCAACGGGGCCCCGGCCCGCCGAAGCGAAAGGGTCGTCGAGGGGGATGTGCTTGAGATGGACGTCCCCGAGGTCATTCCGTCTGAAGCCAAGGCGGAAGATATCCCGCTGTCGATCCTGTATGAGGACGAACACCTTCTGGTTCTCAACAAGGCTGCTGGTTTGGTGATCCACCCGGCGGCCGGTAATCCCGAGGGCACTCTGGTCAACGCCCTGTTGCATCACTGCAAGGATCTCTCGGGCATCGGCGGCGTCGAAAGGCCAGGGATCGTTCACCGCCTGGACAAGGACACGACCGGCGCCTTGATCGTTGCAAAAAATGACCGTGCACACCTTGGGCTGTCGTTGGCCTTCAGTCGCCGGGAGATTGAGAAGACCTACCTCGCCGTGTGTTATGGCATACCGAAACCCCCGGAAGGCGTCATCGAGGCCCCCATCGGTCGACATCCCAACGACCGAAAGAAGATGGCGGTCCGAGAGGACGGCAGTCCCGCACGAACTCTCTACAGTACAAATGAGGTATTCGAGGGAACCGCGCTGCTCTCCTGCCGGCTGATCACCGGTCGAACCCACCAAATCAGGGTCCATTGCGCCCATATCGGGCACGCCCTGATTGGAGACTCGACCTACTCGGGACGCCAATGGAAGAATCTGATGAATCCGGTTGCAGGGAGGGCGTGCAGGGACTTTCCCCGGCAGGCTCTCCATGCATGGCGATTGGAGTTTACCCATCCCGTAACCGGGGAGATCATCGCGATTGAGGCCCCGATCCCTGACGATATTTCGGGCCTGATTGAGAAACTCAAACTGTGATATCTCCCTCCGGCCGAGAGTCTCGGCAATTCGTCGAGCCAATTCGATTGTGGTCATCGAAGGTTGGCCGTATCATGACGACATGAAGCGCATCGCAAGCCTTGAGGACATTCCGGACACCGGCTTGAAGTTTGCCTACAGTGAAGGCCCTCTCGAAGAAGAAGGCATCCTTCTGAAGATGTCCGACGGCTCCGTCCGAGCCTACAAGAATCAGTGCCGCCACCTGCCGATGCGCCTGGATGATCGAGAACCCTCGGAGTTCTTTGACCCGGCCAAGGGCCAAATCCTCTGCAACTCCCACGGCGCCACCTTTCGTTCCGACGATGGCCTGTGCACTGCGGGACCGTGCAAGGGTTCCCATCTCAAGGTCCTGCCGATCTCGGTCGAGGACGGTGTGGTCTTCATTGACGAAAGTGCAACGGGATCGTTTTTTGATGTCTGATTCCATCTCCAAGAACCTCTACGGTTGGCGTCCGTTACTGTGGACATGCAGGCGTTGAGGAATTCCGTGGACTCTCAATCCCAGAGCAGTGTCGGCTCAACTGGTTCCCCTCCCCTGCTGCAGATCGAGGGGCTTTCGGTCCGACTTGGCGGCAGAACGATCCTCGATCGACTCGACGCGACGATCACCGGACGCATCGTCGGTCTTCTGGGGCCCAACGGCGCCGGGAAGACGACCCTGATTCGGACCCTTCTCGGCTATTTCAAACCTTCGGCCGGTCACGCCTCCGTCCTGGGCCATTCCCTGGAAAGGGAGGGCCGGACGGTTTCTTCAATCATCGGCTATATGCCCGAGGACGACGCCTTCATCAGCGGCATGAGTGCCGTGCGTTTCGTCAGGATGATGGGTGAACTCAGCGGCCTGCCACCCGACGCCGCGCTGGAACGCACGCACGACGCCCTGACCTTTGTCGGTATGGGTGAGAATCGATACCGCCGGCTTGGCTCGTTTTCGACCGGTATGAAACAGATGGTCAAACTGGCACAGGCTCTGGTCCACGGTCCGAGACTGCTGATGCTTGACGAGCCGACCAACGGTTTGGATCCCGCCGCGCGACACCGCATGATTGAACTGATCCAGGACATCGGCCGCGACGGCCGGACCGGCGTTCTCTTGTCATCCCACCTGCTGGGTGATGTCGAGGCGGTCTGCGACGAGGTGATGATCCTCAAGGCCGGTCGACTTGCCGGTCACTGTGATCTGGCATCGGAACACCAGGCCGCAAGGATCTTTGTTGACCTCGAAACCCTTCCGCCTTCACCTCAGTTCAAAGGAACGTTGGAACGCCTCGGGTGCAGTGTTGAAGATCGGGGTGACGGCCGGTTCCGGGTTGAGCTCCCCGCGGCCTTTGAGGTCCGGAGTCTCTTTGCTGCTGCGGCCGAGGAGGGTCTGGCTTTGAGACGCTTCGAGAGAACCCGTGATTCCCTTCAGGATATTTTCCTGCGTGCCATGGAGGACGAACATGGTCGTTCGTGATCGGGGATGGAGTGCGTGGGAAGGCCATGTGACACCGGCGTCGAGGCGTTTTCTGGTCTTGACCCGTTTCGCCCTCAAGGACGTCTTCGAGAGTCGACTGTTCCTGGCCTTCTACATTCTCTGCCTGGTACCGTCGGCAGTCGCCCTTCTGGCAATCTACTTCAGCCACAACACCCAGTTTCTGGAGCAGTTCGGCGGCGCGGATTCGTGGTTCGCCAAGGCCCCCAACTGGATCTTTCTCCACCTGTTCGGCTGGCAGGCCCTGCCCGCGTTCCTGGTGGCCGTCATCGCAGCTCCACCGTTGATCGCGGCCGATATCAGCAACAATGCGCTCCAGATCATTCTGGCTCGGCCCATCGGACGGCGCGACTACATCCTCGGAAAGAGCGCCGTGCTCTTCCTTCTGCTGTCACCGATGACCTGGATCCCGGGACTGATAGTTTTCACTCTCCAGGCGGTGTTGGCCGGGGGACACTGGACCGGGGAGAATTTCCGGATTGCCGTGGCTTTCCTCGTCGGCCATCTGGTCTGGATCCTGGTGGTAACGATGCTCTGTCTGGCCGTCTCCGCATGGGTTCGACTGGCATCGTTTGCGAGAGGCGCCCTGGTGGCGGTCTTCATCATCTCGAGTGTCTCGGGCCGCCTGATCAACGGAGTCACCCGATCGTCAATCGGTGATCTCCTCAATCTCGGCAAGGCGATGGACAGCATCGTCATGCGCTTTTTCGGAGGAACCCCACCCAGCACCCTTCCCGCTGCGGCCAACTGGTTGACCTTGATCATCGTGGTTCTGGGTTCCCTCTGGGTGCTCAACCTCAAGCTCCGTGCCGTTCGGGAGATCCGATGAATCCCGCCGAAAGCATCGTTCTGGAGGGTGTCTCCAAGTTCTACGGAGAGGTTCTTGGGATCAACGATGTCGATCTCGGAATCGGTCCCGGCCTGACGGGTCTGGTTGGGCCCAACGGCGCCGGCAAGAGCACACTGATGAACCTTCTCGCAGGATTGATCAGACCCACCCGGGGGACAATCCACATTCTCGGGCTCAGTCCCGACCGACCCGAACGGCTCTTTCGAAAAGTCGGTTTCTGCACCCAGTGGGACTTTTTCCCTGCCGGGGCTACCGGCCGATCCCTCCTTGAGGACACGCTGATGATGCACGGTCTGGTCCGAAGGACGGCCAGGGAACGCGCAGGGGAGGCCCTGGAGACCGTCGGCCTGACGGCCGCAGCCTCACGCAAGATCGACGCCTATTCCAAGGGCATGAAGCAGCGCGTCAAGCTGGCCAATGCCATTTGCCACAATCCCCAGGTCCTGATCCTGGACGAACCACTCAATGGACTGGATCCACAGGGTCGGTCCGAGATCATCGAGATCCTCAAGGCACTGGCCGCTCAGGGCCACCACGTCCTGGTCTCGAGTCACATCCTGAACGAGGTCGATGTGATCTCCGATGCGATCGTAATGATGCACGGAGGCCGAGTCGTGGCCGAGGGAACCATCAGAGACGTTCGGCAAGAGATCGTTGATCAACCGGTGCAGATCCTGATCCGTTGTGATCGACCTCAGAGAGTCGCCGCGCGCGCTTTCGAGACGGCCTCTGTGGTCGCCGCACGAATCCTCGATGGCGGCGGAGGGGTCATCGTCTCGACCCGGGATGGGCAAGCCTTCTTCGAGCGCCTCCCCACCATTGTGCTTGAAGAAGAACTCGAGATCGGAACCATCGTCCCGGCGGACGAGGACGTTCGAGCGGTGTATGACTACCTGATCGGTCCCGAGGAGGTGCGGGGATGAACGCCGCCTTCAGACTCCGCCAGATTCGAACGGTAGCGAGCGTCGAGCTTCGTCGCACCGCCCGCGGCCGCCGATTGGTCGGCCTGGTCATCTTCTGCCTGATTCCGGTCGGCCTGGCCCTGATTCGTATCCTGATGTTGCCGGATGCCGCACGGATGGATGTGGGTCGCACGTCCCATGAACTCGCACAGGTCTTTTCCCTCTTTCACCTGCGGTTCATTGTCTTCTTCGGATGTGCATTTCTCTTCGTCCGGAGCTTCCGGGGTGAGGTCCTGCTCCACACCCTCCACCTGGCCTTCCTGCTGCCCATTCGAAGAGAGGACTTGATCGTGGGCAAGTACCTGGGTACGCTGATCGTTTCCCTGGGAGTTCTCCTTCCCTCGACCCTCGCCCTGATCATTACGCACTACCTGGCCAACGGCGTTGGAATCACTCTCCATTTCCTCGGCTCAAGCCAGGGCCTGGGTCATCTGGCATCCTATCTGTTGATCACCATCCTGGCGGCGATCGGATATGGCGCACTGTTCTTTCTTGCGGGCCTGTTCTTCAAGAACCCGATGGTACCCGCGGTTATTTATCTGGGTTTCGAGGTCATCGCACCCTTCCTCCCCCTGGGGCTCAGCATCTTCAGTATTGCCCGTCAGCTTCACGCCCTCGTGCCGGTGCCGCCCAGCATGGGGCCGCTGACACCTCCAGGGTCCGAGATCCCGGGATGGCTGGCAGTGATACTGATTCTGGGCGTCAGCGCCGCTGCCGTCAGACTCGCCGGATGGAAAGCGCGACGACACGAGATCGATTATTCCTGAGGGAGTGCGGACAACCCAGTTGTTTGCATCAGGGCGGGGATAAACCCCATACGCGCTAACTTAGTGAGATCCCCCACTGATCAAGGGTTGCCGGGGCGACAACAAGTTGTTTCTTTCGTTTTCTAGCCCGCATTATTCACGAGTGTTCCGCTGAGGTCGAAATAGGACCGTCATGAGATGCATTGGTGGGTTTCGTGAGGAGGGAAGGCAGGCG
>CAYSHZ010000187.1:2176-7492 GCA_964430905.1 uncultured Thermoanaerobaculia bacterium | reverse complement strand
TTGTATGGGGATTCATCGCCATCGACTCATTCTACCGGGATTTTGGACATTATTCGCCCATACCTTGGATTTCATTAAATCAATTGATTCCTTGGACAACCAGAAAACCAGCAGGGCTCACGCGGCAGTCAGCCCTTGATTCCCAATGCATCGAATGTCGAGGCATGACCTCGGAAACCGACGCTGATCCTTTCGTGGTCGGCGACAACCGGCAGGCGATGCTCCCAACAGAGGGCACGGAGGCGATCGATACCGTCCTTCTCGACGCCGAGGTCTACTTCGATGAAGACGACACCCCGTCGCCGAAAGTCTTCCAGGAGAGCCTTGGAATGGGGACAACGGCCGTGGGTGAAAACCAACAGCGTATCGAGCGTCACTCCTCGTCCCCCGACAGGATCAACTCGCCACCAATGTCGGCAAGCCCGGGTTCCATCTGCACCAACACTCTCGGATCATCCCGCCACCGGGCATGGACCTTGACGTGGAGCGAGAGGTAGATCCTTGTTCCCAGAACCCGCTCCAGCTCCAGCCGTGCGGCCTGACCGACGCTCTTGAGCATTCGGCCGCCCTTGCCGATGACGATGCCCTTCTGGCTGGATCGCTCAACGTAGATCACGGCATCGATCCGGAGGAGGTCACCCTCTTCCTTGAACCAGTCGACCAGGACTCCGGTCGTGTAGGGTAATTCGTTTCGGGTCCTGTGGAGTAGCTTCTCCCGGACGACCTCGGCGACGAAGAATCGCTCGCTCTGGGTCGCGGTCATTTCTGAGGGATAGAACGACTCCCCCTCGGGCAGTTCCTTGAAGATCTCCTGTCTGAGGCCCTCGAGACCATCTCCCTTGGGAGCACACAGAGGCACGATGGCCGATCCCGGTCTCCGCTGTCCATACTCCTCGATCCGGGGCAGGAGCGCAGTACGGTCTCCGACGAGATCAATCTTGGTCAAGACGCCGACAACCGGTGCCTGAACGCCCTCAAGCAGGTCGAAGAGGAAGGCCTCTCCTCCACCCCACGCCTCGGACGCGTCGATCAGGTGCAACACCAGGTCAACCTCCTCGAGGGCTGAGCGGACCTCCTGCATCATTCGGGTATTCATCGTGTGGCGGGGACGGTGAACACCTGGAAGATCGAAGAAAACCGCCTGGCCTCGATCCTCGGTCAAAATACCGACGATACGGTTTCGTGTGGTCTGCGGCTTGTCGCTGACGATGGCAACCTTCTCGCCGATCAGGGCATTGAGGAGTGTGCTCTTCCCGGCATTGGGCCGCCCCACCAGTGCGACGTAACCCGATCTGAGAGTGGTATCAGACATTCAGTTATCCCCTTCGGCAAGCGATTGGGGCCGGCGCCCGATGACACTGACGATCCGCCGCCCATCCATGGCCTCGACTTCGAAGACCACCGGCCCTGGACCGATCTCAACGACGGTCCCGGCCTCTGCCACGGTCCCGTGGCGCGAGAACACCAGGCCTCCGACGGTATCAACGTCTTCCTCATCCATCTCCAGCCCAAACAACTCTTCCAGGACCTCCAGCGACGCCCGACCCTGCAGGCGGAAAACACCCTCCTGGAGTTCTTCCCATTCCGGCGGTTCGGCCGGGTCCAGCTCGTCCTGGATCTCGCCGACGATCTCTTCGATGATGTCTTCAAGGGTCACGAGTCCGGAGGTACCACCGTACTCGTCGACGACGATGGCCATCTGCTGGTGTTCCTGCTGGAACTCCCTGAGAAGCTCACCCAGTTCCTTGCTCTCAGGCACGACGGGGCATGGTCTGAAGAGCTCGCTGACCGGCGGACGACCGCCTTCGATGAAGTCCTTGATCAGATTCTTGACGTGGACGACCCCGACGACGTCATCGACGGTCTCTCGGTAAACGGGAACCCGGCTCTTGTGGGTGCGTCCAAAGGTTTCCATCAACTCTTCCCAGGAGGCTGATTCGGGGACCGCAACCATGTCGGTTCGGGGCGTCATCACCTCCCGGACCGTGGTGTCGAAGAATTCGACCAGACTCTCGAGAATCTCGCCCTCCTGCCCCTCGATGATTCCGGCGGCCTCACCAACATCGAGAAACGCGCGAATCTCGCGATCTGACGCTTCCTCTTCGTCCTCCTCGGTGGGCTCGATCGACTCCGACGCTCCCAGACCCCCAAATCGGGCAATCGGCGCCAGGAGGGGGCGCAAGAGGCGCAAGACCTTGGCGACACCACTCTCGCTCAATCCGCCAAAGGGCCACTGGGCCAGGAGAACGACCGCCACCATGACGAAAAGGGCCGTGGAGAACGTGCCGATCGAACCCAGTCCGACGCCGAAAAACAGAAGAGTCCAGATCAGGAAGAGGCCCACCATCTGGATCCAACGCAGTGCGGTCAGAACCGGGGAAAGAACAACCTGTTCGTGCCGTCCCAGGGTCAGAAGATCCTCGTGGTCCTCGACCAATCCCTGAAAGCGAACATTTCCAAACTCCGAAAGCCGGCGCTGCAGGATCTCGGCGAGCAGCATGACGACGAAGGTCACGCCTCCCACAAGCATCAGAGTCACCGGGTGCGTCAACCAATTGACCAGCTCAGTCTTCATACGGAGATTTCCTGCCTCAATCGCAATTCCAACGCATCCATTTCACCGTCATCCTCGCCATGATCGAATCCAAGCAGGTGGAGCACTCCGTGCAGCACCAACTCCTCCAGTTCCCGAATCTCGGAGTGTCCCCCGTCCTCGGCCTGCACCCGGGCCGTCTCCAGAGAAACGACCAACTGGCCCAGAAGGATCCGGCCGTTCGGCAACTCCGAACCGTCCGGAAACGACAAGACGTCGGTGGGTTGGTCGATCTGACGATACTGCCGGTTGAGTTCCTGAATCCGGTGGTCGTCGGTCACCAGAACATGGACCTCGGAGTCCGGCCGATCCAGGCGATCCAGTACCCCGGTCACAACCCGTCGCAATCTCTTGGCCGCCGGTCCTGAAGGTCGCCTTTCCCACCGAAACTGAACATCGTGCATCGTCAACGATTTCCTTGATTAAAATCAAAGCCGGGATAGTCGATCCGGTGGTGATACATATTGGTCAAAACCCACAAGAAAGCCGTCGCAACCTTGTCCAGCTCGGAAAACGTCAAATCACTGTCGACCAGCTGTCCATCCTCCAACGTGTTGGAGAAGATCTTGGTGATCATCGCCTGGATCTTCGCCGGACCGGGCTTCTCGATCGTACGGGCCGCTGCCTCGACGGCATCGGCCAACAGCAGGACTCCGAGCTCCTTGGTATGTGGCTTGGGCCCTGGGTAGCGATAGTCGCTCTCCCGCACCTCACCCATCTCGGGATCGGTCAACTCCTTGGCCTTGGAGTAGAAATACCGGATCAGCTTGGTGCCATGGTGGGTTGCAATACCCTGACGGATGGCCAACGGCAACTTGGCATCCCGGGCCATCTTCAACCCCTCCTTGACGTGGCTCTGGATCACCAGGGCCGACATGGAGGGCGAAAGCCCGTCATGCGGATTCTCGCCCTGTTGGTTCTCGACAAAATACCCCGGTTTCACCAGCTTCCCGACATCGTGGTAGTAGGCACACACCCGCAGCAGCAGTGAGTTGGCCCCGATGGCGTCGGCGCCGGCCTCGGCAAGGTTGCCGACCGCCAGGGAGTGCTGATAGGTTCCGGGCGCCTCCAGCGAGAGCTTTTTCAATAACGGCAGATTCTGGTTGGACAACTCAAGAAGGCGAATGTCGGTGGTAATACCGAAAAGGATCTCAAAAGCCGGCAGGAAGAGGCTGGCGACTCCGATCGACAAGAGCCCTCCCACGAAGGCGGCGACGACCTCCAGAAGCACTTTCTCGGTAGGATCCGGCCATCCCGACCACAAGGCAAGTACCAGAACAGCTGCAATATTGCCGAGGCCGACCATCGCGCCGACTCGCCCAAAGGCTGAGCGTTGTTTGAAGTGCGCAGAGGCCAGAACACCGGTAACTCCAGAGGCAAGAGCGAAGATCAGAATGGAAAAATCTCCGCCCATCATCACCGAGGCCATGATGGCCATGCACACGGCAAACAGGACGGCCACCTGCGATCCCAGAACCATGGTGACCGTCACGGCCCCAGCAGCATAGGGCAGGGCCCAGAAATAAAGGTCCAAATCCGACATCATGGGACCCAGCGAATTCCGGGCAACGGCGGTTGCCAGGAAGAGTCCGAAGCGGTTGATGCCCACAAAGAGCATCATCAAAATGAAGACCATCGACAATCGGCTTCGACCCTCGGTGATGCTGGAGAAATTTCCGACCAGTCGCCACCAGCCGATAACCACGAGGATCATCAGCCCACCGATCCCTACCTGATTGCTCAAGGCCGCAACTTCCTGCCTCTGATTCTTGAGATACTGGAGAACCCGGGCCACCGAAAAAGTCACCTTGTCACCCCGGCGAATCAGACTCTGACCCCGGCTGAAGACCTGCGACCGTGGCGTAACTGCCTCTTCGGCCGCCCGAATTCGATCGACGGTTTCGACCCGGCTGTAGACCAGGTTGGCACCCAGGTTGGCCGCCAGGAAACGGACCGATGCCCTGAGCCACGCTCGCTTGATCGATGCCTGCTCCAGCAGCATGGCCCGGAGTGACGCCTCGAGTTCGATCCGAACATCAATCACGCCGGCAACCTCTGCCACCCCAATCTCGCGCTCGGTCCCCGTTGCCAAGTTTCTCAATACCAGACCCTTGGCGGCCCGCCGTTCAAGGGATCGCCGATCGTCGACGATTCGATAGCGATAGATCTGGGCGACGACCTGGGTCAGAGCGTTTTCCAACTCCTGGGAGCATTCGGCATTTTCAATGACCTTGACCATCTCCGGCTCGAGATGAAGGTCCGAGACCGTGGTCCAATCAACCTCCTCGGTCCCCTCCTCACCGGCCATACGACACGCTCGGAAAATACTGCCGATCTGGTTGATGACATCGACTTGTTGCCGGGGTTCAAAATCATAAACCGGACGTACGCTCTCGCGGGCCTCAACCCGCATCGCCTCGGTGGCTGCCGGATCCGGCACCGTAATATCCATGGGCAAGAGGACGTCGAAGGTGGCAACATCACCCGGCGCCCAGTCCGGCAGCAATCCCCCGGCACTGGGTACCAGGAGCACCGAACACACCAGGATCGAAAGCGCGGCCCACACCCAGGGAACGTCAAGGCTCTTGTCCCACCAACTGCTGCGCTCATCCAGGCCCCGTTGAATACGGCTGACCGGACGACGCTCGGTTCCCGAATTTGCCCTCTTCAAGAGACTGCCTCATCTCGACCAGGCCGGGCGCTCTCCCATTCGGCGTATCGGT
>CAYSHZ010000187.1:0-2166 GCA_964430905.1 uncultured Thermoanaerobaculia bacterium | reverse complement strand
GGCGATGGCGAACCACGTCCCGATGGCTGAATTCAATGAAAGACATACCTTCCGCCCCGTCCAGGATCTCGAGAGCCTCGACCAATCCCGATCGTCGCCCTCGGGGCAGATCAATCTGGGTAATGTCGCCGGTGATGACCGTCTTGGAATGAAAGCCCATTCGGGTCAGAAACATCTTCATCTGTTCGTGGGTTGTGTTCTGGGCCTCGTCAAGAATGATGAAGGCGTCGTTGAGGGTCCTGCCCCGCATGAAAGCCAACGGCGCCACCTCGATAGCCTGTCTTTCGATCAACTTGGAGACCTTGTCGAAACCCATCAAATCATAGAGCGCATCATAGACGGGGCGGAGATAGGGATTGACCTTCTCGACCAGATCACCCGGCAGAAAACCCAGGTGTTCCCCGGCTTCGACCGCCGGCCGAACCAGGATGATTCTCCTGACCTCTTTTTCCATCAACGCCGCCGAGGCCATTGCGACCGCCAGGTAGGTCTTCCCGGTTCCCGCCGGTCCGGTGGCGAAGACGTAATCATGGGAATAGACCGCCCGAATAAAGAGGCGCTGGTTGAGGTTTCTCGGAACGAGGTAACGCTTCAAGGCGCCAGGGATGCTGGAATCCAGGAAGAACTCGACCAGGTCAAGGGTGATGTCCTCTTCCAGCACCCGGACCCCCGTTCTGAATTCGTGTTTCCCGACCCCTCCCCCGGCCGACAGGAGCCGATCGAAACTGCCGATCAACTGAACCGCGATGGCCACAGCGCCGTCGGGCCCTTCGATCACCACTTCGCCACCGCGGGCAGACACTTTCAGGCTCAGGCGTTGCTCCAGATACCTCAGGTGTTCGTCCTTGGTACCGAAGAGTCTCTCAACATTACCCTGGGAAACAGTAACGCGCTCCACCGTCACACCCTCCATGGGCGAACGGTAATGCTCAAAAACTCAGGAGGTTGATCATCTCTCATGGACAAATGGAATCTTCTTTCATGTGGAGATCAGCCGACCACTGGGCGATCGACACATGGAAACGGAGAAGGACCCGATATCGACATGGGCGACCATTCTATCAAACTGCGTAATTGGGGCAGACCCGCGCTCGAATTGAGCCTGTTTTCTCACTCATGGCCGCCACTCGGGATCTGCAATCCCCATCCTATTGTTGATCCAACGCGCCAATTCAAAGAAGTAGTCGGACAGTCGGTTGAGGAATGGAAGAACCCGTTCATCCAAGGATTCTCCCCGTGTCACGAGGTCCTGGACCCGCCGTTCCGCCCTCCGGCACACGGTCCTGGCCAAATGAGCCAGTCCGGCCGCCCTGCTTCCGCCCGGCATGATGAACGCCTTCAACTCAGGAAGTTCTCCGTCCATCTCGTCAATCCAACCCTCCAGATCTTCCATTCCTACTGGCATTCCCTCCAGACTCCCACCATTCTCTGCATCCGCAAGGGCGCCCCCAACAACGAACAACCCACCCTGAATCGCCCTGATCTTCGCCGTCGTACCTTCCGGAAGAGGCTCACACCCCAACAAACCCAGGATGGCGTTGAGTTCGTCGAGGGTTCCGTAGGCCTCAATGCGCGGATGGTCTTTCCCGACCCTGCCTCCGGAAAACAGTGAGGTCGTTCCGTCGTCACCCGTCTTCGTGTAAATCTTCATCCTGGGAATTCTACCCTTTCGGGAACGCAATCGCATCCACCACTGGCATCTCCTGCGTGAGACCGCTACCGTTGAAGGGTGAACAAAGCCCTCACACGTTTCCTGGGAACGATCCTGGTGGCCGGTGCCGTCGGTGTCCCATGCTGGGCCGTTCAACTCGGAATCCGAACCCTGACGGTCGCCGACGGCCTGGCAGGTGACACGATCAACTGTCTTCTCCAGGATAATGACCGATTCCTCTGGATTGGGACGCGCAACGGTCTCACCCGATTTGACGGCAACTCTTTCATCTCCTACACACGCTCAGATGGGCTTCCCCATTCCTCCATCAGCTGCCTGGCCGAGGATCGGGAAGGCCGCCTCTGGGTGGGTACTGCTGCCGGGCTTTCGCGCCTGAAAGTACAACGGGATGCAAACGGGCTGGTCTTCGATACTTTTTCACTCGGAACCACTGGCCGGCCCCGATTGATTCATGACGTCGTTGTCGATGGCTATTCGCTTTGGGTAGCCGCCGG
>CAYSHZ010000186.1:0-7511 GCA_964430905.1 uncultured Thermoanaerobaculia bacterium | reverse complement strand
CTCATCGGACTTCAAGATCACCGCTCCCTCCGATCTGCCCCTGACCGTACAGCCAGGCGCCACCGTTGATCTTCAGATCACCTTTCGCTCCAGCGGTCTGGACACCCGATCAAGCTGGCTCTGGATCGTCTCAAACGATCCCGATACCGACGGCGTGACCTACGCCCGAGTCCAGGGACACGGCGGCGTTATCCCGGGAACCTATGTCCGAACACCTTCGAGCGTCAATTTTGGGCGCGTCCCCATCTTCGGAGTCAGCGAGGAGTCCTTCAGCCTGACCAATCTCGGAGAGGACCCAGTGACCCTTGCGGCGACCGTCGAGGGTGACGCCTTCAGCCTCCTGACGCCGGTCCCGCCCGTGTCCGAAGGCGGCACCCTCCGAAGCTATCTCGTTCGGTTTTCTCCCGAGACGGTGGGCGATTTCGAGGGAAATCTGATTTTCGAGACCGATATCCCCGACAAACCGACGATCGAGGTCAGGCTCCGCGGAACCGGATCCTCGGCCCCCCATATTCAGGTCACACCGACCGCCCTGAGCCTCGGCATCGTCGGTGACGACTCGACGGAGATCCCCTTGAGGATCTCCAACGACGGAACCGAGGATCTGGTCCTCGAGGAGTTCCTCTTCGAGGGGCCGTTCACAACACCAGAGTCCGGCATGGAACCGATAACGATCGGTCCGAATGAGTCCACAGAACTTCCGGTGATCTGTTCCCAAACCAACGCCGGCCCCCTCGAGGGCAGTCTGAGAATCCGATCCAATGATCCCAGCCTTCCCTGGGCCACCGTCCCTCTCAGGGCCTATTCTGTTGACGTCCCTCCGGGTCAGGAAGACCTGCTGGCCATTCCGGCTTCCGCGAGCACCGCCGGACTGGGTGGTGGCTGGTGGAGCACCAATTTGATCCTCCTCAATACCGGGCAAACCGATCTGGCTGCAGATCTGATCTTCGGCACTGATGGAGCCCGGCAATCGGCGGGCATCGACCGTACAGTGACAATACCGGCACGAACCCAGCGCAGCCTGGCGAACGTTGTCGCATCTCTGGGCCATGAAGGTGCCGGAGGAATCACGATCAAATCCAGTTCCCCGGGTATCGTCGTGACAACCCGAACGGCAGCCAGGATTGAGAGCCGGACCTTCGGCCAGGCCATTGGACCGGTTCGCTGGGGTGACGCCCAGTCAGGGCAAACGACTGCCGTGCTTTCAGGCCTTGCAAGCGGCGATGGGTTCCATACCAACTTCGGCTTCTACAACCTCGGTGACCACGCCACAACCGTCACCTTCGAGGTCTTCGCAGCCTCGGGCGAAAGCCTCGGCACAATCGATCTGACGGCTCAGGGAGGCGGCTATATTCAGAACACGGATGCCCTGTCTGGCTTCGGTGAACTGAGGGGCGCATGGGCCAGGGTTTCATCAACGGAGACCAGGGATCTCTTCACGGCATTTGCTTCAGTGGTCGATGATTTCTCCCACGACCCAACATTCATCAGCCCCACACTCCTGGATTCTGCCGTCGCAGAATTGGTCATCCCGACCGTCGCGGCCCAACCCGGCTTCAACGGAACGCGCTGGGCCACCGAACTGACCCTGGCCAACCCCGGCGATGCCGACGCCGAGGTTGAGATGACCTTCCACAGTGCAGACGGCACCTGGAGCAGGGTCGAGGCCCGGACAATCTCCAGCGGAACCGCTTTGTTTGCCCCAGACCTCCTGGGTGAGATCTTTGATATCGAGGAAGGCGCCGGTTGGCTGGAGATTCGATCATCCGAGGCCCTCGTCACTGGATGCCGAATTTTCAACAACTCCGCAGAAGGCACCTTCGGCCAGTTTGTACCCTCAGCTGCGATACCGACTCAAGGATCGGACGGCGCACTGGTCATCCCCGGCCTCCGATCCGACCAGGGCTTCAGGACCAATCTCGGCCTGACTTCCCTTTCGGATATCGATACGATGGTGGAGCTGACCGCGTTTTCAGATGAAGGAGTCTCCCTGGGAACCGAGATGATCTCGCTGCCCGCCGGGACATTCGTGCAGGTCGTCAAGATCCTCGACCGGCTCTTCGACTTCGAAGGCGCCGCGTGGGTCGAAATCAGGGCCGAAGATCCGGAGGTCATCCTGGTGGCCCACGCATCAGTCATCGACGGTTCGACCGGCGACCCGTCATTCATCCCGGCGGTCGAGTAAGATCCATCCATGGCGGTTCTCTCGGGCATTGTCCCGGTCTTCCTGTTGATCGGTCTCGGCATTCTGTCAAGGCGCCTCGGTTGGGCCGGCGAGGTCTTCGTTCGCGACCTCAACCGCATCATCTACTGGTTTGCAATCCCGGCTCTCCTGCTGCGACTCCTGGGTGGCGCCACTCTGACAACGGCCGATGCCGGACCGATGATTGCCACCGTCGTTGCGGCAACGGCCGGCACCGGTTTGGTCGCCCTGGCCTATGCCCTGATCCGCAGAGAGCAACCCGCACGTCTCGGGGTCATCGTTCAGGCCGCAGTTCGAGGCAACCTGGTCTACGTCGGCTTCCCGATCATTTTTGCAGCGGCCGGTGACAAAGCCCTGACTCTGGCGGCCGTCACAGCAGCAGTCCTGATTCCCTTCCAGAATCTGTTGGCCGTTGCGGCACTGATCAGGGCCGGCGATCACAGCGGCCTGGGTGCAACCAAGGCAGTCCTGCTCAACCCGGTCGTTCTCGGCGTCGCGGGTGGCCTTGCAGCCAACTGGATCGGTTGGTCGCCGTGGACCTGGCTGGACAACTTCCTGCACCTTCTGGGCAACATCGCCATGCCGGGCGCCCTCCTGGCGCTGGGGGCACAGATGGGAATGCGAACGCTGGCAAGAAGGACCGAGACCGTGGCCGTCTCCGGCCTGCTGAAGCTGGCAGTCGCCCCTGCGATCGGGTTCCTGCTGATGCTTTTCTTTGGAATCGACGGCATTCCCCGGCTGGTCGGAACCCTCCTTCTGGCCACACCAACGGCGATCGCCTCGACTGCAGTCGCCCAGGAAATGGGGGGCGACCTTGACCTGGCCGGAGCCTGTGTCGTGGCGACCAGCCTGGCTTCCTTCCCGGCACTGCTCTTCTGGGGTCTGGCCTGCAGATGAGGCTCGTTTGGGCTGACAACCCCTTCTCCCTCTTGCCTGGTGGGGAGGAATCGGCGACACTGCGGCCATGAGCGATTCCCTCTCTCTTCGGCTGGACATCTGGCTCGACGTAGCCTGTTTGTTCAAAACCCGATCCCAGGCCCAGGATGCCTGCAAGAAGGGCCGTGTCGATGTCAACGGGAACAACGGAAAACCACACCGCGTGATCCGTCCCGGGGACACGATCAGAATCTCTCTCCCAGGCGGCGGCAAACGGATTGTCGTTGTCAAGACCCTGGCGGAGAAGCACATCCCCAGGGCACAGGCCCGTGAACTCTATGACGATTTGACCCCGGCGCCAACGCCGGAAGAACTCGAGTTGAGAAAACTCCAACGCCTCTCCGCGCCGGCGCCACGAGTCCGTGGGGCCGGAGCTCCGAAAAAGAAGGAACGGCGACAACTCCGCAGAGCCAAGGAAGAGTGGCCGGAAGAATGACAAGGAGAAACTGATGCATTCAAACCAATCATGGGATCTGCTGATCCTCGGGCGCATGGTCTTGACGATGGACGACGGAGTGGAGCCAATCAAGGGAGGCGCGGTCGCCGTCGCCGACGGGAAAATCGTCGAGATCGGTCCGGCCTCGTCCCTGCTCGAGAAGGCCCCAACCTGTGAGGTTCTCGACGCAGGAAACTGTCTGGTAATGCCCGGGCTGGTCAACACCCACTCCCACCTGGCAATGTCCCTCCTGCGGGGTCTGGCGGACGATCTCCCACTCAAGACCTGGCTGGAGGAGCACATCTGGCCGGCCGAGGGGAAATTCATGGATCGCGAGACCGTTGCCCTTGGAACCCGACTGGCCGTTGCCGAACAGCTGCTCGGAGGCATCACGACGACCACCGACATGTACTTCTTCGCCGATGCGGTCTGCGAAGTCCTCGCCGAGGCAGGCATGCGCGGGGTCATCGCAGAGAGCCTGATCGACGCCTCGACGCCACGGTGTGCGACGCCTGAAGAGATGGCGGCCAAGCAACGAGAACTGTGTGAAGCATGGAGCAACCATCCCCTGATCACCCCCTCGATTGCCGCCCACGCACCCTACACCGTGTGTGCTGCAAACCTGGTCAAGGAAGCAGAACTGGCCGACGAGTTCGGCGTTCCGCTTCAGATCCACCTTTCGGAAACCCGATGGGAGGTTGAGACCTCAATCGAGAGCAAGGGCGCTTCGCCGGTCGCCTACCTGGAAGATTTGGGTTTCCTCTCCGAGCAGGTCGTCGCCGCCCACTGCGTCCACCTCGACCAGCGGGATATCGAAATTCTTGCCGAGAACCGCGTCGGTGTTTCCCACAACCCCGTATCCAACCTCAAATTGGCTTCCGGCATCGCCCCGGTACCGGCCATGCTCGAAGCCGGGGTTCGTTTGGGTCTGGGAACCGACGGGGCGGCCTCGAACAACACACTGGATCTCCTGCGGGACCTCCAGATTGCCGCCCTCCTCCACAAGAGCATCTCGGGTGACCCGACAACCATGCCGGCATCGACAGTCCTGTCCGCAGCAACCAGGGGCGGCGCCGAGATCCTCGGCCTCGGCAACCGGGTTGGCGTACTCAAAGCGGGAATGGAAGCCGACATCGCCTGCTTCTCACTGGATCACGTCCACTCGACACCGATCTACGACCCGTGGTCCCATATGGTCTTCGCGGCACGGGCGTCGGATGCCCGTCACGTCGTCGTTCGCGGCAAGGTCGTCGTCAGGGATCAGAAGTTGACAACGATGGATCTCGATGAGATCCGTTCAAAGTCCGCCGAGGTGGCAGCGAAGATCGCGGGCTGACCGCTCACTCGTTCCCGGTGGCAACCTCCGAGGGTTCCTGGCGACCCAGTTGTTCACTGCGCCTGAAGGCAGCCCAGACCGCATCGGACACCACCGTCCGCAGACCACCGCGTTCGAGGTGATAGCACGCCTCCGCCGTCGTTCCCCCCGGTGAGGTCACCTGATTTCGCAGTGCGGCCAGGTGATCCGGTGACTGTGCGGCAAACTCGACGGCGCCCGCCAGGGTTTCGAAGACCAACCGTGACGCAACTCGCCTGGAAAAACCCATATGAACGCCGGCATCAACCAACGCTTCCATAAACAGAAAGGCATAGGCGGGTCCCGTCCCCGACAGGGCTGTCGCCATATCCAACTCGTTCTCGTGGATGACGAACTCATCAGTTCCCAGCGCCGACAGCAACGCCTTGACCCGGGTGCGGCCTTCGTTCGCCACGCCGGCGCCGGCGGTCCAGACGGAGATTCCGCGACCAATCTGGCCCGGAGTGTTGGGCATCACGCGAACGACGCGCCGGACTCCAAGTCCTCGCTCGATCACGGCTATCGAGACGCCGGCGACAAAGGTAATTACCAGGACGTCGTCCGCCAAACCACCCTTCATCGAGGCCATGACCTCGGTCAGAATCTGCGGCTTGACCGCGAGGACCACCACGCCGGCCCCGGCAACGGCATCACGGTTCTCGGCCTGACAGCGAATACCGTAGGTCGTCTCAAGTTCTTCCCTGCGTTCGGGTCGGGGATGAGAGGCAATGATGTTCGCCGCCGGCAGCAGTTCCCTGCGAATCAGGCCGCGAACCGTCGCCTCACCCATCGTCCCGCATCCGATGATTGCGATTGTGTCGTTGTTGAGGGGCATTCTCTTCCTCCGATTTGCCAATGGGCATCAAGGCGAGGGAGGGTATCACCGCATTGGGAGATTGGGCCACTGAAGGGAACGACCACTCCAAGCCCGGTTCGGCTCGCTTCGGTCAACGTTGACCTCTGTTGTGGGTGGTATTCTTTTCTCATGGAGAAGAAGAGTATCCCCTATACATCCGGGTTAACCGCCTTTTCCGTTATCGCCGTTATTGTTTTTTGCCTTTGGCTTCTCGCTGAGGCGCCGTGGCTCAATCCCTTTATCTGGTTAAAAAAGGGACGCGATCGCGCAAAAATCAGGGTTGTCAACACTCTTTGTGATTCGGCTGCTGTTTTCTGGCATGACAATCTCAGGTATCCAATGGATCAAGCGGAACTAATGGCGTCTATCGAACAACAACCCCAGCTGTCTGGGGACGAGCGGAAAAATCTGCCAGAGAATGTAGGAAACGACATTTTCTTTTCCTCAAATGGCATGCACTACATCTTGTTGTACGAGGGGATTTCTGGCAGACCATCGGTGGCAGCCTTTGATGGGAATTGCTATGAGTCTTTGTCTGCCTTTCTCAAGAGTGAGGTGATCGCAAAGGGGGGAATTGGGAAGGGCCTTGGGGCGGACACGACCCGTCAACTAGGCCTGATGGCCGGGAGAACAGACGGTTTGAGAGCCGAGAATCTGAATTGGGTTCTCAACGGAATCGGCGATGTTTACCCTGAGAACTGTGAGGGGAAGGTCGGAAGATTGCACGAACTGATAATTGAGGGAATTGGCAGTGACCAAAGTGCGGAATTCTCTGACTTGATTGCCAGTATCTTAATAGAAGGGCAGGCATGCAACACACATCTGGTCCGGTTAATTGATTCCCACGAACCTCTTCCCAATTTCCTTTTTTATGCAAGAGAGTTTCGTCTTGGGCATGCACATGGCGACAACTACGGACAGGTTTTCCAAAACGAGGGGAACCTCGTCTTGTGGATGCTCGGTCGGATAAACCCAGAGATTCTCGTACCTCTCTACGATTTTCAGTTCGACATCATTTGCAACGATGTTCCAAAGCTAAAATGTGACGAAATGATCTCCGCCTGGCAAGACGTTGTAATGGGCGAGTGGATCCGACTGGGCGCATCTGCTGTAGAAGACCTGTCAAACTCAAAAACCTCATCCGGGCTAATCGGGAGCCAAGGCCGGACCGATGATTAACGAAATGCGGCGTTTGGAGGCACACAATTTACAGGAGACAGAACGCGCGAAAAGGATAGTGCCCTCTTCTCGTTCTTTCCAACGGTGTTGATAGTTCCCAGGATTCAGCGAAAATAATTTACTGGAATTTACTGGGGATACTACTTTTCTCCGCAGTGCGGACGCCAGATTCCGACCCCGACCTTCGGGATCGAACGATGGTCGTTGGCATTGCCGAACGATCTTAATGCGCTCCCGAAGGCCGGGGATGATTCTTGGCATTGGTTTCTGACGCCTGCACTCGGCCGAGACTCGATTGCTGACGCGGCCCCCGTGGGGTGACACTGTTCCCAACTCCTTCAACGACTGCCGTTCGGCGATCGACACTATGGCATTTGGGAAAACAGCGTCACCCCCGTTGAGCAGTGTGGCGCTCCCGGGTTTCAACGACGGCGTCGGCGACCGACCGACCATCGCCGGTGTGCAAACCATCGAGGAGGCGAAAAGGGCAGTGTCCCCTTCTCGTTCCTATGTAAGATAAAGGCTTTGACACCAATATTTTACAACG
>CAYSHZ010000185.1:0-7515 GCA_964430905.1 uncultured Thermoanaerobaculia bacterium | reverse complement strand
CGATCAACTCTCCAAGAGGGATATCCTGGAGACAAATGCATTTCTCCTCTACTTCTCGGGGCTCCTCTATGAGATCAATCATCAGCCAAACGATGCATTCATCGCCTATCGAAATGCGCTGATGGCCTATTCACGGGAGGAGAAGGAACTGGACAACCCCATCCCCACGACCCTGGGGCAGGACCTGATGAGGACGGGGAATACTCTGGGATTTGCATCCGAAATCCATGAGCTGCAACAGCAGTTCCCCACCGTCTTCCCGATAGATCAGACACTTTCAGGCCCTTCCCGAGAGCGTGGCACACTGGCCGTATTTGTGGAAACCGGCTGGATTCCACACAAAGACGAAATCAGCCTCAACCTGCCGATCTTCACCACAGACCATTTCTCAAGCAATGACCGATGGGCTGAAAGCCTGGCCGGGAGGGCCGGTCGCCATTCCTACTCCACGACCAGTATTCGCTACTGGCTCAACGTCGCCATCCCAACCATGCCCCCCGAAGAAACCGGGGAGCGGATCACCGGAAGGATGAGCCTCGACGGAAATGCGGTTGAAACCCAGATCGTTGAGAATCTGGACCGAAGGGCGCGATTGACGTTCGAGGCCATGTACCCAAAGATCCTGACCAGAACAATTGTCAGGGCCCTCATCAAATACACCGCCTCCGAAACCGCCCGAAAGGAGGACGAGACTGTTGGATTGGTCATCAATATTCTGGGCGCCCTGACCGAAAATGCGGACACTCGCAGTTGGTTGACCCTGCCCGGCCGGATCCTTCTGCTTCGCATGGATCTTCCCGCCGGGGACTACAACATCAATCTCGAATTTCGGAATGCATCAGGCACGATCGTCGCCGGACAGACTCTGACCGATGTCCACATCCAGGCCGAACGCTGGACTGTTCTGAATCGCAGAGTATTCTGATATCCTTGTGCCGAGAATCGGATCTTTTCAGGGAAACCATATGAATCAACCCAGAAATATCCTCGACGTGTATGTCATCTCGACGATGCTCGCATCGTCGTCAAAGAAGACCGTCTATCGATCCATCGACCCAAAGACTCAACGAGATGTGGTGGTCAAGTTATTGACCTCGGCCGGCACATCTGGAGCCCAACCGGTTCGAGACCGTTTCCTCCGAACAATGAGTGCCATGCAATTCCTCAGTTTGCCGGCGTTCCCGGAGATTCTGGACTTCGGTTTTACCGGGGACAACAGCGGATTCATCGTCATGGAGTGGATCGATGGCACGAATCTCAAGGACTTGACCGAAACCGACCCCCAAAGGGTGATCCCAATTCTGATTCAGGTCACGGAGACGATTGAAGCCTTGGCCATGGGAGAGGTTCATCACCACAATTTATCGCCGGACAACATCATCGTCCAGGCCCGCCCCAAGGGAGAAACAACCAAGATCGTTGGTTTGGGAACTGCCTCATATTTCCCGCATCCCTCGTTGATCGCGCCCAACGGGCACGACGCGGTCAATGATCGTTTCATTGCACCCGAACGCCGTTCTTCTTCGGAGGAGGGTTCAGTTGGAGGAAGCCTCGCCGACCTCTATTCCCTGGCGCTGGTCACAGCCGACGTTCTGGGCGCCGAGGTTGTGGACCTGGGATCCGAGGACCCAAAGGTCCAGTTCCCCGCCGACATTCGAGAGTCCCTTCCTGATCCGGAAACCCTTGAAAACACTCTCGCGGGATCCCTGGCATTGGACCCGGACCAACGCCAAATGACCTTCGCTGACCTCAAAAATTCACTTGAACACAATTCGACGGCACTTCACTCGCCAACGACATCATCTGATCCACCACCTCTTTCCACACCCGACACAACCGAGACCCAGGAACTGGTTTCCGCCGGGACCCCATCGGAAGACAAGACTGTCATCCTGGATCTCAGTAATATGGAAGAGCCCATCAACGAGGATCTCATTCAAACCGGAACGGTCTCATTTGACCCCAACAAGACCGACCCCCTGTACGTACCTCCGGTTGCAGATCCTCCGGAGCTTCCTCCTGCGGCGGAGCCTGAACCCGAGCTCCCTCCACCGCCCCCGCCTGTCCCCGAGGAAACACCTATCCCTGGGGCAACGGCTGCTCCCCCTGCAGAGGAGACCGCGCCCGAGGTGGTTGATGCTCCCCCTTCCAAACCACCCGCAGAGGGTCAGGGACCGCAACAACTGCTGATCTGGGGAGCCGTTGCCCTTGCAGCCATGATGATCATCGGTCTCGGCATCATGGGGCTCTGGCGCCTCTCTCATCGTGGAAAGACCAAACCCCAACCGGTTGCCGTTGTTCAGCCGACGCCTGTACCCGTCGCACCCAACCCAGAGATCTCGACCGAGCCCAGGATTCACCCAGCACTGGAAACGGCAGATGCCCTCCTCCTCGAAGGTGATATCGAAGGCGTTCGAACCATTCTCTCGGCAATTCCGCCGGAGGATATTGAGGCTTTTTCAAACGAGGAGGCCGAGGCTTTCCAGGCAATGACGAATGCGCTGGAGGGATCTCGGTTCGACTCGGCCGTCACCGACCTCAAGGGCGGGCTCGAGCACGGCAGTATTCGTATGCTCAAACGCGGGGTTGCTGGAGTCCAACAGGCAGACGCTGCGGACCTCGCCGATCGACCGGATGTCCCACCGATGCTCAAGAGGGGTCAGAATGCTCTTCGGATCCATGCCCTGATGTGGAAGGCCCACGAAGCACAGGATCACAGGCTGGTTCTGGAACAGTGTTCTGCCATGATCAAGGCCCTGCCGAAGTACAGCACTCCACTCAAATTCCGGGAGGAGTCCGCACTCGCTCTGGAGGCTCTCTCGGATCAGGCCTTTGAGGCGGGGCACTACGATCAGGCCAGGGGGGCACTCTCACCCATTGAAAAATACTGGCCGGATCGCCAGGATCTTTCCCGAAGGCTCTCCGCAATCGAAGGCGCAAAGCAGAAACTGGAAACTCAGAGAACCCAGATCGCCAAGGCGCTTGCGGTTTCACAGGACGGCGACCCCGAGGCGGGTCTGACCATTCTCAAAGGGATCACTCCCGTTGCGATGCTCCAAAGAAGCCACTCCGAGGCCGTTGCCCTCCTCGAAAAACACCGTGCAGAATTGGACGCTCAACCGCCCAAAGTGGCGTTCAAGACAGAACCCTCGTTCGAATTCAAGAAGAAGAAGACGGTCACCATCCACCTGATTGCCACCGACGACCATCACGTCGCCGGCGTCAGTGCCTTCATCAAGACGGCCGATGCGGGATCTTTTTCCAAAATCGACATCTCCTTTGACTCATCGACCGGAGCGTGCAAGCTGATCATCGGCCCCAAGACCCACAAGAACGATGATTTCCTTCTCTACGTTGAGGCCAAAGACGACTCGGGCCACACCGGCGGCATCGGGAGTTCCCAGAAACCACTCGAATTCAAACGCAAGAAGGGTCTCAAGGCGCTGTTCGGTAAGTAGAACAGAAGGAAAGAATCATTCCGTCTTTCCTTCCCGATCGCCTCTTCGGCTGCCTTCGTAGAGATCGAAGCGCATCCAACGACACTCGATCGGACCGTTGAAGATCGGGATTCTCCGTGATGCCTTGAGGCCGATCTTCTTTGACAATTCCCGGTTGCCTGCAAGAATCCAGGCGGTCGAATTTCCGCCGATGGCCTTGAGCCGGTCCCCGAGGGCGGAGTAAAGACCACCGAGAGCCCCGGCTTCGCCCAGGCGCTTCCCGTAGGGAGGATTGATGACAATCAAGGACTCCTCGCCGGGTGTTTCCATCGTCGTCGCCTCGCCGAGGACAACATCAACCCAATCCGAGACACCGGCGACACCGAGATTCTGTTTGGCGACCTTGAGTGCCTTGGGGTCGTGATCGGCGGAGACGATCGGACACGGCGCCGGACGACGCCGAGCTTCCAGGTCCCGACGGGCCTTGACCAGCAGATCCTGGCGATGGTCCGGCCACCGTTCGAATGCAAAGTGCCGATAGAGGCCGGGCGCCAACCGTGTGGCAATCATTGCCGCCTCGGCAGCAAAGGTCCCCGTCCCACCCATGGGATCCAGGAGGGGCCGTGAACCGTCATAGTCGGCAAGGAGCAGCAGCCCCGCAGCCAGGGCGGAGTTCAAGGGGGCCGGCCCGCCCTTGGGGCGATAACCACGCTTTGACAAAGGGGTTCCCGCAGCATCGAGAGCAATTGAGGCCTCACCATCCTTGAGATGGAGGTGAATGGGAACGTGAGGCTTGACCAAATCAACCGAGGGTCGAGCCCCGCGTCTGTCCCGGACCCGATCGACGACGGCATCCTTGACGACCTGGGCCGCGAAGACGGTATTGCTGAAGGAAGGACTCCGCCCAGCCACATTGACGGCCAGCGTTCCGCCGGGCGAAAGGTAGTCCTCCCAGGCGATCCTGGCCGCCAACTGATAGAGCTGTTCCTTGTCGCCCGCCGGCCCCGATGCGACGGGGATCAGAATCCGCATCGCGGTCCGAAGGCCGAGGCAGGCCGTGATCATCATTCCCCGGGTACCCTGAAAACGGACCATGCCCCGACCAGACTCGACCTTCCGACCACCCAGGTCGAGAATCTCGTCCGCCAGGACCTCTTCAAGCCCCCGACTACACGTTGCAATCAACTCACGAGTCACCATCGAGACCTCTCAATTCCCCCACAAACAACGAAGCTCCCACTGACAGCTGATAGCTGATAGCTGATAGCTGACACCTGATACCTCCCCCATCAGTAGTCCGACGTCATGATGAACACCGGCGATCCATCAAATTTCTTGTAAAACGGCCTGAGACGATCTGTGTTGTAGAACTTGCCGACGTCGATGACCTTCTTGCGCGACGAGACCACCTCGATGGGCACGTTGTCATACCGCCCATTGCGAACGTTGACCAGGCGCCCCGAAACCCCGCTGAGGATCAGATCCATCGCCAAATTCCCGTAGGCCATCGGCACGATCGAATCCATCGCATCGGGATTACCCGAACGCACCATGTAGCCGAGGCGCTGAGAAATCACATTGATGCGCCGACCATTGTTGAACTTGGGAGAAACATCCCTGAGAGCCTGGGCAACCCGATCCCCGATACCCCCCAGTTTCTTGTGACCGAACATGTCGGTCTCCTGATCGGAAAAGACCATCTCGTCCATCCCTGTGAAGGTCGCCCCCTCGGACACCAGCACAACACTGTAGTTGCTGGGATGCTCTCGCCGATCCTCGGTCATCAACTCGCAGAGATGCTCGATGTCGAAGATATGTTCGGGAATGACACAGCGATTGGCGGCCCCCGCCATCGTCGGCAGCAACGCGGTGTATCCCGCATACCGTCCGAAGACCTCAATAACCAGAAATCTTTCGTGGCTGCCCGCCGAAGTCCTCAAGGCATGGGTCATCTCAATCGTACGGGTGACGCAAGTCGAAAAACCGATGCAGTAGTCGGTTCCCGGCACATCGTTGTCCATGGTCTTGGGGAGAGCGATGACCGAGACCCCCTGCTTGTGGAGGTGCTCACCGTAGGACAGTGTGTCGTCGCCTCCGATGGGAATCAGCGTGTTGATCCCGAGGAACTCCAAATTTTCCAGGACCTCCGGGGTCAGATCGTTGATCTCGTCCCCATAGCTGTCGCTGAAATGCCCGGGAACATCAACTTTGGGGATATGACTGGGTCGGGTTCTTGAGGTATGGAGGAAGGTTCCTCCGGTCCGCCCGATCTTGTTGACGACCTCTTCGCTGAGCTCAACGACGGCATCGCCGGCGCCAGCCCCGTTTCTGTCAATCTCGATCAGGCCGGACCATCCCCGCTTGATTCCGACCACCCGATATCCCTCTCTGAGAGCCCGAACGGTGACCGCCCGAATCGCAGGATTGAGACCGGGAACATCTCCGCCACCGGTCAGAATGCCAATCGTTTTGCCCTTGGTGTCTTTCGCTACCATGTCAATACCTCCAGAGGAGAAGCCTCTTGGTTCTATTCAGAATTCCAAATGGGAACTCGCTGTCAATCAATTTCCACTACCCGCCAGGATACAGTCGTCCCTGCTCCCAGGGGTTTCACCGCACCCTCTCCGAACGAGAACGTCTCAGGAACAGCCCAGGGTTCGCGCACCAGGGTGATCGTTTCCGTGTTTCGAGGCAATCCATAGAAATCCGCCCCGTGAAACGAGGAAAAACCCTCCAGGCGATCCAGAGAGCCTTCGCTCTCGAAGACCTGGGCGTACAGTTCGATTGCCGCGTGAGCCGAGAAGATCCCGGCACACCCGCACGCGGTCTCCTTGGTGACGATTGAATGAGGGGCCGAGTCGGTTCCGAGGAAGAAGCGGGGATTGCCCGACGTTGCAGCAGCCACCAAGGCTTGGCGATGCCGTTCCCGTTTGAGAACCGGCAGACAGTAGTGATGAGGCCGAATTCCACCGGCAAAAATCGCGTTGCGGTTCATCAGCAGATGATGAGGGGTGATCGTCGCGGCCACCCCGTCCCTGGCGCCCTCGACAAATGTTACGGCATCGGCCGTCGTCACGTGCTCCATGACAATCTTGAGGTCAGGATGGTCTTCAACAATGGGGTCGAGCACTCGTTCAAGGAAGACTGCCTCCCGGTCAAAAATATCGACATCCGGGTCCGTCACCTCGCCGTGGACCAGGAGGGGCAAACCCAGGTCCGCCATGACATCCAGAACGTCTCCAACCCGGGCAATATCGGTCACACCATCGTCGGAGTTGGTCGTGGCACCCGCGGGGTAGAGTTTGACGGCGTAGACCTTTCCGCTCTCGACGGCACGCCTGATCTCGGACGGCGGTGTTTGATCGGTCAAATAAAGGGTCATCAAGGGCTCAAATGTTGTATCGGAAGGCAAAGCCGCAAGGATTCTCGTCCGATAGCCGAGGGCGTCACCGGTCGTAACAACCGGAGGTTTGACATTTGGCATAATGATCGCCCGGGAGAAAACCCGTGCGGAAAGGACCACCACATCTGCCATGGCGTCCCCATCCCTCAAGTGCAAATGCCAATCATCGGGTCGTGTCAACGTGATCCGGCTCATATTCAACCCCTTCCCCGGTTCCCTCAAAGGGGGATTATGACGTACAGTATGAGAACCCGCACTGTTTGGGGCAAAATTTCTTTGCCCCATCGATTGAGGGAGAGGGAGAACGATTGACGATTGCCGGCAATCTCCGAACCATGGGCCTTGGAGACATCGTCCAATGGCTGGCTTCAAGCCGGAAGACCGGGACGTTCATCATCGACGGCTCGGACTATACGAAGAGGATTTATTTCCGCCGGGGCGAAGTTGTTGCCGTGGCATCAGACAACCCCCGGGAACGTCTGGGGCACTACCTGGTGGGCTGGGGATACTGTACCCCGGCCGATATCGACGCCATGGTCAACACGCAGGAGGCCGAAGAGCCGATGATGCTCGGCGAGATGGCGATCAAGCATGGTTTCGTCACCGAAGAGGAACTCAAGGCCGTGGTGACGGCCAAGACCCAAGAGACACTGTACGACTTGATCCTGTGGGACT
>CAYSHZ010000184.1:0-7544 GCA_964430905.1 uncultured Thermoanaerobaculia bacterium | reverse complement strand
AGTGGCCCCGGAGGGCCGCAGGCCTCCTGGGCATAGAGGACCGTTGGGGTCACCAACATCACCCACACAACGGTGGCAACCCAACGCCACCGGATTCTCACCGAGCACTCCCCAATTGGGCAACGACAGGGCTATCGACAGTGATGCCCTCCCCCATTCTGATGATCCGTGTGATCGCAGCTGGACATTCCCGTTTCCAGATCACCGGCCAGAAACGACTCGGCGGCCTGCCTCGGTGACACGCTGGGTGCACCGAGGACAACCTCAATCCCCCGTTGTTCGAAGAGTTGGATCGCCCTGGGCCCCATGCCTCCGGTGATGACGACCGAACCTCCGACCTCGGCAATCCACGCCGGCAGAACACCCGGCTGGTGGGCTGGAGGCACCACGGTTCGTTCGCTCTCAATGGATCCGTTCTCGGTGTCAACATCGAAGAATGTGTATGTCTGACAGCGCCCGAAATGCTGACTCAGCGTCTGTCCGTTTGTCGGAATTGCAATGATCATCCCAAAGCCTCTCGTTGTGAATTTTGACCGGCAGCTCCCGAGTATTCAACAAAAGCGTGGAGCCTACCGTGTATCTTTCGGAGAGCCTTGCCCACCTCCGTGGTGGCATCGATGGGTACAATGCCCTCCCTTTGAGATTGTGGCACAGCCTCGTCATATGGGATCGTGCCGAGAACCTCAACTCCCGACTTCGCCAAATCTTGGTGCAGGGTTTCAACCAGTTCCGGATTGAGGTCGGCCTTGTTGATGATGACGGCGGCAGGAATGTCGAAGTGGCGTGTCAAGGCAAGAACCCTGTTCATATCGGACACTCCCGGCGGTGTCGGTTCGGTGACCAGGATGACCAGGTCAACCCCGGTGACCGCCGAGATCACCGGACAACCGGTCCCCGGAGGCCCGTCAATCAGCAATATCTCGGCATCTATCTCTCGCGCTGCATCAGCGGCAACCTTCCGAACCTGGGTCACCAACCGCCCCGAGTTCTCACCACCGACACCCAGGCGGGCAAAGGCCAACGGCCCGAGGTCACATGATGACAGGGTCCAGTCGCCGGTGACAGCGTCATGCATGGAGAATGCCTGGCTGGGGCAGACGACCGTGCAGACTGCACACCCTTCACACTGCAGCGGATCAACCTCCGCGACCGAGATTCGGCCGGAGAAAGGTTCCCCATCAACCATGGTCAGAGCTCCGTACCGGCAATATTGAACACAGACACCGCATCCGGTACAACAATCGATATCAATAACAGCCTTCTCACTTCCAACAAAGGGGTGAGATGCAGCCTCGACAGGATGCAGGAGAAGAGCAAGGTTGGCGGCATCGACATCGGTGTCGGCCAGAGCAACCCGTCGCCCATCCTCGTGTGCCAAAGAGGCCAACGATGCGGTGACCGTCGTCTTTCCCGTCCCACCCTTCCCGCTGATGATGGTGATGGTCTTCATGCGGCCCTCCCCTGGAGAATTCCGGCCAAGACTGACCTGAGATCCTGCAGAGCCTGCCGAAGTTCGGGCGCCGATTCGACCAGAGGCCGGGAACGCGCATAGCCTTCGGCAACCTTCAAGAGGTGCGGGATCTCAAGGACCACCGGAATCCCTTCGCGAGCCGCAAACTGGCGAACCTCGCCCGAACCCCAGTCTGCACGATTGACCACAATAGCCGCGGGACGATTGATCTCCTTGAGTGCGCCGACGGCCGCCTCAAGATCGTGCAGGCCGAATGGAGTTGGCTCGGTGACAAGGAGAACCATATCTGCCGCCTGGGCCACTGTGACCATGGAGCACGAGGTTCCGGGTGGTGAATCAATGATGGTGTCTCCCTGGGTGCCGACTTCTTTCAGGACATCCTCGATAACGGGAATCGGGTGTGCCTCCCCTTCGTCCAGCTCTCCCTGGACGAACACAATGGAATCGGCATGGCCGAAACGCACTTCTCCGATGCGCCGGTCAACCTCGTAGATCGCCCGGGTCGGACAGACCAGACGGCATCCACCGCATGAGTGGCACAATCCGTCAAAAATCATCCACTTGTGGGGCACCACCGCCAGGGCATGGGAACGGCAGAAATCCGCACATGCCCCGCAGTAGGTGCAGTCTTCTTCATGCAACCGGGGTACCGGTACACTGACTTGGGCTCTTCGATCAATCTCGGGGTGCAACAGCAAATGAGCATTGGGACCTTCGACGTCGCAATCCAGCAACGTGACATCGTCCCAAACCAGGGCCAGAGACGTCGCCACGGTCGTCTTCCCTGTCCCCCCCTTGCCGCTGGCAACCGCCACCCTCATCCGGACCAACCGGCATCCGAATCGGCACCTTCCAACTGCGTCAACGTCCCGGCCTTCCAGGCCTCGACCGCCTCGGAAACCGTGCCACTCCCGATTGAGAAGACCTTGACCCCCGCCGCATCCAGGACCTCAAACGCCTTTGGACCGCAGTGAGCAGTCAGCAGGACCTCGGCACCCAGGCGACTGACCGTTTGGGCCGCCTGAACCCCCGCACCATGTCCGGCGGATGCAGCTTCATTGGGATGAGTCTCTGCCGCACCGGTCTCGCCGTCGACGACTACCAGAAAAGGTGCCCGGGCGAAGCGTGAGTCCATGGCGGCGCCGGATCCCTCGGAAGAGGCAGTGATACAGATCTTCATTTTTCCACCTTTTCGATGCGACTCTTGAGATCCTCGATTTCCTGCTTGAGCTCAGCCTTTTCCCGATCACTCTCGGTCTCGTCTATCAATTGTGCTCCCAATCCCCGACCGAAACCACGACCCATTCCCATGCCACGACCGCGGCCCATGCCTCCACCGCCGCCCATGCCACGGCCACGCCCGAAGCCGGGCGCCTGGTCGTACGCTGCGGTTCCCCGACAACCTCCCAAGCCTCGTCCGGACAATGCACCCTGTCCCAGCGGACCTGTTCTATTTCTTCCTGGCATATGACACCTCCAATTCTCTTCGGGGCTCGAGGTTCGAGATTGAGCCCCGGCCCCTTGATATTTTTAATCATATGTTCATAATTATCCTTTGTCAAGGGCCGAACGAGCAATCCATTGATGCGACGGTCACAGTGGACAGATCGGGTACGGATACCGGAACGGGCATGAAACGGAGGGATGACACCGATCGATCCCATATTCAATCAGGTGACGAACGACGGCAATCGGAGTAGGATGCCCCCCATACTGGGCCGGTTTGAATCGGCTGGAGGTCTGATGGCTGATCACCCCTCTTCAGAGACGTTCAGCGGCCCCTTCTCGCTGGGCCCCGACTTTCCGAATCCGTCACTGGAATCGTGGCGCGCAAAGGCCGTTTCCGGCCTCAAGGGACGGCCGATCGAGACGTTGACACGGTCCATCGATGACGGGGTTGAGGTCAAGGTTCTCTATTCATCCGAGGACCACCCGGCCGACTCGGGGACCCCGGGCGTTTTCCCCTTCACGCGAGGTGGCACCCTTCCCGGTCCGGCTCGACAATCCCCGGAAGTCTGCGCCCTCATCACCCATCCCGACGTCGATGTCGCGGCTCAACAGATCTCCGACGAAATGCACCGGGGCGCCCACTCCCTTTGGTTGCGGCTCTCCAGCGGAGTAAGGCACGGCATCGATCTGGATTCACCCGAGGCGACCCAAAGCAACTCTGACGGCATCATCCTTCAAGACGTTGATGACTTCGAAGAACTGATTAACGATATTGACCCAACCGCCTTTGGGGTCCATTTGGAAGCTGGAGGCTCTGGGGTTGCGGCTGCTGCCACCTACATCGCAGCCATCCGTCGTCGGGGCCTTTCCCCTGACGGTCTCAAGGGCTCGTTCAATCTGGATCCGCTGGGTTCACTGGTCAGCGACGGGTTTCTGATCTCGGGCATCAACCGGTCCTTCGACCTGATGTCCGACCTCGCCCGATGGTGCCTTGAAAATGCACCCGGCATTCGCGCCCTGTCCGTCTCGACCCTGCCCCATCACTCGGCCGGAGCGACTCCCGTCCAAGAGTTGGCCTTTGCTCTGGCCACCGGGGTTGAGTATCTGAGAACCATGGAAAATGGCGGTATCCATCCAGAAGAGGCCTGTCGACAACTTCGTTTCGTCTTTGCCTCGGGCCGGGATCTCTTCGCGGAGGTGGCCAAAATTCGGGCGTTCAGGCAGATCTGGGCCCAGGCCGCACGATCATCCGGTGTCAATGGGCCTGAGGCTGCCGCCGTCATCCACAGCGTCTCGTCGATGCGAAACCAGACGATCAGGGATCCCTGGACCAATCTCCTCAGGGTGACGGTCGGCGCTTTCGCGGCGACGGTCGCCGGTTCCGACCTGGTGACGACAATGCCCTTCGACAGCCTGATCGGTCCTTCGGATCCCCTGGCACGGCGCCTGGCCCTGAACACCCAGACCATCCTCAACGAGGAATGCCACGTCAACCGGGTGATCGATCCCGGGGGCGGCTCGTGGTTCATTGAAAAGCTCACTGACGAGCTGGCTCATGCTGCCTGGTCTCTCTTCCAGGAGATCGAGAACAGGGGCGGCATGAGACGCCTGGTGATCGAAAACCAATTGGCCGGAATGCTGGCGCCGGCGTCCGAGACCGCCCGGCACGATGTAGCCCACAGAAAGACGCCAATCACCGGCGTCAGCACCTGGCCCCTCCTGGAGGAGAAGGGCGTCACGCGGGACGCACCCAATGTGGCTGCCATCCTGGACAGGTTGATATCGAGGCCTTCGCCCGGCTCCGGGAGCCCTGACGTTCAGAAGGCTCTTGCTCCCCTCGGCGATCAGGCACAAAGGCGTGATTCGGTCATCGAGACGGCGATCGAAGCCGCCGGGCGAGGCGCGACCCTGGCCGAGATATCCAAGGCTCTCCGGAGCGATGGCGGCCCCACTCGGACCATCCCTCTCCCGGTCATCCGGGATGCAACTCCCTTCGAGGACCTTCGAAGCCTCTCGGATGCCGTCCTGAAAAGAACCGGTGCACGACCCAGGATTTTCCTGGCCAACCTGGGTCCGATCCCGGAACACACGGCCCGAGCGACATTTGCCAAGAACTTCTTTGAGGCCGGCGGTATCCAGACACTCAACGACGGAGGATTCGATACCGTTGAATCCATCAGACGGCAATTCACGGCATCGGGGGCGGCCATCGCCTGCATCTGTGGATCGGACAGGCGCTACGGAGAGGACGCCGAGCCGACGGCTCGAGCCCTGAAGCAGGCCGGTGCAACAACAGTGTGCCTGGCCGGACGCCCCGGAGACAACGAGGGCCCGTGGCGGGAAGCCGGCATTGACCACTTCATCTTCGTCGGCTGCGACGCCCTGGAGACTCTCCAGTCGCTGATGGCGGAATTGGAGGTGAAGTCATGAGTCTCATCCCTGATTTCTCGAAGATCAACCTCGACCAGTCGACCACCCCGGACACCAGCAGCGTTCACCACCCGGACGCCGTCTGGACAACGCCCGAAGGTATCGATGTCAAGAGCGTCTACACGGCGGCTGATCTCGAAGGTCTGGAACACCTCCATTCCCTGCCGGGCATCCCACCTTTTGTGCGCGGCCCCTACCCAACGATGTATGCCGGCAGACCGTGGACAATCCGCCAATACGCCGGATTCTCGACGGCCGAGGAGAGCAACGCTTTTTATCGCCGCAACCTGAGCTCAGGACAGAAGGGTCTGTCCATCGCCTTCGATCTGGCGACCCACCGTGGTTACGACTCGGACAACCCACGGGTCCGGGGCGACGTCGGCATGGCCGGTGTGGCCATCGACTCAATATTGGACATGAGGATCTTGTTTGACGAGATTCCGCTGGACCAGGTCTCGGTGTCGATGACGATGAATGGCGCCGTGCTTCCGATTCTCGCGCTCTACATCGTTGCGGCGGAGGAACAGGGGGTCCGGCCTGAACAGCTGGCAGGAACGATCCAGAACGATATCCTCAAGGAATTCATGGTTCGTAATACCTACATCTATCCACCTGTGCCGTCGGTCAGGATCATCGGCGACATCTTTCGCCACACGGCGGAGTTCATGCCGCGCTTCAACTCGATCTCCATCTCCGGCTACCACATGCAGGAGGCGGGCGCGACGCTCGACCTCGAGATGGGCTACACCCTGGCGGACGGCATCGAGTACCTGAGGACCGGCATCGATGCCGGGCTGGACATCGACGCCTTCGCTCCCCGGATCTCCTTCTTCTGGGCGATTGGCAAGGATCCCTTCATGGAGATCGCCAAGATGAGGGCCGCCCGAATGCTCTGGGCCAAGATCACCAAGAGCTTCGGCGCCAAAAACCCAAAGTCCATGGCCCTGCGCACCCACTCACAGACTTCCGGGTGGTCCCTGACGGCCCAGGATCCCTTCAACAACGTCATCAGGACCTGCGTCGAGGCGATGGCGGCAGCTATGGGTCATACCCAGAGCCTCCATACCAACTCCCTGGACGAGGCCCTGGCACTCCCGACGGATTTCTCGGCCCGAATCGCCCGCAATACCCAGATTCAGCTTCAGGAGGAGTCGGGAATCTGCCGGGTCGCCGATCCCTGGGGCGGCTCGTACTACGTTGAAAAATTGACCGCCGAGATTGCCGAGAAGGCGTGGCAGCATATCTCCGAAATCGAGGCAATGGGTGGGATGGCCCGGGCCCTGGAGAGCGGCCTGCCCAAGATGCGGATCGAAGAGGCCGCGGCCCGGACCCAGGCCCGAATCGACGCCGGTCGGCAGGTCATCGTCGGCCTCAATACATTCCCGCTGGAGCACGAGGAAGAGTTGGAAGTCCTCAAGGTGGACAACTCGGCAGTCTTTGAGGCCCAGATTGCCCGTCTGCGGGACCTCCGTTCAAGCCGGGACCGGCGTGTCCTCAACGAAAAGCTGGCCGCCTTGACCCGCTGTGCAGAGACCGGGGACGGGAACCTCTTGAACCTGAGCGTCGAGGCAGCCAGGGCCAAAGCCACCGTTGGCGAGATATCCGATGCACTTGAGGCAGTCTTTGGGCGACACCGCGCAACGATCAGGTCAATCAGCGGCATCTACAGCCAGGAAGCAGGGGAAAGCATGATTCAGTTGACCCAGGCCCACCGCCTTTCGGACCGTGTAGCCCAGATGGAAGGACGACGCCCCCGGATTCTGGTGGCAAAAATGGGGCAGGACGGCCACGATCGCGGGCAGAAGGTCATTGCGACCGGCTTTGCCGATTTGGGCTTCGATGTCGATGTAGGCCCCATGTTCACAACCCCGGAAGAAACCGCACGCCAGGCCGTCGAGAACGACGTTCATATCGTCGGTGTGTCATCCCTGGCTGCAGGACATCTGACGCTGGTGCCCGAGCTCAAGAAGAAGCTGGTCGAACTGGGCCGCGGCGATATCCTGATCGTTGTCGGAGGAGTGATCCCACCCCAGGACTACGAGGCCCTCAAAAACGCAGGTGCTTCATATATTTTCGGCCCCGGAACCATCATCGCTGATGCGGCCGTTGTTCTGCTCGAAGAACTCCTGGAGAGAATCAAAGGGGAGGAGAACCCGCTTCGGCCTCGATGAATTGAACCGTGCGCTTGGGGCTG
>CAYSHZ010000183.1:6155-7621 GCA_964430905.1 uncultured Thermoanaerobaculia bacterium | reverse complement strand
CACGGTGTGTTGATCCTCGCCATCGAAAACCAGTTGGGGCTCAAGTATCTTCTCGGCGGCAAGGAAGACCACCTGGGGAAAGCGTGGATCGGTCTCGAGGGCTACCCCGGAGAACACGGCGTCCAGACCTGGGGCCGCCACACTCTGGGCACACTTCTCAAAGAGAATGGCCTTCCCACGCAACGGTGGTTCTTCCCCTTTCCGGACTACAAGACACCTGCAGCCATCCTCTCGGAGAGCGCCTACGCCACTGCCGAAGCACCGAGGCTGATCGACCAATGGGCCTCGCCGCCGATTATCGACTACGCTGACCCGAACCGTCCCATTCATGATGACCGGGCAATCCACCGTATCTTTCTTGGCGAAGGACTCGGTCCCGACGTTGCGAATTCCTTTCTGATTGCGGCCACTCAAGACCAAAAAAATCTCAAAGGCCTGATTGATGGGGACACGCTGATCTGGCACTTCGGTGGCGACCGACGAAGGGCCCGGCGACGGGTCACCACTCTCGAGAGAAGGGGGGATGAACTGTGGGTTCAGTCAACCGCAGCGGTCCCCGACCGAAACACATCCGACAGCACGTGGCTGGAGTTCAGTCCGGATCGCGATCAGCCCTACATCGAGGGGCCCAATCTGGAACAGGAGATTCTCGATGCCTGCCGCCGAGGATCCTCCGAGGACGTCGAGGCCATTCTGGACCTCTGGTGGAATCATCTGAGGGGCCTGGAAAAACCACTCACACAGACCCCCACCAAAACGCATCCCTTCCTCTCTACCTCGACCACCCTCACCCTGGAACCAGACTACCTCGACGTCCAACCCTCAAATTTCATCCGAACCGGGAAGGGGCTTGAGTTTATCGACCGGGAATGGTCGGCGCCCCCCCTCGTTGATGCCGAGTTCGTTCGCTTCCGGGCACTGTGGTACCTGGCACGAACCCTTTTTGTATCCGGCGCCCCACTCCCCTGGCCTGAAGAGACAACAGTTGAATCACTGGTTGAACAGTGGATGGTCCGCTGGACGACGGCGCCGAACGCCCAAGATTTTTCGGCGTTCTACAGGGCAGAAACGGCACTCCAACTCGAGGTTTCAGGTGGAACCACAGAGAACATTGAAAGAGCACTTGCAGTCCATGGGCAGCTTTCGCGAAGGGCAGTCCTAGGCGGACAGACATTGGCACATTCGTTATCTCCCGAAGAAATGGTTTCGGCCCTCCAGGGCGCGATGCAAAAGGCCGGGCACCACCAGCAATCGTTGGAACAACAGATCAGCAACCAGCGCAGACGCGCGGAACAGGCTGAGCGCCACCTGCAATCACTTGAGGGGGTCCTGAACGAAGCCAAAGCTCATACCCTCAACCTCGAGGCCGAAATTGACAACCAACGCAACCGGGCAAATCTTGCCGAGCACCATTTTCAAGCTGCCCAAAAGACAATCTCGGATCTCAATCGCGAGAGCCTGAGGGC
>CAYSHZ010000183.1:0-6055 GCA_964430905.1 uncultured Thermoanaerobaculia bacterium | reverse complement strand
CAATCTCGGATCTCAATCGCGAGAGCCTGAGGGCCTCAGGCCATATTGAGAACCTTGAGAAGGGTCTTGCGGAGGCCAAAGACTATTCTCGGAACCTCGAGAAGAGTGTTACAGAACAAGGTAACTATATCGGGGATTTGGAGGCCTCCCTGAATTCCACACGGAATACCGTAGCCGGCCTCCAAAAGACAATCGAAACCAAGGATCTATCGATCACAGACCTCGAGCTTGATCTCGAAACCACAAGAATAACCCTGGAGCAGACACGGTCCCGGCTGGCCGAGGCGGAAGCCTGGCGCCGGGAATTCGAAAACCGCCCACTGATCCGGCTCTACCGCCGCCTCCGCTGGTGGCTTCCACAATAGAGGCGAGGTTCGATTCCTGCCAGACCCCTTGATCTCAGATTCCCTGATCCCACGGCCCGACCTCCCCGGTCTCAAACCCTGCCGAGAACATTCCGGGAAGACCACAGGGAATTGGCCATCGTCCAATCCTATCAACACGGTGCAACGCGAGATATCGGTTCCCGGCCGATGCGTAGCGTCTGATGCTGGGCAGGATGACCACCCCATCAAGGACCACTCCACCCATGGAGATTTCATCCGGTTGGGAAATCAGGGTCCGTGGTTTGGTCCAGGTCATACCACCATCTGAAGAACGAATCATCGCAATCTCGGCACCTGAGTAGGACATCCCCGGCTCCTCGGAATCAGTCGATGCCACGAACCACAGGTCTGATCCGACCTGTACGAATCCGCCTGGTTCATTATCCCCAGGCGGGTCCCCACCCCAGAGGATCACCGCAGGGGACCACGAGGAACCTCCATCCTCGGATCGCTGCACCAGAATTTTCGAGGCGCCACCCTCCTCAGTTTCCCATTCATAGGCCAGCAGCACACTGCCGCCGGGAGTGATACACGCCCTTGGGTCTTCTACATTGACACCGAACGGCCCAGTGACGGCCCGGGAAAGTATCACCCAGTCCAGTCCACCGTTCTCGGATACAAGGCATTGAATAGTGTAGGTCGCTTCGTTGGTGTTGGGCCGACCCTCAACCTCGGAGACAAAGAGAAGAAGCCGGCCATCGCCCAGCGCAACCAATTCAGTGTCAATCAAGGTCTTCGACGATGCGATTGCAAGAACCGGAGCCCCAAGGCCAGAACCCACGGCTGCAACGACTGCCCTGTCCGTTGAACCCCGCTCGATCCACGAGACCCACACGCGACTGCCATCCGAAGCAATTGCCGGCCAACGAATTCCCGGAGGAGAATTGATCGAGGAAAAAGTCATTCCACCATCGATCGATTGCATGATGCCAATGCCAACTCCGATCAATAGCAATCGGCCGTCATCGGTAGCTATGAGCCGGGTGTCACCGCCAACGTGGGCCAGACGACAGTGTTGATCGATTTCAACCAGGTGCGAAACGGGTCTCGCCGAACCTCCGGTCATTCCCGGCGTCGAGGTGCACCCTGCTCCCAGACCAACCAATCCCGCAATCAAGAGCATCCACGCCAGAGGACAAGGCCTCAACTCTTGGTCTCCGCCATTTTCCGCGCTTTCTCCCAGAGTTGGGCGACGGTCGCGTCGTCGGGCGCCGGAACGGCGGCCGCCTGCCGACAGAGGTCTCTGGCCAAGGTTCCCAGGCGAACCCGACCCTCATCCAGAATGTCACCAAAACTCGGGTCCCTCTTCACCTCCCGAGAAAGACGCTCGGCGATATTCTCCAACTGGTCGAATGCCTTGCATACCAGCACCCCGTGATTCCGGGCCCTCAGCGCAGCAACAACCAATTCGGGAAGATCACCCAACTCTTCAAGGGCACCCATTTCCAAGTCGTCGGACAAGACAACCGGCCTTCCAGGGAGATCGAGAGCCAACTGAACAATCTGGGGTGACAATGATGCGGGTTTCTCGTTCTCTCCAAGACCCGGCGCCACCACATGGCCGACCATGACGATGGGAATATCGAATGACACCGAAGCAAAGACACCAATATGTTCGTCAAGATCCTCCATGAAGCGATCCAGCGTCGGCAAAGCTTCGTGAGTATCAATCTCCACGGCGCCCAAGCCCGGAAAGTGCTTGATGCAACCGCTGACCGCCCAGGGAGTCAACTTCTCGGAAAAGGCACGGGCGAGCGTGGCGGAACGTTCGGCCGACGAACTCAGGCTTCGGCCTTGAAGCGCAATCAAACCGTTGGGGCGTTCCAAATCAATCACCGGAGCAAAATCGAGGTGAATACCAAGTGCTCTGCATGCCGCGCCGGCGGCATCACCAAGGGCCTCCATCGCTTTGAGTCCGGCGGAAGCGGCCTCCGCCGGTGAGGGCAGATCACCCCAAAGCGCAGTCAACCGGTTGACCACTCCTCCCTCAAGATCAATGCAGACGAAGGGCCGCGGATCCATGTCTCGGAGGGACAGAACCAATTCCCGAACCTGGTCGGCACTCTCGATATTCCTGGAAAAAAGAATGATGCCCAACGGTTTGACACGGTCCAGGATCTTTCGTTCCCCAGGGGAAATTTCAAGACCCGGGATGCCTACGATCAGGGGGACATCAGTTCCCACCGGACACCTTCGTTTTCAGTTGATTGAGCCAATTCAAAGCCTCGAGAGGCGTCATCTTGTCCAGTTCAAGGTTGCTGATCTCGTCGACAATCTCGTCCATCGGTTGCCTGAAAAGATCCATCTGAAGAATCCTGTCACTGATACCCGACTCGGATCGTTTGGAGACCGGATCAGCCGGTGCCGCCCGGTGGGCTTCCAGATCAATCAGGATTTCCTCGGCCCGTCGGCAGACCTCGTCGGGAACACCGGCCAGCTCGGCGACATGAATTCCGTAACTGCGGTCGGATGGCCCATCCCCGACCCGGTGGAGAAACAAGATCGTTCCCTTCCACTCCTTGACACCCATCGACTGGTTGACCAATCGCGGCAACCGGCGGGCCAAATCGGTCAGCTCATGGTAGTGGGTGGCAAAGAGGACCTTCGCCGCGCGATCGTCGCGATCGTGGAAATACTCAACGATGGCCCATGCCAACGAAAGGCCGTCATAGGTTGCCGTCCCCCGACCAACCTCGTCCAGAATCACGAGGGATCGAGGCGTTGCATGGTGCAGAATATTGGCCGTTTCCGTCATCTCGACCATGAAGGTACTTTCACCCTTGGTCAACATGTCTGAAGCCCCAACCCGGGTAAATATCCGATCAGTCACACCAATCTGGGCCGATGCGGCAGGAACGAACGAGCCGGCATGAGCCATCAACGTGATCAAGGCTACCTGGCGGAGGTACGTCGATTTTCCACCCATGTTGGGACCGGTCAGTAGAATAATCCGGCGTTCTTCGGCGTCCAGACTACAGTCATTGGGTATGAACGGCGGATCCCGCTGAAGATCCTCAAGAACGGGATGGCGGCCTTCCCTGATAACAAGACCCGAGCCGTTATCAACCACCGGACGGCAGTAATCGTGTTTTCGGGCACGGTCGCCAAAGGCAACCATGACATCCAAAGCCGCAACCTTCGATGCGGTCCCGCTCATCCGTTGGGCCTCACCAGTCAGCTCTCCGAGCAGAAGATCGTAAAGTTCCCGTTCCCGGGCGATTGCCTTCTCTTCAGCCGAAAGGATGCGGCTTTCCAGTTCCTTGAGTTCCGGTGTGATGTACCTCTCGGCATTGGTCAGCGTCTGGCGCCGTTCATAGTCCTCGGGAACCTGGTCAATCTTGGCTTTTGATACCTCGATATAGTAGCCGAAGACCTTGTTGTACTTGATTCGCAAGGACGAAATTCCAGTCCTCTTCCGCTCCCGAGCCTCGATACCTGCCAGCAGTTCGCGGCCTCCATGAGCCAGCGTTCTGTGCTCATCGAGGACTGCATCCCAACCCGCTGCGATGACGCCCTGCCCCACCACGGGTGCGGGTTCCTCTGCCAATCGCTGGTGGAGCATTGCCGCTATATCTTCCAGCGGATCAATAGATTCGAGGAAATCACGAAGCAGTGGAGCAGCGGTATGGCGAAGTGTCTCGAGAAGGCCGGGCAGAAGGTCGGCCCCCGCCCGCAGAGCCACCAACTCCCGGGGCAAGGCCTGGGCCAATCCAACTCGCGCAGCCAGGCGTTCCAAGTCCGGCATGTCGGCAAGGCACTCCCTCAGGTCATCTGCAGTTCTGGCGTCATCAACCATTTCGGCAACGGCTCGGTGACGCTCTTCGATCTCCTCAAGGTCAATGCTGGGCCGGACCAATGTATCTCGCAACAACCGAGCACCCATCCGGGTCTTCGTATGATCCAAGGTTGCCAGTAACGATCCACGACGGGTTCCATCGGAAGCGTACTCCACCTCAAGATTCCGCAGGGAGGCCCGGTCAATCACCATTGCATCGTGAGGCTGCCTCCGCGAAAAGAACCGGAGGTGCTTCAAGGCTCCTCGGTGGGTTGCCTCGACATAACCCAACAGGGCGCCGGCCATGCCGACCAGGCGCTCTCCGGAATTCAACCCAAAGCCCCTGAGAGACGCAACGCCAAGGACTCTCCTGAGGCGCTGTTCACCGGCCGCCGGTGAGAAGTCATCCGGTGGCAACGGCGTCACTGTTGGAAGTGGAAGTTCGGACGGCCAGGCTTCACGCCACGAAACATTGTCTTCCGACACCAGGATCTCCCTGGGTCGGAGGCGGGCCAATTGCTCAGCCAGTGTATGGCCGTCTCCACAATCCATCCCCTCGAAGAGACCCGTACTGACCTCGATCCACGCAATGGTCGAATGAGCTCCCTCGCCACCGACGGCCGCAAGAAAACAATGCGCGTCACCCTCGAGGAGATCGGTATCCGACACAGTGCCAGGCGTATGGGTGCGAACAATTTCTCGCCGAACCAAACCCTTGGCCAGGGCCGGATCCTCGACCTGTTCGGCCACCGCAACCCTGTGACCGGCCGCCAGAAGTTTGCCCAGGTAACCATCGAAAGCGTGGTGGGGAACACCGCACATCGGCGCCTCGACCTTGTCGTTGTGTCGTCGTCGGGTCAGGGTAATACCCAACAACGGAGCTGCAACCTGGGCATCCTCGAAGAACAACTCGTAGAAGTCACCCATCCTATAGAGCAGCAGGGCCTGGCCCGCCTGGTCCTTGAGATCGAGATACTGGCGAAGCATCGGTGTCAGTTTCACCAGGACAGTTTACAGAAGCAGGAGGCAATCAGCCATCCACTCCTCTACCACAGGGGTGGAAACTCGACGAATAGCCGCCAGGCTGCCGTCTTGATCGTTGCCCTCGACTTGACCGGATCGAGTTTGAACCCGGACACCGTTCCCGACCAGATCACCGTTTCGTCAACGGCGCTCAACATCTCTACCACCAGGGTGACATCCCGAATATCGTCCCTGGCAGCCGATGGGCCACCGGTCGTCTTGTCGGATCCCAGCTTTCGGCTCTCAAAGGATCGGAAGCGCAGATGGGCTCTGACCCTGAAATCCGGCGTCCCGTCTTCCAACCGGGTGTATGAGCGGGCAATCAACTCCTCTTCGACGACCGCTCGAGCCATCGCCTGATACTTCGGGTATTCAGAGGCCTCAGGAGCGACATCCGCAGCGGGACGGAAGGACTTCAATGCACTGAAGTCCACTTCCTTCGTGTACTGGGTCCGAACGGGAAGCTCTGCAGGCTTGGTCGCACACCCTGCGAGAAACACCAGAGCCACAATCATGATCCATCCAGAACGACGCATTTTTCATCCCCCTCGCCTTGAGTATCAACCTTCAGGATGACGGAGTGACCGCAATTGGTCAAACCCGAGCCCGGCCCAATCCTCCACAGGTTGTCCCACACGGGATACCCGCTCTTCCCACCTGAGAGACCGGAGAGTACAATCCCCTTCCAGGCTGAGGGAGGTTTCCATGCAGAGCAACGGAACTATTCTTGTGGACGGACGGACCTTGCGAATCGAGGATGTCGAGGCCGTGGCCCTTCGTGGAGCTCCCGTTCGTTTGGAGGCCGATGCCAGGGCCCGGATCGCTGCATCTCGAAAAGTCGTTGACGACATCCTGGCTTCCGGTGAAGTGA
>CAYSHZ010000182.1:0-7631 GCA_964430905.1 uncultured Thermoanaerobaculia bacterium | reverse complement strand
CTCTGGATTTCGAAATCTATCTGAAATCAGCCTCAGGAAGAGCTTTCGCCAAAAAACGCCTCTGAGTCGAAACGCGAAGTGTTTCGAAACCTCGGCTCACCCAAACACTACCGCTCGGTCGGTCAGAAAGTAGAGAAGGACCCGCTTTCGGGAAGCGGCATCCAGACCACAGCGCATCATGTGTACTGGGGTAAGATAGGGGAGGTGACCGTTTCAAGATTCGTTTTCGGTTGATACGAAGATCAGTGCGATCACCGTTCTATTCTGCCACCGTTTCTATGGTTGTGAGTCCCAAACGTCGCTCGCCAGCCGCATGTCAAAGGCGCCGGCCGCCGAAGGGTCGCCCACTTCGAGTAATCGATCCCATGCGTCGAAAGCCCGGATGCGGATATTGTGGTCCTGCTCTCTCTCGGCCTCCTCGGCCAAGCGAGCCAGGATACCAACTGCCGTGCGGCTGTTCTCCCAACGACTCCAGTACTCGACCTCGTGTTCTTCCGGGGCTGCCGCGGCGTCACAGAGACTGATGACTTGGTCAGCGACGGACAGCAGTTGATCCTGCCGATCACACGCGTCGATCAGGACGTGGAGGTTTCTGTGGGCTGCACCGGTGGCGAGCAGGCGGCGAAGGTAGTCAAGATCACGGGTAAATCCATCCGCCGGGCCACTCGCAAAACCGTGAATAACAGCGTCTCCCGTTTTCTTGTCCGGGTCATCGGCGAGACGAAGGGCGCGTTCGAGGAGCCAGGGCGACGAGTAGCCGCCAGCATAGGCGGCTCCAATCTCTTTCGCGGCGCCCAGCCGCACATGCGGGTCACCGGTCAAGAGGCCTTCGAGGTCGCGATCGCTGAGGAGATCTTGCCTGCGGAGGGCGACAACAATATGGCCGCCCTGCTCGCTGATATGTTCGTCTTCGCTCTTCGTGAGTGCAAGCAGCCGTTCCCGGGCAATATCCCGAGTTTCGGGCGACCGGGCCTGAGCCGCGAACCAAATCAGGGCGTGAATCATCTCATTCTCAGCTGCCACGAGGGGCGCCTTGGCGACCAGCAAGACGAGGTCGGTGACCCTGGCCGGGTCACTTTCGAAGCATTTGACAGCAGCGGCAGCGGCCGAAGCCCGACGTCCTGGGTCATTGTGCTCGATCAGTTCACCGGCTACTGCGAGGACCTCAGGCTGCCGCTCAGGTTGGTATTCTGCCACCTGTCCCAGTGCCCGGAGCGCAGCGCACGCGGTCTCGTTCATCCGGTATCCGAGAAGTCCGAAAGTGTTGTCCAGGGTCAAGCCGGCTGAAGTCTCACCACAGGCCATCTCCACGAGGCGTTTGATCACCTGATCTGGCCATGTGGCGCGTGGCCGCCCGGCCACGATCCATGCAATCTGGCGAGCGCAGGACGGCTCGTCGAGATATTGGGGGCTTGCGACAATTTCCACAACCTCGGTGTCGCCTAGCCCTTCCCACGGCTCGGGTCCTGAGTAATGGTCTGGGGCCTCGGTCATCGTAACACTAGCCAACAGGGCCTCGCGCGCCTCGGGCGGTACCGAGGCGTCGAAGGCACGCGCGTGGGCGAGGTAGCGTTTGGGATAGGCATACGCCAAGCCCCTGAGCTGCGAGGTCAGTGCGCTCAGGGTGTATTCGCCGATCGAGTCTTCGTCGAGCTGATGCATGGCCCAAAAGTCTCTGGCCGGATTGCTTTGCGCCAGGTCCTTTAGATGTCTGCGCCACTTTGTGACCGACCACCCGTCCGCAACGCGCTCGGGGACCACGCTTCGAACGGAGCCTCCCCGCATGCGGCCCTCTTCCTCCGGCAGTTTTCCGTCGAACTTTCGTCCCAGCTCGAGCAAATGAGAACGGGAATTAATCGAAAGGCGATTCTCCGGAAGCTCGCCGAGAAGTCGATACGCCGTCACCCCGACGGCGGTCGGCATCGTTTCCGGCCGTCGTTCTTCATCCTCCACGCTCCATGGATCGCGATAGTCGGCAATCCACGATTCAAGTCTCTTGAATACTGCGTCCGAAATTTCCACCCCAATGCGCACAACGAACCCCCGAACCAACTTGAGGGACCATCTTCCATCAAGACGTTCGGAGCAGACCCTGGCCCATCCTGGGTCCGACATGAACCAACGAGCCAAGATGTCGGCAGCATCACCTGCCCCAGCGGGCAAGTTGGCGCCGACACGAAGCAGCAACCAGCCGTCGATCTCGCGCGGCGGATCGGGCAGGTCGCCCAGCAAGCCGGCCCAGCCGGAAGGGTCGCGGTGGAGGTCGTGAGCCATGCACCTGGCGAGCAGTTCGACGATCCTTGGCAATACACCGCCATCAATGCGGTACCGGGTCACGGGATCGTCGATTTTGACATTAAGGCGCTTCCACCAGGACGCCAAGGCGAGCCAGGCCCCAACTCCGGCAGTGGCGGCCTCGGGCGGCAGATCCTCTGTGGTCGGGAAATTGATGGACCACTGGGCGCCCTTGGAGATCAGGTCGTCCGTGGTTGCCTCGCCAAGCACGACTGCCAGTAGTTCAAATGCTCGGAGCGGTTGGTCCCTGAGAAGGGCTTTCCAGTCAACGAAACTGCCGGTTGCCAGATTTCGAGCGATGAATTCCTTGCGCATGGCAAAGAGTTCGTCGGTGTCATCGCCAGGCGCTTGCACGAAAATATGGTGGGCTTGATCAATGACCTTGGGGTCCATAGCCATCCACCTGGTGAGGTGAGCCGCAACCCCATTACCCCAACGTGTCGCCACCGACGCCAGAAGGTCCAGGAGCCGTTCGCGTTGATCGGAATCTGCGCTTTTCCACGCCTCGTCAAGCCGGCCGGCCTCTGACAATGCTTCAATGAACGGCACGTGCCCTCGCACGACTATATTGAGCACCCGGTCACGCAGTTCATCGTCATCGAGCCACTGCATGACGAGCTCAATGACGTCGGAGCTGGGTTGATCGATTGCTGCGACGCCGAGAAGGAGCGCACGTTGGACGAGGGGCCGCACATCATTCGAGGTCACGACCTCGTCGAGCATTTCTGCCCCCCTTGGCCGCTCAAGGATAAGGGGTACCGCCAGGCGCAGGCGGCGAGCGTCATGCCATGTCTGATGTGGGCGATCACCCAGCTTTTGAAGGAGACCGAAAGAGCCGGCGACATCTCTCCATTGTTGGGCGATTCGGGTGTCGGCCAGAACCTGGTGAAAGGATCGCAGATAGCCGGCGTGGCGCCGCTGCTCACGTACGAGAACGCCCGCACGGAGCAACTCCTCGATCGCTTGAGAATCGTTAACGCTATCTTCAGGCGCCGACAGCGTTCCGTCCTCGTCCATGCGCGAGAGCAGCTGGTCGAGTGCGCGGCCGGCGCGGGCGGCGTCACATCCCGGCAGGGAGGCGCTGACGGTTTCCCACCATTGATCGACGACCGTTACGGCGCTGCGAAGGCCACTGAGACTCCCCCCCTTGTCCAGCGTTTCGACCAACAGCCGGAGAAAGAGTGGACGGCGTGCCAACGCTCGCACCGGCGGTTCGAGGTCGTCGACGGCCACACCGTGCGCTGCCAGAACCTCGGCAACCGTAGATTCCGGGAAATCCGCAATCACAATCTTGACGGTGGGTCTCCCTGTGGAATCGGCCAGCAGATGGGAAAGTTGGGTCTCTTTCTCGGCATCGACAGTGCGACATCCAACCAGAACGTTCAGCTTTGCGTCACGGGCTTCCCGCAGCCAATCCCTGCAACGACGGAGTTGGCTCTGTGCGTGACCGACGGTGAGGATTTGATCGAGTTGGTCGATGACCAATACCGCCCTGCCTCCGGCGGCGCACCGCACGAGCGCAGCCACTGGGTTGGCGCCGAGGCCGATCTCGTCGTGGTCCTGATCGGGCATGAGGGTGAGGATCGGCGTGTGCTCGGATCGTAACTCGTCGACGATCGTTGAAATGACCTCGCTCTTGCCGCAGCCTGCCGGTCCGTGGACGAGGACAATCGAACCTGCGGACGACTCGCGTAGCGCCACGAGGGCGCGTTCCGCCTCAGGCCTTTGGACCGGTTCCATCTGGCGGACCTCGATTACGCGATCCAAGAACCCCTTCGTTAGGTCCGCGAGCCGGACGTGCACCTTCGGGTCGTAAGCACGAGGCTCGAGTCGAATTCCTGCCAACGCGACCGCTGCCCGAACCTCGGGTACTCGCAGCTCGCGAGTCAACGAGTCTCGTGCCAAATCGGTCAGGCATTGAATCAGTTCGCCCGCCTTCTCCTTGCCGACCAGAAGCCCTCCTATGGACTTGATGTGGCCACTGAGGCCGCCGACCTTCTGGGCCTTCATCCGGCGCAGAAACGCGTGAGCCGTGGCGCGGTCGCCGGCATCGTCGGGCGAGAGTTCCCACGCCCCCATCACCTCCTTGATGTTTGGCACATAGGTGGGGTCCCACCACTGTTGATCGTCGTCACTCGCCTTGGCTTCGGCAATCAGATCGTCCAGCTCCGGACACTGAGCGTCGTGAACGAGTCTGTATCGGATCTTCGGATCACGTTCGAGCTGGGACTTGGCGTAGACCAGGATGCTCCTGTCGGGTTTCGGGTCGGTAGCCAACCTCCACAGGGTCCAGTTTTTGCGGGCACTGGTCTTGCACTGGATTGCTACTCGCACACCATGCTCGCGCAACCAGCAATCAATACCTTTCCCGTCGTCGTGCCGACTCTCCCACATGATCGACTCGATCTCTTCCGAGAGCAGACGCAGAAGCTGAAGAACGACGTAGTCTTCTTCAAACCACGCTCCCAGCTTGCCGGAGTCTTGGCCGATCACACCAAACCCGCAACTGCGCGGTCGATGTTGCGCCATGGCACGAAGCCATCCTGTCCACATGGCCGTGTTTCGACACCGCCGTAGATGACGATGCCCGGTGGAACCACTGTTTCTTTCGAGCGCTCGGACAGAGCACGCAACTTGCGTATGGTCGCACCGTGCTCGGAGTACGGGGTCGAGCCGGCATTGATCTCGATTGGAATAAGGTGGTTCCCCACTTCGATCACCAGGTCCACCTCATATCCGTCACTGGTGCGCCAAAACCAACAGTCAAGTGGCAAACCCCGATTGAGCCGCGCCTTGAAGACCTCGCCGACACACCAGGTCTCGACCAGGGCGCCCCACTGCGGATGGCCGCGCAACTGGTTGACGTCGGCGATATGGAGAAGCCGGCTTGCGAGACCGGAATCGAGGAAGTACATCTTCGGGCGTTTGGTGATGCGTTTCCCGAAGTTGCGGTGGTGGGGTCGAAGCAAACGAATGAGGTAACACTCCTCCAACACGGAGAGCCATTTGAAGATGGTTTTTTGGTCGACTCCGACATCACGCGCCAAGCGTGCAGCCTCAAAGATCTGCCCGGTGTATGCAGCGCACAACCGCAGGAAACGGTCGAATGTGTGGCGGTCACGAACTTGGAGAATAGATCGGATGTCTCGGTTCACAAAAGCCGCGAGGTAATCCTCCAACCAGCGAACGGGTTCCAGGTCGCGGTCCGAGTCATGCAGGGGAGGATACCCGCCATGCAAAACAGCATCGGCGAGACTTCTCGGTCGCGACGCCGCTTCCTGAATCTCAGCCAGGGAGAACGGCAGCAGCTCGAGCCGAGCCACACGGCCGGCCAGACTCTGCGAGACATGCCGGTTGAGGTCGAGCTGTTGCGAGCCCGTCAAGGCCCATCGTCCCTGGCGTCCGTCTTCGTCTATCTTTATTTGAAGAAAAGACAGCGCCTCGGGGACATTTTGGATCTCATCCAGGATCGCCCCATCCGGGAAACGTCCGAGAAAGCCCAGTGGGTCGTTCTGAAGTTCGGCCCGCTCCAGGGGACTCTCCAGATTGACATATGGCAGATCCCAAAACGCGGCCTTCGCAAAGGTCGTCTTGCCTGATTGCCGTGGCCCGGTGATCAGTACGGCGGGGTAGCCCTTTCTGAGCTTCTCGGTGACCGGCAGCAGGTGTCGAGGCACAATGTTCATGTTTGTAATATAGGGTTTGAACTCCTGTTTTGCAAGCCACGTCCTTTAAATCAACAACCTGCTGTGCTTCCCCAGATTCAGCCACCTTAATCGGCGGCTTTTTTTGGGATCAGTGATCGAATCTGAATTCTCGACAATCTCCCAAATTTCGTTCAATCGAGTTCCGCCTGAAACTCAATCCTGACCTCGGAGATCAAAGGGATGACATATCCCAGGATGTCATGGTCGATGGTCCAGGTGTCCGCCTCACCTTCGAACTCCCGACTGGACCGAACGCGATCAATCAACTCACCTTTGGAATCGAGGAATTCGATTGTTGCAGTGAGCTCCCACTCGTCTTCCTTGGGATTCTCCACCTCAAGGGCGCAACGCAGAGTAACGGCCGTCTCGGCTGAACCCGAACGACGCAATACACCAAAGACCTTGCTTCTCGTTGTGCCTGAACCTCGATTTTCGAACGCAACACTGTCGATGAACATCGGACCGACTCTGATATTCAGCTTGGTTTCCGAATCGAGTTTGAACTCGACAGTTTTCTTGACCCGGAGTCGGCCCTCTTCTGCCGTCACAATCCCGGCGCAAAATGACAACATCACCATCGAAAGCACGGACAATCGCAAAACCAGTGATTTCATCTGCTCTCTCCTTTGATCAATCCACCCTATCGACACAACCCATCATGGTCAAGATCTCTCAAGGCGCCAACACATTCGAGAGACGGGTCAGTGTCGAGTTTATGCCGACACTCGATCGCCATTTGCGATACCATCGTCCCGCGATGCCCACACCCCGAACCATCCAGCAATCACCTGAAAAGTCCTCAAGGGTTTTCAGCCAACGAGCTGCCGTTGGTCTGTGCCTCCTCTTCGTTATCACTTTTCTGCTCCCCCTTGGCTTCAGGCCGTTATCGGCACCCGATGAGGTCAGATACGCGGAGATCCCTCGAGAGATGTTGGTCAGCGGAGACTGGGTTGTACCCCGGCTTGACGGCATGGACTACTTTGAAAAGCCGGTATTGGGGTACTGGGCGATCGCAACGAGCATGAGTGTCTTCGGAGAAACACCCTTCGCTGCTCGTCTGCCCTCGGCGATAGGGATCGCACTCTCTGCATTGGCCCTGCTGTACCTCCTCAGGCGCAGAGACGACACGTGGCTCGGACCCCTGGCCGCACTGATTCTCCTGACAAGTCTCGGGGTCATTGCCCTTGGGACGACCGCAATTCTCGACGGCTTTTTCACCGGCTGGGTGACTCTGGCCATCGCGTCCGTATTCGTCTTCCTGGAGGGTCCGGACGACCGAAGAGCCCTGACCCCCTTGATTCTCACGGGGGTTGCGACGGGCCTTGCATTCCTGACCAAGGGATTCCTGGCCCTCGTTATTCCAGCCCTCGCCGTCGGCCCCTACCTAATCATCCGCCGTTCGGTCCTCCGATTCCTGCGGTGGTCGTGGGTCCCCTTGGTTGCGGCGACTGCCGTGGCTCTTCCCTGGTCACTGGCCGTTGCCCGGCAGTCAGATTTCTGGACGTATTTTTTCTGGGTCGAGCACGTCCAGCGATTTCTGGAACCAGCCGAGACGCAGCACGTGGAGCCCTGGTGGTACTACCTTCCGGCCTTTCTCCTCATGGTTCTTCCCTGGCTCACAGCGGCTCC
>CAYSHZ010000181.1:0-7675 GCA_964430905.1 uncultured Thermoanaerobaculia bacterium | reverse complement strand
GTCGAAGTACTCGGGCGGGATGGCCTTGTCGTAAACGACGGGCAAGGGCTCTTTTGGAAGTGCCGCCTCGGCTTCGAACAGCGATGCCTCTTCGTTTTCCGGATCGAAATCCTCTTCGCCCTTGAGCATGGAGTAGAGCCTCTGGATAGTGGAGATGACCACCTTGCTCGAAGAACCGATGGTGTTGGAGCTGAGGCGCTGCACGTTGTAGAGCTCGGTGAACTTGCGGTTGTCATCTGGCGTGCGGTAGTTGGCGAATTCTTTCTCTGCCTGCTCGCCGAGGTTGCCGCGATCAACCAGGAAGAGCACACGCCGTGCACCGGCGAATTTGATCAGCCGGTAGATGGCGGTGATGGCCAGCAGGGTCTTGCCCGATCCGGTGGCCATTTGAATCAGGGCGCGGGGCCGATCGTTTCTCAACGATTGTTCCAAATTGGTGATGGCCAGGACCTTGTTCTGCCAGAGGTTCGGAATCTCCACCGGCGGCAGGGTCTGAAGACGGGAGCGCAAGGTGGAAGGCATGGTGTCGTCCGCCCCGCTGAAGAAGCCGCCGGCCGGGTGGAGGCCGGAAACCCAGTCGTCGAGGGTGCCCATGCTGAGCCACTCTGCAAGGGTTTCAGGCCTATGAAACTGAAAGATACGCCGGCTGCGGGGATGGGGGTCAAGGTTGTTGGAGAAGAGGGTCTCAGCGCCGGTCGAAAGGTAGCAAAAGGGCAGGGGTGAGAGGGGCGCGTCGAGCGTGTCCGGGAGACCCTCAGAGTACTTCTGGGCCTGAACTTCGACACCTGTCAAAGGAAAGCCGACCTTCTTGGCTTCCAAGACGCCAACAGCCTGGCCGTCTACGAAGAGAAGGTAGTCCGCATACCCGTGGCCCTGCTTGAGCTTGAACTCACGGATGGCGATGCCCTGACCTGCGGAGAGGTTGATTTCGTCGCGATCCTGGACAACCCAGCCGGATTCCTCCAACTGCGCGTCGATCTGAACGCGGGCCTCCTGCTCGGGGCTGTTGGATGCTGGTGACATTGTGACCGGTTTTCCTCCCGTGCTGTGGCCATTGTAGCTGGGATGGACCCTGGGGGTGAAAAAGGATCATCGAATTGGGACTTTGATTCAATACTAGGCCGACAGGCTTCAACGCGGGGAGGCACCAAGATCTCAATAGGAAAGCAAAGTTACCGGCAGAAAAGACTTTAAGGTGGGCAGGTGGTGGAGCCGAAGGGGATCGAACCCTCGACCTCAGCATTGCGAACGCTGCGCTCTCCCAACTGAGCTACGGCCCCACGCTTGGGCTGCGGATGGTATCCCAGGACCGGGTTCAGCGCAAGGGGCCGAGTTGGGTTATGATGCGCCCCTCGTGAGGGGGGCTTGCGAATGTGCGGCATTGTTGGTGTCATCAGGTCGAACGGGTGTCCGGTTATTCGGGATCTGGGCAATGGGGCCCACTTTCTACAGCACCGTGGGCCCGCCTACGCCGGTCTCTTTATCTGGGATCCGGTTCGCAGGTCGTTTTCGCTTGAAAAGGGTGAAGGGCTGGCCGACGATATCTTCAAGCCTCTCGGGGAGATCGACGGTGACATCGGTCTGGCCCATACCCGCTACAAGACCTTCGGCTCGGGCGGGATTCAGAATGCACAGCCGTTCTTTGACGCCTTTGGCGCACTGGCCCTGGCCCACAACGGACACATTACAAATGTCCCCCAGATCGAAAAGGAGTTGGAGGCTCGGGGGCAGGCCCTTGCGGCTCAGTGTGATGCGGAACCGCTTCTGAGGGTTCTGGCTTTGTGGTTCGAACACTTCAAGTCCCAGGATCCTTCGGGCGAAGAACGAGATTGGATGTTCAAGGCGATCACCGAAGTCCAGACTCGGGTGACCGGCGCCTACTCGGCCGTCGTGGCAACCCCGGAAGCGCTGTACGCCTTCAGGGATCCCAATGGTTTCAGGCCGATGGTGCTGGGTATTCGCGAGACGGAGACGGGTTCGGCGATCATGGTGACGTCGGAGACCCTGGCCCTGGAACAGACCGGTTACCGGGTCGTGGAAGAAGTGGCGCCCGGGCGGGCTCTGTGCATCGGCCGGGACCTGGAGATTGACCAGCGGGAGCTGGTGACCCGTGATCCCAAGCCCTGTGCCTTCGAACTGATCTATTTTGCCGATGTTGAGAGCACAATGATGGGGGACTCCATCCGTTCCCACCGCTGGCGGGCGGGCCGGGCCTTGGCCCAGTATGTCCTGGAGACCGAACCGGAGTTGGCGGCCAGGACCGACCTTGTCGTTCCGATTCCGCACTCTCCAATCCCGGGGGCCGAGGCCTTCGCCAGGAAGCTGGAGTCGGAAATCGATCAATCTGCCATCGCCTATGCCACGCCGGTGTCCAAATACCGGTATGGAGGCCGGATCTTCATGGAGGAGACCCAGGCCGCCAGGGACGAGGCTGCGATGCTGGACTTCCGTGTGGATTCCAAGACGGTTAAGGGCAAGCATCTCTTTATCATCGATGACAGCATCGTCCGGGGGACCAACGCCAAGAGGATCGTCAAGGCGCTGCGGGAGGCCGGGGCAAAGTCCATCGTGTTCGGCGCCCTCTGGCCGATGGTGATCGACTCGTGTTTCCAGGGCATCAACACGCCGACCCAGAGCGAGCTGATAGGCGCCCGGTTCAACGCCGATCTGGAAGAGGTCCGCCGGGAACTTGACGTCGATGCCCTCTTCTATCTGCCGATCGAGTGGTTCCGGGACAAGGTCCTCAAGGGCCTTCCGGCGTGCATGGCCTGCGCAACCGGACAGCGGGCGGTCAAGTTCGAGTACTCGGGCAAGGTTCTGCCGTTGGCGCCCGGCAAGGTGATGGTCGGCGATCGTGACACCTCCCAGGGTCCGAATGGATGGGGTGAGCCGACCTCGCCGGGTTGGGAGAAGGCGGAGAAAATGAGGTAGAAGAGGCCGTCGGGACCAGGGATGATCTCCGGTTCACCAACTCCGGTCCAGTTGAGGCCCATATCATCCGGATCCATCACCGCAGGTTGATCCTGAGCGCCACCGATTTATTGAATCATCGGCATAGTCGTGGGGTCGTTAGTCGTGTTGTCCACGACCGATCCGTAGCCGACGATACCCGATCCGGAGAGGACCTCAATCATGGCATACCCAGCCTCAAGATCACTGACTCCTGCAATGGAAGAGAACGGCCGATTCCGCTGCATCCACTGGCCGGAGGTGAGACTGACATCGTATGTGCCGACCTCGGTGCCGGAACCGTCGATCAGATGGACCCGAACCTCGGCCGGGAATGCGCCCGTATTGATGACGGCAACGTTGCTCCGGTAGGCGGAATTTTCTTGGAGCTGGGGAATGACCGCAGATTGGCCCGCTCCCATTCCACTTCCGTCGGGAGAACTGTCCAGGCTTTGGCCCATGGTCCCCTCGGGGTAGCAGTCGGCGTTTGATCCGACCTGGGAGTAGGTCCTTGAAGTGACGATCAGGGATTTCGATGCCGTCACTTCAAGCGCGCCGGCGCCCGAGAAGCCCATCTGATCGACCACATCCTCAAGGATCAACTGTGTCCCCCCGGGAACCGACCGGGTCAGGGTGACCGGTCCCTGGTCGGCGTGGAGTGTCAGTACCGCATCGGCACTGGTGCTCCCGGTGTTGAGCAATCCCAAATCGGTTCGCCAGGATGATCCCTGGGCGCCGGAGGCGTGACTGGCTACCGGGATCCAAGCAGCGCCTGTCCCGTCCGAGGTCGTCATTGCCATCGTCGTGGGGTCGTTGGTAATGTTATCGACGACTGATCCATAGGCGACGATGCCGGATCCCGAGAGCACCTCGATACGGACATAACCCGTCCTCATGTCGGTCTGTCCGGCCCTTGCCGAGAATGGACGGTTGTCCTGCTTCCACTGGCCTGGCGACAAATCGACATCGTAAGTCGTCAGCTCCGTCCCGGTGCCATCAATCAGGTGAACTCGAACGGATGCCTGCGACTGTCCTGTGTTGATGACTGCCACGTTGGTCCGGTAGGCGGAATTCTCCTGGAGTTGGGGAATCAGACCCCCTTCGCCGGCCTTCAGACCATCGACCGCTTCGTAGCCTCGGAGGCTCTGGCCGAGGCTGCCCTCGGGGTAACACTGGGCGCCGGGACCGACGACCGAATAGGTTCTCGAGCTGAGGACCAACTCCGACGGGGCGCCGATTTCCAGGGCTGCGGCGCCCGAGAATGCAAGCAGATCGACGACGTCCTCGAGAATCAACTGGGCGCTCGGAGGAACTGACCGTGTGATCGCCAGGGGGCCGTTTCCGGCCCACAGGGTGATCGTTGCATCGACCGAGGCAGTGCCTTTGTTGAGGAGTCCAAGATCACTTCTCCAGGACGAACCCTGGGCTCCGGAAGCATGGCTGACGACGGGAATCCACCCGGTCCACTGACCGCCACCTTCGGGGGGAACCCAGTCCCCGATCCAGAGATTGGTTGTCGTCCAGGTGGACTGGGATGCGTCTCCCGTGGAGGTTGCAGTCAGCGTTATGGTTTCGGCGCCGTTGGCATTGGCGGGGACGTCTCCCACAACCCAAAGCCAAACGTGCTCATTGGGGTTCACGGTCAGGGCTCCGGTTATTGGGTGGCTGAGGTCGGCATGCTCAAAATCCCCGTGATACAGATTCCACTCGAGGCCCATTGAACTCTGGATATCCAGATTGACCGATGTGGACGAGCTTCCCGTGATCCGGATTGCGTGTGAGAGTTCGGCCCGGGCAGGAGGGGTGACAGCGTCGAATTCGGGGGCGTCGAAAAAGAAGGGTGGATCCGTGGCGACTCCGGTCCATGTTTCGGCCAGACGCATGGGCGCCGGACCGATGCAGGTCACTCCTTTCCCCTGATAGGATACGACCTTTGCACCGAGAAGGGATGCCATGATCTTGCCGGAAAACAGGTCAGGGAGAGGCGGCGGATTCTGACCCTCGTGGCAAATGTAGAACTCCGGAACGGCTTCAAGACCGTTATTAGGGAGATTTGTGAGGTCCAGGATACCGGTGGAGAAAAGCTCCCATTTGGAAGCATCAATCGGAAAACGGTCGAGGATCTCAATACGCGTTTGACTGGGTCGAAGTGCCGCCCATCGGGTCGCATCCTGTTGGGGAAGATTGTTTTCAAGGAACTCTTGTCGTGCCGGATCATACTCCAGCAACAAATCGGCAACGGCCTGACTGAGTTCCGAGCCGTCCCTGGGCAGAGAATGATCGAGAATGGCGATGTGACTGTCCCCACCCGGCATCATTGTGACCGGGAGGTCGTACTTGAGGACATCGGCCTCGTGGTCCACCGGAAAGCGGAGGCCGATGAAGAAATCTCCACTCTGGAAATACGCCACCAACGCTTCGGCATCGGATTGACTCAATGGACTGGGATCGTGGAGATAGAACCAGTTTTGCCACTTCCACACTGAATCGGCACTCTTGTTCGGCCCCCCGGTTTCTTCAATGGATGCAACACCACCGTTCTTGGGCAGGGCGCCGGCCTTAAAGGATCGGCTGAAGGCCTGTTGGCCACCCGATTCGAAGGACGCAACGAATGAATCGACAAGCGTGACGTCCCCTCCGACGTTGGGGGGCGTGTATTCGATGATGAGGTCCGCCGAGGTCGGCGTTGTCTCCCTGAGAGGGACATCGACGAAGAGGAAAGGAGGTGAGCCACCTGGACTGACGGGCTGCATTGCCTTGAACTGGAAGTTCGATGCTCCAGCCGGTGGCGCCCAGGAGAGGTCGGTCTGTTCTTCCGAACCCGTCTTCATAAGGGCCAGACCAAACCGAATATTGGTGTCACCATCGGTACAGTTCTTTTGGTCACCACTGAACCAAAGTGTAACGAGATTGACATCCCAAGACTTCACGATCTGTTCTGTGGTTTCGCTGCAGTTGACAATGAAAGCCAGAGGCATGGCCGACATCAACAGGACCAACAAGGTTTTGAGATATTCCATCGCACTCTCAACTGAAAACCGAGGCATGATTCCCTCCATCCATTATCAATGACGGTTTCGGTCCCCACTCACAAAAACCCAATTACAACATTACACGGCTTTGGTGGAATTTTCCACAACCGAACAATCATACGATTATCCAGAGAATCGCAGACACGTTGCATGCCTGTCGTTGGTCCCCTTGCCGTTGTTACGATGTAACAAGAGACCGAGAATCTTGGTTGCCGATGATCGAAACGACATTTGTGTTACTCCCGGAGGCCCAGCAGACACCGAGATGCAGGAGTGGATTTTGGTTCGTCAGGGGTTTCCGGATGAAAACGCGTTAAGATGCCGAAGCCCCTTCGGGCGAGAGAGGAGGCGCGATGAACACCCCAACCCGATATCAGCCGAAGAACGAGGTTCGCTTCATTACGGCGGCCAGTCTCTTTGACGGACACGATGCCGCGATCAACATCATGCGTCGCATCCTCCAGGCCCAGGGCGCCGAGGTCATCCATCTGGGACACAACCGTTCGGTCGGAGAGATCGTCGATGCGGCCATTCAGGAAGACGCCCAGGGCATCGCCGTTTCGTCCTACCAGGGCGGCCATATGGAGTTCTTCAAGTACATGATTGATCTGCTCAGGGAAAGGGATGCCGGCCACATCAAGATCTTCGGCGGGGGGGGTGGCGTGATCGTCCCCTCGGAGATCGCCGAACTCGAGGCCTATGGCGTCACCAAGATCTTCTCGCCGGAGGACGGCAGGACGATGGGGCTGGACGGCATGATCTCGTCGATGATCGTTGCCTGTGATTTTGATCCTGCCGATCTCGGCGGTGCGGACGACTTCGACGCGACGCCGGAAAAATGGTTGGACGTCGCCCGGGCCATCACGCTGGCTGAAGGGGGCCGGGAGGTTGCAATCCCCGAAGCCGAGCGGGCAGTACCGGTTCTGGGTACGACGGGAACCGGGGGCGCCGGCAAGTCCTCCCTGACCGACGAGTTGGTGCTTCGTTTCCTCGCAGACTATCCCAAGGCGACGATCGCCATCCTGTCGGTCGATCCGACCAAGCGCAAGACCGGTGGCGCCCTGCTGGGTGATCGCATCCGGTTGAACTCCCTGGCCTCGGAGAGGGTCTTCATGCGATCGCTGGCAACACGCCAGGCCCACCGTGCCCTCAGTCGCCATATCGAACAGTCGATTGGCATCTGCAAGGGAGCGGGATTCGATCTGATCATCGTCGAGAGTTCCGGCATTGGCCAGGCCGATTCGGAGATCGTCGACATTGCCGATCTGTCCCTCTACGTGATGACGCCCGAATACGGCGCCGCGATGCAGTTGGAAAAGATCGACATGCTGGACTACGCGGACTTCGTGGCGATCAACAAGTTCGATCGCTCAAAGGCCCTCGATGCCATTCGTGACGTGCGCAAGCAGTACCGGCGCTGCCACGAGCTGTTCGAGGGACCGGAGGACGACGAGTTGCCGATCTTCGGTACCTGTGCTCACCAGTTCCACGACCACGGGGTCAACGCCCTCTTCGGGGCCCTGTGCCACCGGCTGGAGCGGGATTTCGGCGCCGCCTGGGCGTGCGAGGAGACGATGGCGTTTCCTTCGGGTCTGCCCCAACGCAATCCGATCATCCCGGGGGAACGCGCCGGCTACCTTCGCGACATCTCACGAGCGGTCAGGGGCTACAAGGACTGGGCCGAACGGCAGATC
>CAYSHZ010000180.1:0-7695 GCA_964430905.1 uncultured Thermoanaerobaculia bacterium | reverse complement strand
GTCGTCGTGCTCGGCGGAGCAAAGAAGCGCCACATTTTGGCATCAACGACCTTGGCATAGGGGCTCGCGAGAAAGTCCGCCACCCCCTGCGGAGACATCCCGAACCAGACCGCCCAGCCGAAGAAACCGAGGATCAAAAACTTCAATCCCCGCAGCGGGATATCCAGCCACTTCGGCGGTGTCAGCGTGTCGCCAACCAGGCGAACGCCCAGTCGGCCCAGCCATTCCGATAGCAGCCCCACCGGGCACAGGAGGGAACAGAAACTCTTGGCAACGACAATCGACATCACGCAGATCCCGAGGAAGATCGCCAATCCCGCCGGGTGGATCGGGTCAATCTCTCCCGTGTGGATCAGGTGCCGGGTCGCCATCATCCCGTCGATCGGGAGAAAACCCTCGGCTCCCGGCGGACGGGAAACCGTCGGCATCCGGCCGGCCAAATGCGCCGAGACCCACAGTGTGAACTGGATACCGATCGCAACGATGACCAGGGCCATGATGACCTGAACCCACCGTCGTGCCGGCACCACGCGAGCAAGCTGCATACGTCCTCCAGCCCGCAGTGTGCCTTATTTCTGAAAAAACGCCATTGACCGGGGTCAAGAAGACCGGCCTCCCGCCGGTTGTCTCGGTGCCGGAAGAATCGGCAACTCCAGCCGCGAAGGCGTCTCGGTGCCGAAGAGCAGCGCCGGCCGGGCAACGATGAAGGCATCGGGATCGTTGAGGTCCGAACCGTCGTTGGGGTTGACCTCAAAGCGAGGCGAGTTGGTGCCCGAAATATCGATCCGGATCCTGTGGCCGGCGTTGATCACGATCGCGGTCGACCACAGATCAACCACCAGCTCGGCCGGTTCGCCCTCTTCCAAAAAACACTCCCGGTCGTTAGAGCACCGCATCCGCGCCCGCTGAATCCCGTCGAGCACCAGCATCGAACGCCCATCGGGATAGACGTCAGTCAAACGAACTGCCAGGTCCAGGTCCGGTGTATCCGGCGAAATCCACAGGTGGACCCGGATCCTGCCCATCACCGTCAGTGGCGCCTCGAGCGGCGCCGTCGTGAACGTCAGGACATCGTCACGGACCTCGATAGGACGCTGGTCATAACTCCCCGCACCCATCTCCCGGCCATCCACCTCGATCCAGGGGTGGAGGTTGGCGCCACCAAGCGTCGGAACCGGATTGAGCGGATCGATCGTCAGAATCGTCTCTTCGGCGTAGGGAAGAACACGCAGCAGATCCCCCGAGGCATTGAGGTACAACGGCATCGTTGACGCCGTGGGGGGCCAATCGTTCAGCTCTGCCCACTGGTTGCCCGGCGCCCCCGACTCCCCGACCGCACCCATCACGAAGGCCGATACCGCAGGCCAGCCGTTTACCTCGTTCGATTCACCCTTGAGACAGTGGTCAAACCACGGAAAGGCCAGCGACAGGAGCAGTGTCTCCGCATCGGGCGAGTATTCGAGCTCTCCTGCCTCTCCACCGTGGGTCCAGGGACCCATGAACAGAAACTGCCTCCCGCGAGCACCGTCTCCGCCCTCATCCTCGTAGGTCTCAAAGGCATCGAGCGTTCCCTGCTCGAAGATGTCGTACCAGCCGCCAAAATGCACAACAGCCGTTTCGATTGTCGACGGATCGGCAAGAAAATCCATCTCCCGCCACCAGTCGTCATTGAGCCGGTGGGCCTTGAGCTCATCCAGGAAATCCAGCGAACCCTGCCCTTCCAGCCAGTTTTCCACCAGCGCCGAACGCAACACACCACCCTGAAGGAATGCATGGTCCCGCGGCGACGGCGTTGCCACCGCAACCAACTGGCACCGCAGGGCCGCATTGGCGCCCGGCGCCATCGCGTACTGGGTGATCCCCTCCGCCGAACCGCCGTAGGTGCCGATCGAACCGTTGCACCACCACTGGTCGGCGATCCAATCCAGGGTCACCCGGCCGTCCACAGCGTCGTCGCGAAAGACCGTGTCCGTCCCCCCTGAAGCAAATCGTCCACGGGTGTCCTGGACCACGCAGGCATAACCCGACAGCGAGAAGGCGATACAGTCGGTCAGATGCCCATCCTTGCCGTAGGGCGTCCTGACCAGCACAACCGGCCAGGGGCCGTCGAGGACCGGCAGGTAGACGTCGGTCGCGAGCTGTGTCCCGTCCGGGGCCGACACGAAGGTCGAAATCTGCTGCTGAGCCGTTCCGGTGGAAGCCACCACCATCATCGCTGCCGACCCAACCACCACTGCACATCTTCGACGGAGATTCATACCCTGCTCCCAGTCAGTCGACTGATCATTCATTGACTCCCAACGCACCTGCCAGTTCCTCGGGATCCCGGGTCGGCACGACATGCCGATGCTCCCCGACACCGAGAACCAGCACAATCTCGTCATCGGCAAACAGCCTTCGCCACCACGTCGCCGGACGATGCATATGCTCGACGACCAGATCCCTTCTGATGCGATGGGTCAGGGGCCCGGCCCCGATCGTGATCCACTGGCGACCGATTTGGGTCTCGAAGCGCCGGCACCGAATGACTGCGGCCAAGACAATGGCCCCGGCTGCGGCACTGCAGGCGCCGAGGGCCTCGAACAGGGTTCCCGCCGCCAGAACCATCAGGGCGATGCCTCCCGCGGCAAGGACCACCCCGAGGAACCACCCTCCCAGCCTCACACCCGCCCTCAGGGAAACGCCCTCGAAATGATCAGGGACCTCAACGGCGTCGTCTGTCAATGCTCGCCTCAGGGAAATCGTCATACTGATCATTATGGCAAAACCGCTCGTCCCCATTCTTGAAACGCCCGAGGTCCCCTCCTCGATGCTAGAATCTGGGGGATGCGGTTTCGACCCGACGACTTCCATACTTCAGGATCCGGCCCATGAGCTGGTGGCAGGGTCTCCTGCTCGGTGTCCTTCAGGGCTTCACCGAATTTCTTCCGGTCTCGTCCTCGGGGCATCTGGCCTTGGCACAAATGGCATTTGATCGGATGGGGCTGGCCTTTCATCAGCCCGGAGTCGTCTTTGATGCGATGCTGCACGTCGGGACCGCCGTCGCGGTCATCTGGTCCGAGAGGCGCCAACTCCGCCGCTGGTTGACAACAGCGGAAGGACAGCGCCTCTTGGGTCTCCTGGTCCTGGGGACCCTCGCAACTGCCGTCGTGGCCTTCCCCCTGAAGGATCTAGCCACAGCCGCCTTTGATCAGCCTGTGGTCGTCGGGGGATGCCTCATCCTCACCGGTCTCGTCGTCTTTTCCACACGGATCTTCGGGCGGGGCCATCTGAGGGAGTCCACCACCACCTGGAAACACGCAGCCCTGATCGGACTGATCCAGGGCCTGGCCGTCTTTCCGGGGATGTCCCGGTCCGGAGCGACCATCACTGCGGGCCTCGGCACCGGTCTTGACAGGACCTGGGCTGCCAGATTCTCCTTCCTGCTCAGCGTTCCCGCCATTGCCGGAGCGACCCTGGTCGAACTGATTTCCAACCGCGAGGCCCTGAATGCAGTCGGCATGAATTTCTGGTTTCCAACCCTGATCGGGGCGATTGCCGCCGCCGTGACTGGTTTCGTCGCCCTTCGTCTGGTCATCCGTCTGGTCAGTTCCAGCGTCTTCGATCGTTTCGCCTGGTACTGCCTCCCGCTGGGTGTGACGGTCATGGTCCTGGCCTTCAAGGGAATCCTATGACCGAAAGAACCCTTCGGGAGATTGTGGCGGTCGCGCTGATTCTCGGCGCCATCTTGATGGCGGTGGCCCTCGCCAGTCACTACCCCATGGATCCCAGTCTCTTCCATACCGAAACCCAACATGACAAGCCCCAGAACCTGGTCGGGTTGCTCGGCGCCAACCTCTCGGCATCCCTCCTGGGTGTGTTCGGTCTTTCCGCCGCTCTCTTTCCATTCTTGGCCGGAATCCTGGGGTGGGCTCTCTTGCGGCAACAGATTCCCGAGAGCCTCAAATGGGTCGGTATCGGTTGGCTGCTCATCCTGATGGCCCTTCCCGGCCTGGTGGGTCTGGCCTGCTCCGAGCTGGCCTTCCGGGGTGGTGTCTTGTCGTGTGGGGGCCTGATCGGACATGCCGCCGACGATCTTCTCGTGGGACTGGCGGGACCGGTCGGGCGCGTGATCATCCTTGCATTCTTCGTCATTGTCGGCCTCCTGCTGATCTCCGGCCTCTCGGTGGAACGAGGCGCAGACGGAGTCCACCGCCAGTTGACCGATCGGATCAGCCGACGCCGAAAAGCCAAGGAAGAACGTCGTCGACTCCAACAGCAGGAGGAGGACCGCCGCGCCGTTCTCACCCGCCGCCACGAACGACTGACCGAGAACGACCCCGGCCCCGGTTCCATCATGGTCAAGGAGCTCAAGGGCAAGGGCAGCATCAGGATCAATCGCCGAACACGAGGCAGCCTTCCGGACGAGGGCGCTGCCGACCGGCCCTCCGCCGGCCTGGACCTCCCCATCGACCGGGGAAACACCTCGGCGACTCAAACCAAGACGTCCAGCGCCAAGAGGTCCAAGGCGCCCAAGCCCAGTCGAAAGACCGCACCGAAGGCCAAACCGCCCCAGATCCAGGAAGAATTCGACTTCGTTGAGGATCTCGATACCTATGATTTACCCAGGCCGTCCTTCCTCGACGCCTCCACCGACGAAGTCGAAACTGACTCCTCCGCCCTGATGGAAATCGGCCGGATGCTGACCGACAAGTGCCAGGAGTTCAAGGTCCGGGGCGAGGTCATCAATATCCGGACCGGACCGGTTGTCACCACCTATGAATTCCGGTTGGCTTCCGGCGTCAAGATCTCAGCCGTCCAGAATCTCTCCGAAGACCTGGCCCTGGCCCTGCGCACACCCTCGGTTCGAATCGAACGCATTCCGGGACGGGCAACCGTCGGCATCGAGGTTCCCAACCCCGAGCCCGAGGTCATCAAGCTCTCGAAGATCATTGAGGCTCCCGAATTCCAAAAGGCCCGATCCCTGCTGACCCTGTGCATGGGCGTCGATATTCGGGGCAATCCTTTCGTCACCGATCTGCAGCGTGCGCCCCACCTTCTGATCGGCGGATTCACCGGTTCCGGTAAATCCGTGGGCATCAACGCGATGATCCTGTCGATTCTTTACAAGGCGCGACCCGACGAGGTCAAGTTCATCTTCGTCGATCCCAAGATGGTCGAACTGGGCGTCTACAAGGACATCCCCCACCTCTTGACCCCGATCATCACCGAGCCCAAGAAGGCAGCCAATGCCCTTGGCTGGGCCGTCGACGAGATGGATCAGCGATACCGCAAACTGGCCATGCTCGGCGTCAGGAACCTCGAGCAGTACAACCAGCTCGTCAACGATCCCAAGCAGTTGAAGGCGACCTGCGAACGGCTCCTTGGCGAAGGCGATGACGATCAGGACTTCGAGCCGATGCCGTTCATCGTCATCATCATCGACGAGTTGGCCGACTTGATGATGACCGCCGGACGAGCCGTCGAAGATGCCATCACCAGGATTGCCCAGAAGGCCCGCGCCGTCGGCCTCCACCTGATCTGCGCCACCCAGCGCCCCTCTGTCGATGTCCTGACCGGCATCATCAAGGCCAACTTCCCCTGCAGGGTCGCCTACAAGGTTCGATCCCGCCACGATTCCAGGACCATTCTGGACGCCATCGGGGCGGAACACCTGATCGGTCGAGGCGACATGCTCTACCTGCCTCCCGGCACCTCCAACATCATGCGCATCCATGGACCGCTGGTCACGGAGAAAGAGATCGCCGGCGTCGTCCGTTATATCAAGCGTTTCGGGAAACCCGACTATCAGAAGAGCATTCTCACCCACGAACCCGTTGGGGGCAGTGACCGCAACTCAGGCGGCAACGGATCCGGGGATGGTATCGAGTCCTTCGAGGATCCCATGTACGAGAAGGCCGTTCGTTTGGTCGTCACCGAACGCAAGGCCTCGGCCTCGCATATTCAACGGCGCTTGCGCCTGGGATATACCCGTTCCGCCCGTCTTATCGATATGATGGAAGCCGAAGGTATCGTCGGACCGGCCGCCGGTTCGAAGGGACGTGAGATCCTGGTACCGGAAAACTATTTTGCCGAGGTCGATGAGACCCATGCCCTCAACGGCGATAACCCTTCGGAGGAGGCCTGACATGATCCCCAATATTGATTTTTCAAACCTGGACATGATGACCCTCGGCGCCCTCGGTTCGGCCTCCGCTCTCCTCATCGTCCTGATCATCAGTTTCAGATCCCGGGCACGGGTTTTCTGCCAGTACCTCAAGCACATGAGCGGCATCGAACTCAAACCCCAGATGGTCAACCGGATCTTCAAGACCAACGGGCGCGCCGGTGTCAGGGATCTCCTGATCGATTTGATCATCCAGGAAGACCTCGCCGACCCCTCCCGGATCGTCACGCCCGGCAGCAAGCCCGACCGCTCGATCTACGACTCCGACGTCTTTGATTCCTGAGTTTCTCGACCGGGCCGCGCAATTCGATCAGCATCGGATCGAACCCACTGATTGACCGGCCGGGTTATCCTTCCCTGTGATGAGAGTCAAAGTTCTTCCCGACCACGTCATCAACCGGATTGCCGCCGGCGAAGTCGTCGAGCGCCCCGCTTCCGTCGTCAAGGAACTCGTCGAAAACGCCCTCGATGCAGACGCCACGCGGATTGATGTCGAACTCTCCGTCGGCGGGCGCTCCCTCATCCGGGTTGCGGACGACGGTTGCGGCATGGATCACGACGACGCCCTCCTGGCCCTGGAACGCCACGCCACCTCCAAGCTGGACACCGCCGACGACCTCGAACGAATCACAACCCTGGGATTTCGTGGTGAGGCCCTGCCCTCCATTGCCGCCGTCTCGAGGTTCCGTCTCTCCTCCTGCGCCGATCCCGCCGAGGGCGGCGTCGAAATCACCGTCGAAGGCGGTCGAATTCTTGGCGTCGAGGGCCGGGCACGAGGGAGGGGCACCACCGTCGAGGTCCGGGATCTTTTCTTCAACACCCCGGCAAGGCGAAAGTTTCTCCACACCCCCGAGACCGAACTGCGCCACGCCCAGGACGCCATCATCGCCATGGCGCTGGCCAGGCCTGACGTCGCCTTTTCCCTCACTCATGGAGGGCGGAAACTGATCGAGGCAACGCCAACCGCCTCCCTCGATCAACGTCTTCGCGATCTCCTGCGCCGCAGGGGGCTGGAGACCGTTCATCGCTTCGAGGCCGAGGGTGGAGGTCTGCGGGCCTGGGGGCTGCTGGCGCCCGGGAAAGGTTCCGGCCGGCCCCAATTGACCCTCCTGGTCAACGGCCGGTGGGTTCGGGACAGGCTCCTCGTCGGCGCCATCAACCGGGTCCTGCGCTCGGCAGGCACCGGCTTCGGCGGAGCGCGGGTTGTCCTGCTGATGACCGCGCCGCCCGATCTTGTCGACGTCAACGTCCATCCCGCCAAGACCGAGGTGCGCTTTGCCCGGTCCGGCGCCGTCTTCAGCCTGGTCGAGAGGGCCCTTCGGGGCGTCATCACCACCGGCCAGGGCCAGGTGGATATTCGACGATTCGACAGCCTGGGACCCTCACCGATGGAAAGGTCCAGTGCGGCCGAACCTCCGACCGTGACCTGGTCCGCCCCCACAGATCCCGGGGCTCAGGCGCCCAGCCCCTCACTCTTCCCGCACCCCGTCTACCGGACTGAGGCAGCCGAGGTCAGTCCCGGCGAACCA
>CAYSHZ010000179.1:0-7708 GCA_964430905.1 uncultured Thermoanaerobaculia bacterium | reverse complement strand
TGACAACGGGCTGACCACCAGCGGCTGGGTTGGCATGAACACCACAAAGAACCTCACCGTCAACGTCACTCACGGGAACCTCTACGCCTTGGAACTCGCCGTTCATGCGGCCGGAACGGCCATCGCGCTCGTGGACCGGGTTCCTACAAAACTCCGAAGCATTCAAGATCAGGTCATCCGGTCGGCTTCGTCGGTACCAGCGAACCTCGCCGAGGGCCACGGGAGATCCGGGCGGGATCGTCACTACCATTACCGGATCGCCTTCGGGTCAGCCAAAGAGGTTGACGTCCACCTGAGAATCCTCCTCGGCGCTGGAACAATCGACCGGAAATCGACCGAAGATGTTCTCGCGGATTTCGACCAGGTTCGGGCGATGCTTTGGAGGTTGATGCACCCTAAGGTGTGAGGGTGGAGGGTCAGGGTCGGGGACAGGATCAGAATCAGGGTCAGAGGCGCCGCTGGCCAACTACACCGGTCACCGGTCACCGGTTACGGGTTCGGCCACCGGAATCGGCCCCGGCCACTGTCGACGGTTTCCTCGGACCTCCCTGGCACGAGTTTCTTTCCGATGGGTCGAGCCGACCGTATTCTCCTCTGACCCGCCCATTCTTGCTCTTTCGCCTCACCCACCCGATACATCACACTCGGCAGCCCGGTCAAGTGGCGTTGGATCCAGTCGGTTCTCCAGAAAGCCTTCGGGCAGGACGACCTTCTGGGTGCCGCCCTTCTTGCCGCGCCTGATCAGGTGGGCACGCTCGGGATAGGGTTGGTCTCGGTCGATGTCTCTCAGGCAGGCTTTGAGGCCTTCGATCGTATCGACCTGCATCAGGCGGTTTCTCAGTGCGGCGCCACCGCGAAATCCGCGGGTATACCAGCCGCTGTGTTTCCTGAAGGAGCGCATTGCCAGGCGTTCCCCAAACCACTGAACCAGCATCGAGGCGTGTTCGATCATGATGTCCGCGACCTCTCCAAATGTTGGCTGAGAAGGGACGGGCCGCCCCGCCAGGACCTCTGCGAGATCACGGAAGATCCACGGTCGTCCGAGACAACCACGACCGATGGCAACGCCGTCGCAGCCGGTTTCCGAGAGCATGCGGACGGCGTCCTCGGCGGTCCAGATGTCGCCGTTGCCGATGACCGGAATAGAGATCGATTGCTTGAGTTCGGAGATGGCCTCCCAACGGGCAGAGCCATCATAGAGCTGGGCTGCCGTTCGGGCATGGAGCGTCACCGCGGCGCAGCCCTCCTCTTCGGCGATGGCGCCACTTTCGAGGAAGGTCGTGATGTCGTCGTTGATGCCGATGCGGAACTTGATCGTGACCGGGATGGAACCGGCGTGATCAACGGCGGCCCGGACAATGGCCCTGAGGAGATTGGGTCGGGCGGGAAGGGCCGCCCCGCCGCCCTTTCGTGTGACCTTGCGGACCGGGCAGCCGAAGTTGAGGTCGATGTGGTCGATCCCGCCTTCCGAGACCAGGCGAGTGACGGCGCGGCCAACGTAGTGGGGATCAACGCCGTAGAGCTGGAGGCTGCGGGGCGATTCGTCGGGGCCGAAGGCCGCCAGTCTCAATGTCTTCTCGCGGCCGTCGACCAGGGGCCGGGCTGTGATCATTTCGGAGATGAATAGACCTGCACCATAACGCCTGCACAGGGACCGAAAGGGGTAGTTGGTGATGCCTGCCATCGGGGCCAGGACGACCGGGGGGGACACCGGGATGGATCCCAGTTGGAGCTTTCTCGCGGTGTCGTTGTCGTCGATCATGCTGCTCCCGTTTGAAAAAAAGCCGCCCGTCGGTGACGGGCGGCGTCTTCGTTCTTGAATTCTCGAGCCGGTCGAACTACTTCAGGAGGTTCTGCAAGTAGGTCGAGACCAGTACGACTCCGAAACCGGTGCCGCCCTTGGGCTGGCCATTGTGTTCGTCTTCGAGATAGGCGACGCCGGCGATATCGAAATGCGCCCAGGAGACCTTCTCCGGAATGTGCTGTTTCAAGAAGGCGCCAGCCGTGACGGCGCCACCCCAGCGGCTTCCGGCGTTTTTCATGTCCGCCCACTCACTCTTGAGGTAGGAGAAATACTCGTCATAGAGCGGCATGGGCCAGACACGTTCGCCGACGTTGTCGCCGATGGTCGCCAGGCGGTTCTGTAAATCACGGTCGTTGCCCATCAGTCCTGCGCACTCGTGGCCCAGGGCGACGACGCAGGCGCCGGTCAGGGTTGCAAAGTCGAGAACGATATCGGGGTTGAAACGGGCGGCGTAGTGGAGGGCATCACCCAGAAGCAGTCGGCCCTCGGCGTCGGTGTTGTCAACTTCGACTGTCTTCCCACTGGCCAGTGTGATGATGTCTCCAGGCTTGATGGCCGTGCCCGAGGGCATGTTCTCGGCGGTCGGAATCAGGCCGACCACCTTGATCGGCAGTTCCAGTTCGGCGACGGTTCGCATGACACCCATGACGGTCGCTGCCCCGGCCATGTCGTACTTCATCCAGCCCATGCCGGCCGACGGCTTGATCGAAATACCGCCGGAGTCGAAGGTGACGCCCTTGCCGACCAAAACGATCGACTTCTTGGGTTTCTTGGGGCGATGCTCGATGACGATCATGCGGGGTTCTTCGGCGCTGCCCTGGCTGACGGCCAGGATGCCGCCGCATTTTTCCTTCTGCAACTCCTTGAGCCCGAGGATCGTGACGCGGAGTCCGCCCACCTCTTCGGCCATCTCCTTGGCTGCCGTGGCCAGAGACTCCGGGGTCAAGTCGTTGCTCGGCCTGTTTGCCAGATCTCGGGCAAGATAGATCGAGGTCCGGAACATTCGGGTTGTCTGGAGACGCTCATCGAGGTCCTCTTCCGTTTCACCGGAAAGGGGAATCAGATGAACACCGTCAATCTTGTCGAACTCGTTCTTCTTTGACTTGAAATCATCGAAGGTGTAGTCGGCCACGGCCGCCTCGCGCAGGGCAAAGAGGCGGGATTCCGCGACAGTCATGCCCTGAACCCGAACGGGAATGGCCAGCCCAATCTGGTACTCGCGGTTCTTGGTCGCCTGACGCATCACTCGATGGAGGACGGTCCGGAGCCTGGATTGGCTGAGGTCGGATTCGTCGCCGACACCGACAAAGGTGATTCGGTGTGCCATGTCGATGGGACACTCGCCGGAGATCAATTCTCCTGATTCGCCACGAGGTCCGAGGGCTTTTGCCTTTTGTTTGAGTGCCCTTTTTTCCTTGGTCGGAAAATCGAGCTTACTTAGTGGATCGCTGCCCGTTCCTTGAAGGATGTAGAGGCAGTCGAGCGGTTCTTCTGGAGTTGTGCGTAACTGATAGAGATCGGCCATCGGGTATTGAACCCTCCCATCATACAATTCGGGCGGGGATTCTAGCACGGAAGTGCTGGAAATGCACGTATTTCCTTGCTGTCAGGGGATTCTCTGAGGACTATTCCAGTCGAACCCCGCCCCGTCTACCTTCGACGGCTCTTCCCACAATCACTGCAGATCCGACGCTCCTGCAGAGTCGAGCGGCATCCTGGGGAGTCAGTGCGGCGAGGAGGCCGCCTGATGTCTGGGGGTCGAGAGCAAGGTCAATTCGGAGCTCGTCCGCCTCGGCCCCAAGGCTGAGAACTGACGCCAGGCTTTCACGGTTCTTGCCGGCGCCGGCCGGGACGAAACCGGACGCGGCAGCCTCGAGAGCGCCAGGAAGGGCCGGAAGGTCAGCCAGGGACAGGATGATTTCAAGGTCGGAAGCATCGGCCATCTCCGCGGCATGACCTGCAAGACCAAAGCCGGTGATATCGGTGACAGCGTGGGGACTGAGGAGTGCCAGGGCCTCGGCCGCTGCTTTGTTGAGGGTGCTCATCCAGCGAACGGCCGTACCGAGCGCCGAACCCGAGGTCTCGTCACCCTTGGCGGCGGTGGTCACCAGCCCGGTACCCAGGGGTTTGGTCAGAACCAGGACATCCTCGGGGAGGGCACCGCCGTTTCGCCAGATTCTGTCGGGATGAACCGTCCCGGTGACGGCCAGACCGTAGAGGAGCTCCTGCCCCTCGATCGTATGACCGCCGGCCAGGACCGCTTCGGCCTCCTCAAGTGCAGAGAGGCCTCCCCGGAGAATCTCCTTGAGGGTGTCGCGACCGTAATCTTTCAGGGGGAAGCTGACAAGGTTCATCCCGGCCAGGGGAAGACCGCCCATCGCGTAGACGTCAGACAGTGCGTTGACGGCGGCAATCCGGCCGAAGGCGAAGGGGTCATCGACCATCGGCGGAAAGAAATCCGTCGTATGGATCAGTCCGATGTCCTTGGAAATCCTGACGACCCCGGCGTCGTCTGCACTCTCGATGCCGACAATGAGATCTTCGGAATCCAAACGGGGCAGTCCGCAGAGAACCTTTTCGAGGAGGCCCTTGGCCAGTTTTGCTCCACAGCCTCCGTAGGCAGTGTCTCGGGTCAAGCTGACACCGTCGAGGTCGTTCGTTGTTTCCAGCGAAGCCGGCATCCAGGCGCCCCGGATGTGGCGGTAGACTGCGGAGGGTTCGATGTCGAGAGAAAGAAACAGGGCATTGAGGGAACTTTTCTCGGTGGAGGATGCCTCAAGAACAACCCCGCATTCGGAGCTGATTGCCCGGGGTGCCGGAATGGTGTCAACCTTCAGTTCGGCGTCCCTGCAGGCCTTCTCGGCCCGCATCACCCGTTGAACGGAGCCGAAAACGATCAGGAGATCCTTGGATGCATCAGTCATGAGTCGGGAGTTTAACCCAGCTGATCCTCCAGCGCAGTGATCAGGTGATCGATCTCGGTCTCGGTCGTCCGGGGCCCGACGCCGACCCGGAGTGTGCCCATCGGAAAGGTACCGAGGCGGCGATGTGCTGCGGGTGCGCAGTGGAGCCCGGCCCTGACTGCAATGCCCCGTTCGCGATCCAGCCAGCTGGCCAATTCGCCGATATCCACTCCGTCGATCGTGAAACTGAGGATCCCGGTCTGAGGCATGTTCTCGGTCCATCCGGGGAGCCGGAGGCCGGGGACCTTCTGCATTCGGGAGAGACACCGATCGACCAGCGAATGCTCATGATCCTGAATTTTCTCGATGGTGTATTCGGCCAGCCACTGACAGGAGGCTCCCAAGCCGGCGATGCCGGGGCCATTTGGAGTTCCTGCTTCCAACCGATCGGGGAGGAAGCCGGGCATGTCTTCACTTTCCGAACGTGAGCCGGTGCCGCCTCGCACCAGGGGTTGAAGTTCGAAATCCTCGGCCAGGAGGATGACGCCGGTTCCCGGTGGTCCCAGCAATCCCTTGTGACCCGAACAGACGAAGGCGGCGAGACCGGACTGGTCAAAGGCAAAGGGGAGCGATCCGGCGGTCTGTGCGCCATCGACGACAACAGGGGTCGGCGCCACCCTTCGGGCGATGGCTTCAACGGGCACGATCGCTCCGCTGACGTTGGAGGCATGGCTGAGGATGACCAGGGTCGTTGGCGCCTGGTTGACGGCTTCTCGGATCTCGTCCGGCGTCGGGACCCCCGTCGGGGAGGCGCCTTCGACGGTGACGACCTCGACATTGCAATGGATTTCGAGCCAACGAAGGGGTCGCATAACGGCGTTATGTTCCAGGGTTGATGTCACGACCCTACCGCCGTGTTGCAGGCGGTCATGGAGAATGAGATTGAGCCAATAGGTCGCTCCGGAACCCAGGAGAGTCCGTTCGGGATCGGCTCCCAGCAGTCCAGCGATCGAGGTTCTGCTGTCCTCGATGGCTCGGGAGGCAGCGATCGTCAGCCGATGGCCGCCTCGTCCCGGATTCCCCGCCGAGGTGTCGAGAAATCGACTGACGGCAGCCGAGACGCCCGGCGCCTTTGGAAAGGATGTTGCCCCGTGATCCAGGTAGATCACGGGCGGATCAACCGTCCGGCCTGGGCCAGGATGGAGGCGATCTCCAGCATATCGGTCACCCGGCCGACCTCCAGCTGGTCGGCCAGGGCGAAGAAATTGAGACATGTCCCGCAGGCGATGATTTCGACGCCTGCACCTTCCAGTGCTCGTAAATCCTCAATCAGGAGAGAACCTTCACAGCAGAGTTTGACGCCATCGTTATATAAGAGGATTGCTGATGGCTTGGTCTCCAGCTGCATCTGAGTCTTGAGAAACGAACGCAGGAGCAGGGCGCCGAGGTCGTCATCACCGTGGCCCATCACCGAAGCGGTCACCTGGATGATTGTCGGTCCGGCCGCCGGGGGGACATCGCAGACCAGCAATGCCTCTTCGCCCGACCGGACTGAGGACGATTCGGCGCCGGCGACCACCGTGATCGTGAATCCACCATCCTCTGCCGGGGTTGATTCGACCTCTGCCCCGCGAGATGTGGCAAAACGAGTCACATTGGACAGCGCCAGATGGTCAGCAACTCGGAGATGGATCAGCTTCTCGTTCTGTCCCAACAGGTCTCGGAGGGCCAAGACGGGTCCCGGACAGGCCAGGTGGCGGACATCCAGTTCTTTCATAGAAACTCCATCGAAGGATTATAGCGCTCGAAGCCTCGGATGCATCCAACGGCTGTCGCAAAATTCTGGGCTGACACCGGAATTGGGAACTGGAATTGAGTTGAGGTTTCATTGTCGGCAGAGAGGTGTACCATGGAAGGAGAACCAACAGTTCAAGGAGGTCTCCATGCTCGGTCGTGGCGTTCTCAGTCGGCTGCATTGCCTGACCCAACAGGAAAGCAACACACTGACCCTGTACGTGGATCTGGATCAGGGATCCCGCGCCAACAGGCACGGTGGTTTTCTGGTCCAGGCGGAAGGATTGATGCGAAGCCTCCAAGTGGAAGTCGGAGACGACCCGGGTCTGGACCATGCGGTGGAACGGGCCGTCCGGCTGGTCTCGGATCTGGAACCGCGGGGGCGTTCCGCGATGGTTGTCGTCCATCCGGAGACCACCCTGGAGGAGATTCACCAGGCATGGGTCCGTTTCCCGTCCTCGGCCCATTGGAGGCGGGGAGCATTCCTGCGCCCGGTGGTCGAGGCAATGGACGAAAACGAGCGCTATGCGGTTGTGCTTGCCGATGCTCGCCAGGCCCGGCTCTTTACTGTCTATCTCGGCGAAATTGCTGAGTACGGCCATCTGTTGGCTGACACGGGCGCGCGGTCCAGGGGCGTTGGGGTCGATCAGTGGCGGGCCGAGAAACGACAGGAACGACACCATGACCAGGAGGTCACCGCCCATGCCAAGGCCATTATTGACGCCCTCCGTGACCTTGCGTTGGAGGCGCCGTTCGATCGTCTGGTCGTTGCGGGCTCGCCCCGGACGACGTCCCAGATCGAAAGACTTCTTCCCCGTCGGTTGCACGGGAAGCTGGTTGAGACCATATCGCTTTCGGTGGCGGCAAGTGGGAAAGAGGTTCTGGAAAAGACCATCGAGATGCAACGGGGGATGGAGAGGGACCAGGAGCGCAGGGTGGTCGAGGGCCTGCTGTCGGAGCTGCACGAGCATGGCAGAGCCGTCTCCGGCCTGGACGATGTCTGTGATGCGGTCACCGAGATGCGGGTCTGGACCCTGGTCTACGGCAAGAAGCTGGATGCCGACGGTGGCGAGTGCAGGGAGTGCGGAGTCTTGACGACCAAGACCTCCGGTTTCTGTCCGAGGTGTCAGGCAGGATTGCAGCCGGTATCCCTGTTGGTTGATCGCCTGGCGCAGGTCGTTCTGGAGACCGGAGGGCGAATCGAGGT
>CAYSHZ010000178.1:0-7711 GCA_964430905.1 uncultured Thermoanaerobaculia bacterium | reverse complement strand
CACCAGCATTTCGAGCGACACGAGAGGCCGTTGTCTCTTCATGAACCCGATGATAGCTGTTCTTTGTCAATCCCAGGGCACAACCTCAAACCGCCAGCCAACAGCTGATGGCTGAACGTTGATTGCCGCCCGTTGCAGACTTCGTCTGCTGACTGGTTCCTCTCCGGAAACGAACTGGTTTTGAGGGATTCATCAGTTGTGTTTGTCCAGGTGGACGAAGCCCACGGCCAGAAGGGGCGTTCGTTCATCGGAAATAAATTTCTAAGGAATGGACGCCCCTTCCGGCGAACCCGCCTTGGCGGGTGGGCAAACGCTTCGAGCGCCTCGGCTCATGCCTCTGTGCTCCTCTGTGTACTCTGAGTCTCTGTGGTGAAAATCCCAAGAGGCTCAGCTGATAGCTGACAGCTCCTATTACTCCGGTGTTACCTGTCCATCCTGTACGGTGTAGATGTGCTCGGAGAAAATATCTTCGAGGGCATCCGGATCGTCGTAGTAGTTGTTCCTGGTCTCCTCGGAATCCATGGTGACCATCGTCGATGTCAAGGCATCAGCCGTAACATCGACGAGCATGTAGCCGCTGGCTTTGAGATCAACGCCGACGATATCGGAATTGGTCACCGAATCATCCTGAGACGTCAGCTGCATCAGCGGACCGAAGAGAGCCACAAGCTCGTCAAGACCCGGCAGTTGACCCAGAATCGGATGTCTCTGCAAGGCGCCCAGAATCAGTTCCTGGAGACTTTCAGAGGAGGCCGCCGGAGCGGTAAATTCGATCAGGCCGTTCTGGTGATCGGTCACAAACCACGAGTGGATGTCCCCAGAGATCACGACCGTATTGGGAACCGTCGCCAACAGGCCCTGGAGTTCCATCAACTTCTGGGGAAATCCGTCCCACTGGTCGGCATTGACCATGATCCGGGTGCGAAGAGCCTGCGGAAACTCCGGCGGCAGAAGGGGCGCAATGGCCTCGTTGCTGAAGTCCAGGATCATCGGTGACATCGAGACCGACGAGGCAATAACATTCCACGCCGCGTCGTTCTGCAACACCCCGGCCAGCCAGGCAACCTGTACCCCGCCGAGAGCATCCTGGGCGGCGCCGCCGCTCCCGAGGTACCGTGCAGCAGCCACGAGATCAAAGCCGTCCTTGAGCAGCATGTAGCGTGAACCCATCGAGTCGTTGAGGCTGGTCTTGCCGACGAAGAGATAGGGCAGGCCTCGAGGCATATCGGCGACGACATCTCCCACAAAGAAGGGTTCCAGACCCGCCGCCGAGAACAGTGAGTTGAGAAACATCGTGCTGACGTTTCCGCTCAACAACTGATTGGCACGATTGACGGCATCCATCAGTCCCGTCTCCGGGTTCTCCTGCACCACCAACTGGGCCAGGATGAGCGAACAGGTCTGCTTGAAGATCGGTAAATGGGCCGCCCAGGCGTCCATGTCCAGGTAGGGATCGAAATTCCCCGAAACCGCCTCGAAGACGGCATCACCAAGCATCTGGCGCAGGGTCGGTTCGTCGAGGGCAACCGCACCGGGAAAGGCACCTTCGGCGATCACGTGGTCCGGCCTGTAGGAACGGTAGTCCGTCATCGAGAGGTGCAGCAGGGAACCAAATCGGAAATCACGATAAATCACGGCGTTTGGATAGAGCATCGAGTCGTCGATGGCGAGTTCCCCGTCACCGTCGAGGCCGACCTCAATCGGAATCCACTCAAAGAAGGCCTGCTCCGACCGTCGTCGGCGTTCAACGTCCATCTCATCCACTTGATCGTCATAGTACGTCGCGGTCGCACCCCAGCAATCGTCGGAAAACTCGTGGTCATCCCAGATGACGACCATCGGCCAGCGTTCGTGTACCTCCTGCAGCATGGGATCAGAACGGAAGGTCCGATAGAGTGTCCGGTAGTTCGAGAGGCTGGCCGCCGCGTAGTAGATGTTTTCACCGCTGCCCATTTCGATGGCACCGTCAATATCGTCGAACTCAACCTTCCGGTCCGAGGTCGGATCCTGGAACGTCGGGTTGCCCGTGGTCTCATAAACGTAGTCGCCCAGGTGGACCACGAAGTCAATATCGTCATCATGATCCTGCAGGAGTTTGAAATAGGAGTTGAAATACCGACCCGTGAAGTCCTGACCATAGATCACTGCGAATTTCAACGGCCGAGGATCGTCTGCGGCCGGTGCCGTCCGTGTTCTTCCGACCGGAGATTGCTCCATCAGCGCCCCAGTACCGTAAAGGAAACGATACCAATAGGTCGTACCCGGATCGAGTCCATCCACCCGAACCTTGGCGACTCCGTCGTAGGCGGGGTCGAGAACCAGATCCCGGGTGATGATGATCTGCCCGAAATCAACGTCGGTTGCAACCTCCAGAACCAGGGCGCCGAGGCCAACCTCATCGATGACTCTGGTCCAAACAATGACACTGTCGGGGCGCGGATCACCGGAAGCCACCGATTGCGGAAAACGATCGTTGCCAACCGATTCCCCGGGTACAGCCACGCCGAGAACCAGCCCGCACATGACACCAACAACAACACAACGACTGAAACGGTCAAACATTTCTCCCCCTCCTTAACTCTTGAGTTGACTCCCTATTTTACATCAGGTCTGAGGCAAACGGCATCTGAATGGCGAAAGGGATGATCAATTCCCTCTTCCGGCAACATCACAAATTTCTAAAATCAATGTTCCAGAACGCCCTCTTCAACATCCTCAAGATCCGAAATCCTCTCAAGAGGATTCCCGGCAATCAGGAAGGTCTCCGCCTCGGCGGCCGGCATTGGGCGCGCAATCAGATAGCCCTGGACGTGATCAACGGAGAGATTCCGCAAAGCCTCAAGCTGGGAAACGGTCTCGACACCCTCGGCGACGGTTTCCTTGCCAAGGTTCTTCGCAAGGGTCACAACCGTCTTGACGATCTCGGAGGAATCCTCGTCCTCGAGCATCGTCGATACGAAACTCTGGTCAATCTTGATTGTGTCAATCTCGAACCGTCGAAGATAGGCCAGGGATGAATAGCCCGTCCCGAAATCATCCAGACTGATTCCGATGTTCAGGGTTCGAAGCTGCTCCAGCATCTGGGACGCATACTCGGTGTTTTCGACCAGCATACTTTCCGTGACCTCGATCTTGAGGCTCTCACCGTACAATCCGGTGTTCCTCAGGATCAAGTCGATCTGACGGACCAGATCGTGGTGAAGAAAATGGGTCGGCGAAATATTGACCGCCACCGACAACGGCAGGAGGGTCCTGTATTTCGTCTGCCAACTCCTCAGTTGTCTGCATGCCTCCTCGGCAAGCCAGCGATCCATCTGGATGATCCCACCCATTTCCTCGGCAACCCCGATAAAGTCCGCCGGCTTGAGGAGACCTCGCTCCGGATGCTGCCACCGCGACAGCGCCTCAAAACCAACGATTCGTCCGGTTGCAATCGCAACAATCGGCTGGTAATAGGGCCGAAACTCCTGCCGAGCAATGGCACGTCGCAAGTCGTTTTCGACTTCAAGGGCGGCCACAACCTGAGTGTGCATCGCCTTCTGGAAGACTACGAAGTTGTTCCTGCCTGTTGCCTTGGCACGGTACTTGGCCGTGTCGGCATCTCTGAGGAGATCTTCCGCCTGTGTGTATTGAGGTTCCCAAACGGCAATACCAATACTCAAGCTTGCAAAGACCTCAACCCCGTCCAGATCAAACGGCGCCTCAAACTCCGCACGGATCTTCTCGGCGATCACGGTCGCCCCACGAATGTCCTTGACGTCGTCAATCACGACGACAAACTCGTCACCAACGCACCTGGAAACGGTGTCCGCCGGTCGGGCCAGACTTTCGAGCCGCCTGGCAACCGCACACAGGAGACGATCTCCCATCACATGACCCAAACCGTCATTGACGTTCTTGAATCGGTCGATATCACAGTACAAAACGGCAACAATCTTTGCCGGATCCCGCCGACACTCGGCCAGAAGCTCTTCAATTCTCTCCAACAAAACCGCCCGGGCAACCAGCCCGGTCAGGGGATCCCGTAAATCGATCGCCGTCCGGGGCCGGGTCACCAGCATGTGAATTCTCGCGTGGACCTCACGAAGATCAAAAGGCATTGTCAGAAAATCATCGCAGCCGGCAGCAAGGATCTCGGCAATCATGGCCGACACGCTCCTGGGCGCCAGGGCCAGGACACGAGCGGCCGGTGCGTCGATGCCCCGTCTGACCGAACGAGTGATCTTCTTCCCCAGATCGTCCGGCAAGCGCCAGTCGATGATCACCAGATGGGGTGACATCCGCCGGACCTCCTGATGGGCCGACTCCTGGTCCCGTGCAAAGACAAAATCATGACCACGGTCCGACAGCCCGTCCCGGAGTTCATCAACCAGGGCCGAGTCCTGGGAAATGATGACGATCCTCAGTGTCTCCGCAGGCTCACCCACCCTCTCGACACACTCGGCAGGAGCCTGACCAAACGGCCACAAACGAGACAGGAAGGAGCTCTTTTTCGGCGCCATCATCAGTTCACGGGATACACCCTTTGAGATACTGTACCACCAAAAATCGAAAATCAGGAGTGGGAAGCACGTGGTCCTTCGAGGTCTGCCCAGACAACGAAACGCTGGGATCCCCCCGGGATAACGGCATCGAAGGGCCAACAGGTGATGAGGATCAACTGGGAATCTCCGTTCAGCATCAAGGCCTCGACATCATTCTTGTCAAGAACGGCCTGCTCCCTGACCCGATAGGTCTTTCTCGATCCATGAGTCCCGTCAACGTCAATCGGATCACCCGGTTGAAGGTATTCGAGAACGGCAAAGTGGGTATCTCGATGGCCTGCCATCACGCACGTGCCCTCCTCCCCGGGAGGCACGGTCCCCTGCAGGTGCCCTGGAGCAAATGCCAGGACCCGGCCCGAAGCCCCCTCCAGAACCACCATCTCGGACCCCCGGCCGGGAAAGGACAGTCGGGCCACCGGCCAGGTATCCGCCCAGGGCCAGGGCCTGACCCTCGTCTCGCCATCCAGCGTCCTCGTCCAGGCCTCTTCCACCATCGCCTCCGCCAGCCAGGCCTTGGCATAGATCCACCCACCCTGGGCTCCCTGGATCAGGCCCAGGATGACCACAAGGACAGGGATCGCCCTCATCGAGAGCCTCCTTTCATCCTCCAGAGGGCGACCCCCGACATCAACAACAGCATCGCCACCAGCAGGTGCAGTCGCCCCGCGGTTCCCCCGGCAGGCATCACGCCGAACACCTTCTCGGCACGCCACCCCGCCGGCAAATTGGTCGGAACCGCAGCGGTCTTCAGGCTCTCCCCTTCTGGCCTGGTCGGTGTCACATCGACCGCAACCAGACTGGTGTACTTGGAGATCAACTGGTGTTTGAGGGCCACATCCAGAACCTGTTCCCTTACGGTTTCCTTCTTGACACCCCGAACGGCGTCATCCATCAACGCGGCAATCTTGCGCCTGGCCCAAAGACGATGGATACCTGCTCTCTCGGAACCGATGTTCAATGGGATCTCCGAGGTCCATTGAGCGTCAGCCCGGATCCCCGAAAGCCTGAGGTCTCCCTCGATCGTTCCCAGTCGGGCAGCGACGACGACCGGTTCCCCCGCATAGAGATCGGGGATCTGCTCCGGCCAGACCTCGGCCCCGGGATCGGGCCATGACATCTCAATACTCGCCAGAACCGGGTTTTCCAACTTGACAAACAGCCCACGCATCTTCGAATCCACTTCCGAGGGGGCTCCAATAAACGTGAACGTACCCCTGCCGAAGGCGGCGGAACGCTCCATGAAGAACCCGTTCGGCGCCGACCCGATGCCAACGGTAAAGAGTCGGCTCCGGCCCAGGTTGCGCTCAACGGCAGAAAACAGGGCCTCTTCGTTGCCCACACATCCGTCGGTAATGAAGATGACTTGGCGGAGGGGTGTCAACTCCCTGCGGTCGTCCAACGCCCGAAGCAGCGGCGCCATCATCTCCGTACCCCCATCGGCCCTCAATTTCTCAACCCAGGCAGTGGCCCTCTGAATCGCCGCCGGCATGGCCGGTTGGCTCTCGGGAAACAGCACAGTGAAGTTGGAGTCGAACTCGATGATGTTGAAGAAGTCTTCCGGGGCCAACTGGTTGAGGGCGAAAAGCAGTGCCTCCTGGGCCTGGACAATCGACGCACCTCCCATCGATCCCGAGGTATCAATGACGAACACCGTCTCCCTGGGCAAACGAACGGCCTCGGCAAACTCGTCGGCCGGGGGTACCACCATGGCCATGACGAAGTACTCTCCGTTCCACTCCTCGGTGAACACCGCCGCTCTCGGCGCCCTCCCGGACTCGGGCGCCCAGCGCAAGACAAAATCCCGGTCGGCCGGAACCGGCCCGTCGAGAACGATCATGTGGCGCCGACCATCCGGTCTCGAGATCTGAACCGGGTGGTATGGGGAAACCAGTCGCGAAAGTGGGAACCCCGCTTCCAAAGTGACCTTGAGCGTCACGGGATTGAGGTCCGTTTCCGGATCAAGGGCTACCGGAGGCGAAATCCTGGAGGCATCTGGGACCTGATCTGTATCGAAGGCCCACCCGGTCCCCTGTGAGGTCATGCCGGTCGATATACCAGGCATGAACCGGGGGCCGACGACCATCGGAAAACGCAATTCCAGTTCACCATGATCGAATTTCAGAGTCTGCTGGTATTCGATCTGAACCTTGATGGTCTCTCCCGGGCCGATATTGGCAACCGACGTCGTAAAAATATTCGGGCGCTCCTGTTCGACAAGCGACGCCTTTCTGCCCTGACGTTTGGCGGCCACATATGCCTTCTTTGCGGCCTCTCGTTCTTCGATACCACCCTCGATGATGCGCTCTCCAATGACCAACCGCATCGAGTACACAGCGGCCCCCGTCGGCAGGGGGAAGACGTACACACCCTCCATCCACTGCTCAGTCGGATTCGAAAAATCCTGCGAGACCACCGTATCCGCCACCAGGCCTCGAACTGAAATCTCGACATCGGTTGCCTGGAGGGGGGCCTCAACGAAAGCCCCAGCACCTCCAGCGTGGAACAGGAGACTGCCCTGCCTGACCGTCATCGGGGTCACGGGCCGCGGTCCTTCCCCGGCTCCTTCCTGGGAGAAAACCCCCACGGCCACCAGCAGGTTCACCACCACGATGATTGAAATCTTGCGTCTCATAGTTGCCTCCCTGGAGTTGTTTTTCGTCAACTCAAAGGTGGCCCCTGGAGGTGGCACAAGTGTGCCTACAAACAGGGTTTTTTGTGGCAGTTTGTGACCACAGTGTGGCGAGATAGCAACTCTTCAGCAGTTTTCCGAGTCCGCCATCAGGGGGGTTCAATTCTCGACGAAAAATCGAACAGGCCCAGAACGCTCCTACCTGTGCAAACTCGAATAGTCCGCAACGATCGGATAACGGCGGCCGATGCCGAATGCCTTGGGCGAAATCTTGATCGCCGGCGCCGCCTGACGGCGCTTGTATTCGGCGCCGTCAATCAGACCAACAATCTTCTCGACAACGACGGGATCCAGGCCTTCGGCCACAAGCTGGGCAACAGACAGGCGTTCTTCGACCCAGCCCTCGAGAACTCGGTCCAGGACCTCGTAGGGAGGCAAGGAGTCCTGGTCCTCCTGGTCCGGGCGCAATTCGGCCGACGGCGGTTTGGTCAGGGTTGATTCCGGAATAACGACACCCTGTCGGTTGATCCAGCGCGAC
>CAYSHZ010000177.1:0-7724 GCA_964430905.1 uncultured Thermoanaerobaculia bacterium | reverse complement strand
CCTCGATCAGGCGGGTCAGCCGATCGGCCCACTCGCGGGTCTTCCCGTCGGCGGCGATTCGTCTCCGCAGCGGGCGTAGACGGACGGCATCGAGGAGATCTTCGGCTGCCCGCATGTCGTCCGCCGCCGGTCGGTTATGAAGCCTGATGATCAGCTGATCGACAATCAGGCCGATGGTCTTCGGGTCGATCAGTTCGAGCAGGGTTGTGACTTCTTGATGTGCCCCCAGGAAGCGGGCCGCGGCCGTTGTTGCCGACGATGGACTCGTCGGGTCTGCGCCGTTGAACATCGTCTCGATCATGCCGGCCGCAGCCTCGGGGGAGGCCTGGGCCAGTTGGTCGCCAAAGTTATCCGTTGCAGTCTGGGAAGTCTGGGCGGTCGAGGTGTTCGTGTCACCCTCGGGTTTATGCGGTGTCTCGTCCGTCATGCCATAGACCTCCTTGGCCGGATAATCGGTAGTGGGAACAGTTTACCGGAACGAAGAAATTTGAGGCTTCAGTGGGCAAAAGAAGCCGGCAGCTGAATCTGAATCTGCCGCTGTTCCTGACCCTGACCTGGACCACCGATCACCAACGCGAGAATAGCCGTGTAGGCGTGTCTTTTGAGGCTACGCTTCGTTGATCGTTGGGCAGACCTCAAACGCCACCGGTGCGCACCCTAAAGGATGCGCCTACACCTGTTTTCCCTGCGGGTTGATCCGACCCGTGTAGGCGTGTCCTTCAGGGCACGCAACCCCGTCGTTGGAGGGACGGCCGACGGTTCCTTCACAGTGATCTGCGCAGATCGACGAATCGGGGCTCGTTCCGCAGAACGGCCCAGGCAGGATCGGCATCTATGATCGAACCGGCGGTAAAACCTGATTTGACGGCGACCTCCAGCCACTCGAGGGCCTCTTCGTGTTGGCCGGCCTGTGCCAGACCTCGGGCGAGGTCGTAGGATCTCATGGCATCCGATGGAGCGGGAGACGGGGTAGGCCGCGCCTTGCTCTGGAACCAGCCCAGTCCCTGGATGTTGGAAGCTGCGAGGACGACCGCCATGATTGTCATCCAGATTTGGCCGTTCCAGATTGCCCAAAGGGCCAGCGCACCGGTCAGAATGAGGGACACAACGACCGCCACGATTCGACCCTTGTGGCCGAAGGCGGATTCTGCGGCAGAGGCAGCGATGTGGCCTCCGTCCAGGGGAAGGACGGGCGCCAGGTTGAGCAACCCCCATACAAGGTTGACCCACACGCTGTAGTGGATCAATCGGGTTGCGACGAAACCTGCATCGGGCGCCAGACGGGGCGCCAGGATCAGGACCGTGATGCCGATCGTGATGCCGACGGCGGGACCGGCGGCGGAGAGAAGGATCCTCTGACCGTTGCCTAGATGGCGATTGGCTCGCCAGGAGGTCATGCCTCCGAATCCGTGGAGGGTGATCACCGGATCGAGCTCGAAATGACGTCCGGCAAAGGCGTGGCCCAATTCATGGGCCATCACTCCGACAAACACGCACGCAATCCAAAGGAACGTCGCCTGGAGATCTTCCCGGGGGCCGATCAGCCAGGCGGTGATCAGGAAGAAGGGCTGTACGCCGACGGGAAAGCCGAAGAGGCGGAATCTCAGCATTGCGTCAGAGGGTAGCACCGAACGTCGAGAAGGCGGAAACCAAATGGTTGTGGCACAATTCACTCCATGAAGTTTGTTCATCCCAGTGGCGTATCAGGTGCAGGGCTCGGTTTCCTGGCCCTCCTCGTTGTGGCACTTGGATTTGTATCGGCGGAGGCTGATGATTTCCAGCGCTTCAGCTGGAGGGGCGAAATCGCCGGCTCGAGGGTCTTGAGGGTTCAGAATCCCTTCGGAGATGTTCGCCTTCGGTACGGTGGTGATGCCGGACAGGTGGAGGTCGCCGCCGTCATGCAGCAACTCCGTTCAGATGGGGTCTATCTGGTGACCCGGACCGAAGAGCATGACGGCGTGCTGGTCGTTAGCGTCGACTGGGCCTCGAAACCCGGCTTGCCGTTGTCGCTTCGTCCCGAGGGAGACCTCAGCCGGGCCGGCCTTGCGGTCTTGGTCCCTCGTGCCGTGACGACCATCGTTGATGCGCCCAACGGTTTGGTTGAGACCCGAGGCATTCACGGGGATGTGGAGCTGCACACCGAGAGCGGTGATACCGGCCAGTGAGCCTTGGTGGTGCCTTAACACGGCCGACTGTTTTTCTTTCTGCTCCCGGGGTTGTGACCCCGGGAGTTTTTTCTTGATCTCGTCCCGGAGCCACCTGTCCCATATATGAGGTAGTGTTTCGGTTATTCTGGCATTGTAAGTTCAAGGGTTAATTTTCGAGCCTTCTTTGGAGGAAGTGAGAGATGTCAATGAACAAGCCGGGGTTGTCGACACAGATCCTGATTGGGCTTTTCGCCGGGGTTGGCTGCGGTCTCTTCTTCGGCGAATACTGCGCGCCGTTTGAGATCGTCGGTGACGCATTCATTGGCCTGTTGCAAATGACGGTGTTGCCATACATCGTGTTGACCCTGCTGGTCAATATTGGTCGCCTCTCGATGGACCGCGGCCGTCGCTTGATAGCCGTTGGCCTCGTGACATTGACCTTTCTGATTGGTCTCGGTATCTCTGCAGTTGCAGTTGCACCGTTGGCCCTTCCCGATCGGGAGACGGCATCCTTCTTCTCAACAAGTATGGTCGAAAACCCGCCGGAATTCGATCTGGTCGGGCTCTATATTCCAACGAACCCTTTTGCCTCCCTGGCCAACAACGTCGTTCCGGCGGTCGTTCTCTTTTGCATCATGGTTGGTCTGGGTCTGGCCCGTCTGGAGGGAACAGAGCGGCTTCTCGACGACCTCGATGTCATGGCGTCGGCGCTCAATCGTGTCAATTCTATGGTAGTCAAGATGACACCGATTGGCGTGTTTGCGATCGCTGCGTCAACCGCCGGGACGATGACCATCGAAGAGGTTGGACGACTTCAGGGCTACCTGATCGTGTACACGGCGATGGTCCTGGTTCTGACCTTCTGGGTCCTGCCGTCGTTGGTGGAGAGTTGTACTCCTTTCAGGGCCCGAGATGTATTGAGGATCCCCAAAGCGACGCTACTGACGATCTTTGCCACCGGGAAGATCATCGTCGTACTGCCCCAATTGATTGAGGATGTCAAAAGGCTTTTCAGGGAGGCGGATCTCGGTGGAGATGATGTTGAATCGACGGCCGAGGTCTTAATGCCTCTGGCGTACCCGTTTCCCAATCTCGGAACCGTGGCGATCATGGTCTTCGTTCCCTTCGCCGGGTGGTACCTGGGGAGTGGTCTCGAGGGGAGTGACTGGTTGATGTTGCTCGGCGCCGGGACTCTGTCGAGTTTCGTGGCGCCGGTCGTCGGTATTCCGTTTTTGATGAGTCTGGTGCGGATTCCGGCCGACATGTTCCAGCTCTTTGTGATCTCGACGGTCTATACCGACCGGATTCGAGTTGTGCTGGGAGCGATGCATTTGTTTGCGCTGACTGCGATCGTTACGGCGGTCCTGATCGGAGCCTTCAAGATCAAAGGCTCCAAATTAATCAGAACCGGCGTGGTGACGGCGGTTCTCGCCCTTGCCTGTGTAGGGGGAATTCGCCTCTACCTGACCCAGTCTTTCCGCGATGCCTACAGTGCCGATCAGGCGCTGGTTGCGATGCACTTCATGGAAAGATCAGCGAAGACTACGTCGTACATCGGTACGCTGCCGCCACCCTTGAAGGTTGATCCCGAGCGGCCTCGGCTTGATCAGGTGCGGGAACGAGGCGTGCTGCGCGTTGGTTTTCTTCGTGACAGCCTTCCCTTCGCTTTCGTCAACAGCGAGGGGCAGGCGGTCGGTTTTGATCTCGAGATGGCGGACCATCTGGCAACGGATCTTGGCGTTGCGCTTGAAGTTGTACGCCTTGATAGGGAAGGCGCCTTCAACCGGCTCGAGGATGGGACCTGTGATCTGGTGATGTCCGGCCTGGTTCTGACCCCGTCCAAACCGTTGGACGCGTCGTTTTCGCGACCCTATATGAATCAGACTCTGGCCTTTCTGGTTCAGGATGATCGGCAGCGCAGTTTTGCCACCAACCTGGGTGTTCAGGGAATTCAGGATCTCAGGATTGGTATGGTTCCGGAGCTCAGGGACTGGAAGCAGCGGATTTCGAACTACATTCCGGACGCCGAGCTTGTCGATCTGGCCTCGCCCCGAGATTTCTTGCGGGGCAAGCACGAAGATATCGATGCGCTGCTCTACGTTGCAGAGGCGGGTTCGGCATGGACCCTTCTCTATCCGGCTTTCTCGGTCGTTATTCCCACGCCGATGGTGGTTCAGGTTCCGATGGCCTACGCGCTGCCGAGCGGTGAGCAGGCGTTCAAGGACTATCTCAACGCATGGGTCGAAATGAGGCGACGTGACGGAACGATTGACCGTCTGTTCGAGCACTGGATTCTCGGACGGGGGACCGAAGAGTCGGTTCCGCGCTGGTCTGTGATCAGGAACGTACTCGGCTGGGTCGAGTAGTCTCGGTCCTCAGTCCAGCCGGCGGGTCATACGCCGTTGATCCCAGGTCTGGCCCTTGATGCAGGGAGATTGCTCAGCAGAAGTGATCACCGGGAAACGGTACCTTGGAATTGTCAACCAAGATCGTCAATAAAAAAGCCGATTCCCAAAATGGGAATCGGCTTGAAATCCAATGATTGGAAACTATCGACGTCTGATGACGACGACAAATCCGATACCGATCAGAAGAAGGATCATGGTCAGGATCCCGGTGGTTGAAAGGGTCGGAATCGGTGCATTTCCGCCGCCCGCAGGAGGCGTCGGCGTCGGCTGGGTCGCCACGTTGGCTTTGAACTGCATCACAGTGGTCCGACCCCAGGGGCCGTCCAAATCCCATGCGCCGCTATACCACCCGTAGGTATCGACGTTGTTGTATGCAACCTGACCCGAGAGGCCCGGGTTCTGGTAACCAAACCAGAAGGTCTGGCCATCGGGGATGACGACGCCGTCGCCGGACGAATCAATGTAGGTGTAGTTCACGGGGGGCAGGGTCTGGTCATCGGGATCGGTTGCGGTGAATGCTCCGCTGAAGTCTCCACCGGCAAAGGCGGCGGGCATGGCGGAGTCAAGCCACACCATCCACTCCGAGGCGATCGTGCCGCCGCAGGGGAACCCGAACTCGACGATCTGCTGATCCGAACCGGTATTGTTTGTCACCTGGACGATGAAGTACTCACCCCATCCGCCGGAGGATCCGCCAAAGGTAGGAACCGTGTCGATGGCTCCCGCAGTACTCCACTCCCAGTCGGCCTGGAGGGGGCTTCGTTGATTGGTATTGGTATTTGTACGGTCAGGAAGGGTTGAACCATCTTTCCCAACCACGCCGGCATTGGCCATCAGGCCGACGAGAAGTACCACGCAGATCACAACAATAACTCTTCGCATTGTCTCGTTCCTCCCTGCCGGAGAGTTTATCTTGGGTTGTGGCCGATTGTAAAGAACCGGTCAAATGGGGTGGGTCATATTTCCGGCCTTCTGATTAGTTGGAGCTCAACAGGGTCTGCAGTTTCGCGCGAAGACCGGGGTCCATCGCCAAGCCCAGGGCGATCAGGGCGATGCCGATCCACAGGAGGATTCGGTAATCGAAACCGACCTTCCGAATCGTTACCGAGAGTGCCGCATCCTCCGCGCCTTGAACCTTGATTCTCAGAGGTGCCTGGATGGCTCTCGGGACGCTGGAGACCACGGTGCCGCGGACGGTTGGTCGGCCTCTCGTGTTTTTCTTCTTGTTGGCTTTGAGTGATCCTGAAGCCAGCCAGTCCGGCTCATTCTCGGTCGAAATGCTGACGTGGTACCGCCCCGTGGTGATCTCGAGAAACTTCGGCGGTTTTCTGTAGCTGAAATCGAAGGAGTAGGTTCCCTGAGACAGGGAGACCGGTGGTGTCAGGTAGAGCGACTCCATGTCTTCCTGTCCCTGGGGATGCACAACACCCCGCCAGGCGGTGGGTCCGGCAAACTGAAACCACATCGAGGCTACGACCAGGACGATGCCCAATCCTCCCAGTATCCATCCAAGTGGGAGTTGCCGTGTGGCCTGTGCGGGACGACGATTGGCGGATGTTGTTTCCATGGTCCAAGTGTATCAATCTCCGGTGTCTCTATGGCGCCGCACGCCCTGAGGGGCGGCGGGCGGAGGGGATGACGGAGCGAGTCGCCAGGCCCAGCGCCGTGATGCTGTCGACCATTCCGCCCTGGGTGGGAACCTGGAAAAAGGGGGGCACCTCAACCGAGGACCAGGAGGAGTAATACATGCGGTACTCGTTTTCCCACACCATGACATGCACACCGGAGCCGGGACCGGTACAATGCACCGCTCATGGGGATTGTACTTTTCCTGCTGTGTCTCTCCGGCGCCGCCTCGGCAGGCTACGCCATGTTGGTTGCTTCAGGAATGGACGACCGGGAGGCCTGGGCACTGGGCCGGATCATCGGCCCGGTCTGTGTGGTTCTTCCAGCGTGGTGGGTGGGGTCATTCATTCCGGGTGTGTGGCCCATTGTCGGGGCAGTCTGTCTCGTCGTTGGAGGCGTCTGGGGAATCGTGGTTTTGTGGAGACGCCAAGCTGTGGGTGCCATTGCCGCTCCGGAGATGGTGTTCTGGGGCGGGAGTCTGGCCATACTGTTCCTGCGGTTGGGGCGTCCGGCGATTGTCGAGACCGAGAAACTGATGGATCTGGGAATCCTGACGATGCTGACCCGGGCCGATGCATTTCCTCCGCCGGACATGTGGCTCTCGGGCACCTCGTTGCCATACTATTACTGGGGTTCTCTGGTCTGGGCCCTCCCTCTGCGCCTTAGCGGCCTCAATCCGGCGATCGGCTACAACCTTGTGGCGGCGCTGATCGGGGGTTCGACCGCAGTCGGCCTCTGGGCCTTGGGAGCTCGTCTGGCAGGAGGCCGATGGGCCTTGGGCGCCACGGCTGCCTTTTTCGGCGTCTTGGCCGGGACGGCCGACGGTTTTCGCCAGGTGCTCGCCGGTTTCGGTCCGTCCCAGATCGACCTCTGGCGGAGTTCGCGGCAGGTTACCGGAGCGATCACGGAATTCCCACTTTTCAGCTTCTGGTTGGGGGATCTTCATCCCCACATTCTGTCCCTGCCCCTGGCGGCGGCGGCGATCACTGTCGCGGCCTTTGCGGGGTCTCGAACGCTTTCCTGGCGACCTGTCGCGATTGCGGCCGCTCTCTTCGGTCTGACCTGGGCGGCCAATCCGTGGGCCATGCCGCCGACCATGGTGGCGGTCGCGCTGATGCTGATCTGTGGTGACGGCCGGTGGCGGTGGCCATGGCGCGGCGGGTGGTCCCGCTGGACGGCTGCTCTCGCGGTCGGTATCGGTGGCTGGATGGTCGCGGCGCCGTTCCACTTCGGTTTCAACCCGCCCCCCCATGCGGTCAAGCCGGTCTTTGCCTGGACCCAACCCCTGGAACTGCTCCTCTATGCTGGAGTACTCCTCATCCCGGCTTTCTTTGTGGTCGTGCGGGTGGCCCAGGGCTGGGGCAGGGGTGATGCGTTCCGGACGACCGCAATATTGGTTGGAGGGGCCGCCGTGACGCTGATCGTCGGTGCGGCGACCCATCGGCCGACAACCGTGGTTCTCAGCGTCGGGCTCTCGGTGGTGATCGCCGCCGTCCTCCAGCCGGGCGAGGATCACGACCGTCCGGCCTTGGCCCTGGTTGCC
>CAYSHZ010000176.1:0-7748 GCA_964430905.1 uncultured Thermoanaerobaculia bacterium | reverse complement strand
GTTGCGGCAGCCGATCCACTGTGCACCCGGCGCCATGCCTACCTGGTTGCCCACTCCGTCATCACCAACGATCGTGCCCATCGTGTGGGTGCCGTGCCCGTGATCGTCACAGGGTTCAGGCGAGTCGGCGCCACAGGTTGAGCCTCCGCCGGAGTGAACCGAATCATGCCAGTTGTATGCGTGATCACCGGACGGGCCGCCACGATACTGGTTGATCAAGGCCGGATGACTCCAGAAATAACCGGTATCCTGGCCGGCGACGACCGCTCCCTGCCCGTCAATACCGAAAGTCCAGACGTCGGGCGCTCCGACCAAAGCAATATTCCACTCCACTGTGGAAGGTGCCTTGGACTTCTCCGAAAACGAGGAGTGAGGCATCTCCCGCAATCGCACCGAGGGATTTGCGTAGATGTGAAAAACATCTTCCCTCTCGGCCATCCGCCGAACAACATCTTGATCCCCACGGACCCAAATCATATTGGCGATCCAATAGGAACGACAGTCAGCACCCAGCGCCTTGAGTCGAGCAAGAACCGCGGGTTGAGTGACGGCAGCAACTCTGCGCAAGGCGTTGAAGACAAATCGTCCCTTTTCGGCCTTGGTCTGAAACGTTGCCGCGCCCGACAGATCCGCCTGCTCAGACAAGAAAACGATGAACTCCGTATCCGAGTTACTCTTTTCCAGGACCCAGGGATCGACCTTGGCCTGCCACTGATCGGGCAACTCGCCTGCGACAGCCCCACCCGCCGCGACCAACACTCCAACAGCAACCAGACTCCAAAAAAACCGCATATCCACTCCATCCGCCCTTCGGCGGAAACAGAACTCTATCAGGACCGGAGACGATCGGACACCACGTGAATCCCATCGTCTAATGCAATGCACGGTTCAGGGAGAAGCAACCCCGCAGCCTGACGACGGAATTGCGGAAACGTGTATGGGGACTGCGTGGTTTTCGGTTTGGAAAGGAGGTATTTTTCGATAAGTTCTAGGAAGACAAGGGGTTGCGCGGAGGCGTACTTCCCGTACTCCGCACAAGTAACCCCGCAGCCTGACGACGAAATTACGAAAAAGACCCCTTTCCGGACGGAAACCAGCTACTTCCTCAGCCCTTCCAACTTCTCCCGAACCTTGGCGGCATGACCCTTGGTTCGAACGCTCTTCCAACGGTGGGCAATTCTGCCTTCAGGATTAATGATCACCGTGGATCGAATAACTCCGATCGACTTTCGGCCATAGAGGGTCTTCTCGCCCCAGGCGCCGTACACTGCCATCACATCATGCTCCGGGTCCGACAGAAGGCGCACCTTGAGATCAAACTTGTCAATGAACTGGCGGTGACTCTCCATCGAATCGGGGCTACAACCGAGGATGACCGCATTGAGGCCCCGAAAACCCTCGATGCCCTCGGTGAACTCGCAAGCCTCGACAGTGCATCCTGGGGTATCGTCCTTCGGATAGAAATAGAGAACAACCCAGGAACCGGCGAACTGCGCCAACGAAACGTCTGTCCCGTCCTGATCCGGGAGTGTGAACTCAGGGGCCTTGGTGCCGACTTCAATCGTCATGGTGTTCTCCTCCACTGTCGATAACACACGGATTTGCGGTCCTATTCACTCTGCCCGGAGAAACACTCCAGCCCGGAGTTCTCAGTCTGAGTATTCCGAATTTCGAAGGGGAGATTCCGAGGTCTGACACCAGCACTGCCGTGATACGATTCTTTCAGAGTGAGGGGTTTGCGTGTGTGAAGGAGTTGTCTGCCGCTTTTTCGAGATTCCCAGGATGCCCGACTTCTGTTCCAGTACTGACGTATCACCACAGATATGAAAATACGAATCATCGAGAAATTTAAGAACAAAATTGGTCTCTATTTCAACCCCCCAATTCACAACGGGATCAATGGAGATTTTATATTTATTCATATCAACAAGACCGCGGGAACCAGTATCGCCAATATTATCGGCAAGCCCTTCCGAAAACACTTGACGGCCAAGGAAATCATCAGTGTCATCGGTCAGAAAAAGTGGGATCAGGCCTACAAATTTGCGGTTGTTCGTAACCCCTGGGACAAGGTTGTATCGCAGTATAAACACAATATCAAAAACAACGTCACCCATATGGCAACAACGAAGATTCCATTCAAGGACTGGGTTGCCTGTACCTATGGATCACAACGGAACCATTATTACTATTATCGGCCTCAGATGTTCTTGCCCCAGGTCGAGTGGCTGAGAGATTTCGAAGGCCACATCAAAATTGATGACATCGTCAGATTCGAAAACCTCACCGAAGGAATCAATCGGGTCTTTGACAGGCTTGGAATTGATCAAGAACTCCCTCATGTCAACACGACCTCAAAGACACATTATCAAGACTATTTCGATGACGGGTCTCGTCAAACAATCTCAGACTGGTTTCATGAGGATATCGACGAATTTGGCTATGCGTTTGGAGATTGATCCAACCTCGGTCGTTGCACAACCATGGCACCGTCAGGAATCCGCGGTTTACACCCCTTGATTCGGGACCGGTCTCTTCGGCCAGAAAAATCTATGGAAGACCGCTTGAGTCCCGTCCTCCCGCTCTCCACCGCGTCATTTTCTCCTTCCCGGTGTACACTGCAGCCAATGACGGATATGCAGTGGATTCATCGGGTACAGGGCCCAGAAAAAAGATGGCAACGATGATTTGTCGAGGCTACCGATGACAGGAACCGACCCCTGGTCCTCGACCACGTCCAGCACCCAACGTCGAGCGGCGGCCACCCTGGAGTTGGCCCTCAGACGAGAACTCCTGACTCAATCGGCACTGGAGAATGCAATCGCAGCGGCCGGCGAAGACACCACGTCCATCGATGCAGCCCGCAAGATCGAGATTGCGGTCGAAACCGGTCTTCTGCACCCGACAGCCGTGGCCCGACTCGAACGAGAAGTCGCAACCCAGGTCTCACAGAAATCCGACCCCTTTGACCGCCTTCCTGTCGAAAATTGGGACCGATACGAACTGGTTGATTTCATCGGCCAGGGCGGCATGGGGGATGTCTACAGGGCCAACGATCCCCGCCTGGGCCGAACAGTCGCCATCAAATTCTTGAGACGAGACGACCCCGATGTCGTCGCCCGGTTCGTTCGGGAGGCCCGCATCCAGTCACGTGTCGATCATGAAGGTATCTGCCCGGTCTACGAGGTCGGCGAGGTCGAGGGTCACCCCTTCATCGTCATGCAGTACGTCGCGGGCGGCGCCCTGCCCGAGGTTCGGAATCGACTCAGCATTCGAGAGAAATCACAGATCATGGCCGATGTCGCCGAGGCCCTGCATGCAGCCCACCGACTCGACCTCGTCCACCGGGATGTCAAGCCGGCCAACATCATGGTCGAATTGACGCCGGGTGGGGGGTGGCGCCCCTTTGTGGTCGACTTCGGCATCGCCCGGGAAATTGATACCCACGACGTGACCCGGACCGGCGCCATCCTCGGTACACCGGCGTTCGCAGCACCGGAGCAGATTCGCGGAAAGACAGATCAGATCGATGCCCGGTCCGACATCTACAGTCTGGGCGCCACCCTGTATTGGCTCCTGACCGGACGGGCTCCCTTCGAAGGCAGTTTCACCGAAATTCTCGAGGGCCATACCTCGGCCGGTCCAACCCCACCCTCGCATCTGGATTCTGCGATTCCCCGGGATCTTGAAACTATTGTCCTGAAGTGCCTCGAAATCGACCGGGATCGAAGGTATTCCTCGTCATTCGAGGTTGGCGAGGACCTCCGGCGCTTTTTGGCCGGTGAGCCGATTACGGCCCGACGGGGCGGCCTGATCTATCGTGGCATCAAAATGGCCCGGAGACATCCGGCTGCGACGACCGCTTTGGTGGCTCTTCTCATCGCCGCCGGCGCCATCGGCGGACTGAGCATTCGCCACCGCTGGCAGACCGCCCGCAGGAGCGCAATTGCCCAGGGCCTGATCGAACGGGTCAACACGATCGAGGAATTCGTGCGTCTGACGGCCATGATGCCGCAGCATGACACCAGTCCTGAACGAGCGCGAGTCCACAAGATGGTTGAGGAAATTCGCAGGGATGCAGCGGATATGGGCGAAATCGGGCGAGATCCCGGCCACTATGCCCAGGGTCGTATCCACCTGATCCTCGGCGAGGTCGATGAGGCTGTTGACGATCTCCAGAATGCCTGGGATTCGGGCTTCCGGAGTCCCGAGGTCGCCGCCGCCCTGGGCCGCGCACTGGGACTGGCCTACGAAAAAGCCCTTCGCCGAACCCGGCACATTTCAGATCCAGAACTCCGCAGATCATCCGAAGATGACGCCGCCCAGGCATTCAGGGACCGTGCCCTCAAACTTCTCCAGATGGCCGGCCCCTCGGAATTGGAGAGCCCTGCGCTGACGCAGGCGTTGATCGCCTACTACGAGGGACATTTCGAAGATGCACTGGAGGCAACCTCGACTGCAGCCATCGACACACCCTGGGACTGGAGAATTCCCCGCCTCTCGGGCGACATTCACGCCTCGGCCGCCACTCGCGCAGCGGGCGACGGGGATATTGACGAAGCCCTGCAACACCTGAAACATGCGGGCGACGCCTACGGACTCACCCTCGAGATTGCCCGCTCGGACGCCGACGCCATGACGGCCCTGTGCCACCGATGGCTCCTCGAGATGGAGATTCGGGAGCGCAACGGGGACAGCGGCGATGAGGCATTCACCAAAGCCGAAGCTGCATGCGAGACGGCTCGCGGGACGGCCCCCGAGGATGCAGCCCCCTGGGAAACAACGGCACTTCTCCACTGGCGTCGTGCAGACAGTCTCAATGATCGGGGCCTCGATCCCCAGGCGGCGCTTGCCGAAGCGGACTTGGCCGCCCGGAAGGCGATCGAGCTGTCACCGGACAGTGCCGAAGGCCATCACGCCCTGGGCGGCAGCCTGACGGTTGCCGCCCTCAATTCCGCCTCCCGAGGAGGCAACCCCGAGCCTCTGCTGGCCCAGGCCATTTCCCATCTGGAGCAGGCCGCCGCCATCGAACCCGGGAACCCCGTCATCGCAGACGACCTGGGCTATGCGTTCGACCGCAGGGCCCGATACCACCTGGGCCTGGGGCAGAATCCTGAAGCCGACCTCGAACAGGCTCTTGCTTCCTACAGACGGGCCCTTGTGTTGAGCCCCCGCTACGCAAATGCCCACAACAACTCGGGCATTGCCCATTGGCGCCGCGCGATGTGGGAACGCGGGTCCGGGCTGGATCCATCTGGTACCCTCGACCTGGCCGAGGCATCCTTCAATCACGCCTTGAAAATCAACCCCAGCTATGCCTACGCATGGACCAACCTCGGCATGAGCCTTCGTACCAGGGCCCTGGTTGAATTCGAACGCGGCGCCGACCCCTCGGCAACGCTGAAACGAGCCCGCCAGGCCCTCAAGCATGCCGTCACAATCAATCCGTCCATTGCCTATGCCCACACCGAAACGGCGGCTGTCGAACTGATCGCTGCACGCTTCGCACTGAAACATCAACGGCGTCCCGGTGATCCCCTGGCAGCTGCGGCAACGGCGGTCCGAAAGGCGATCAAGGTCAATCCGTTAAGCTCCGATGCCTGGCGGACCTCGGCAGAGGTTCATCGGTTCAAGGCCGTCGCTCTGGAACTGGATGGCGCCGTTCCCCGCAGCGAGATCGCCCGAGGCCTGGCCGACGTCGGGCACGCCCTCGAACTCAACCCCGCCTCGTGGCAGGCGATGATTACCGGAGCGGCCCTTCACCTCCTTGAGAAACCCAAGAACCGGGCCGAGGCTCGCGAACTCCTGGACTCCGCCGTCACGACAAATCCCCTGGCCGAACATGACGCCGAGCCGCTGAGACAACAATGCAACGGGAGAGGTTGACCCAGGTCCCCAATACTCATGAGACTGAGCCGATCGCAACTTTTCACTGTATGCTGCGTTGAACAATGAGCTCTGTCAATCATTGACAGCCCTGGAGGAAACATGAAAGCCAACCACGTCATCCTGATATTCCTGTCCACCCTGCTCGCCATCGGTTGCGGCGCCCACTCCACCGAAGACGTGGTGACCGGACCCTCTCAGACCTACACGATGGAACAGTTCATGAAGACCGTCTCCATCGCCGGCGGATCCTTCAACCCCGACGAGACGAAGCTGCTGGTCTCCAGCAATGAAACCGGCGTCTACAACGTCTTCGTCATCGACATCGCCAGTGGAGAGACGACAGCAATCACAGAGGGTGGGGACACAACCTTCGCGATCGGATTCTTCCCGGAAGACGAACGGATTCTCTTCACCCGGGACCAGGCGGGCAACGAACTCAACCATATTTATCTTCGAGATGTTGACGGGACCGTCACAGACCTGACTCGGGGCGACGAAACCAAAGAGCAGTTCTTCGGCTGGTCCTACGATCTCAAGAATTTCTTCACCCTCAACAACAGTCGTGACCCCAGGTTCTTCGATCTGTATCAGTGGTCGACAACCGAGCTCGAACCCACGATGCTCTACCGTAATGAGACCGGGATGACGCCCGCGGCAATCAGTCCCGACACCCGTTGGGTAGCCCTGTCGAAGACCAACACGACAAATGACTCCGATCTGTTCATCCTCGACTTGGCCAAACGTGACGGCCGGCCCCAACTGATCTCCGAGCACGAGGGAGATGCCTCCTTCAATGCGATGGAATTCAGTCACAACGGTACGAGCCTCTATTACACGACCAATCTCGACGGAGAATTCCAAGCACTCAGAAAATACAACCTGGAAAACAGTACGCACGAAGATGTCTTCTCCACCAACTGGGACGTTGGCTATGCCTCTTTCAGCCGGGACGATACCTTCCGCGTCATCGGCGCCAACGAGGACGGCTACACCAAGGTCGCCATCACCAGGACTGCAACCGGAGAGACCCTCGACCTCCCAGCCCTGCCTGAAGGCACGATCACGGGGGTTGGATTCTCCAGATCCGAGAATGCCCTACGCCTCTTCGTCTCGTCCGATACCATGCCCGGCAATATATTCGTTGTGGACCTCCGTACCAACGAGGCAAAGCAGTTAACCCACACACTCAATCCGGAGATCAACACCGAGGACCTCATTGCAAGTAGTGTGGAACGTTTCACCGCCCGCGACGGCATGACGATTCCCGGTCCCCTCTACAAGCCCCTGGGCGCCGGCCCCAACAATCGAGTTCCCGTCCTCATCTGGGTCCACGGCGGTCCCGGCGGACAGAGCCGGGCCGGGTATTCGGCCGAGCGACAGTTCCTGCTCAATCACGGGTACGGCATCTTCGCCGTCAACAATCGCGGGTCATCCGGTTACGGGAAAAGCTTCTTTGCCGCCGACGACGGCAAGCACGGGCGTGAACCATTGTGGGACTGCGTCGACGCAAAGGAACACCTCAAGACACTGGACTGGGTCGATCCAGAGCGCATCGGCATCATCGGCGGCTCCTACGGCGGTTACATGACCCTGGCGGCCCTGGCCTTCGAACCGGAGGAATTTGCGGTCGGCGTTGATCTCTTCGGCGTTTCAAACTGGGTTCGAACACTCAAGAGCATCCCACCCTACTGGGAAAGCTTCCGCGAGGCCCTCTACCGTGAGATCGGCAATCCCGAGACCGACGAACAGTTCCTCTACGAAACCTCACCGGTCTTCCATGGCGACAAGATCACCAAGCCACTGATCATCTTCCAAGGGGCCAACGACCCCAGAGTGATCCAGGCCGAGAGCGATGACAT
>CAYSHZ010000175.1:3408-7862 GCA_964430905.1 uncultured Thermoanaerobaculia bacterium | reverse complement strand
CTTGGGTCCAGCGTCCGGACCGCCCGGCCGACCTCGCCACCATACCCTCGACACCAGTCGTCGGGGACTGAGAATGCGCCTTGAGAACCCTGGACAGCAGAAAGACCGTAACGATCGCCACCAGCAGGGCCGTCGGAATGATCACACCGAGGCTGACCCGCATGTCGGGAATCGGCGAATCGAACAACATCAGGGACCCCAGGACAAAAGACGCCAAACCACCGACCGTCAACATGCCGTACGAAGTCACCTTGACCTCCAGGAGAAACAGGACCAGACCCACGACGATCAGCGCCACACCGGCGAGACTGACCGGCAGAACAGACAGCGAATACAGGGCCAACAACATGGCAATGACCCCGACAACTCCCGGGAAAACCGAACCGGGATGGGTCACCTCGACGTAGATTCCCAGCATCCCCAGGGCCATCAGCAGATAGGCAATGTTGGGATTGGCCAGAACCGAGAGGAACCGCTCCGCAGGGGACTGTTCGGCAGTGAATATCACGGGGTTCTCGAGATCCAGGGTCACAGTCGTTCCATCGAAACGAGTGATCTCCCGGCCGTTCAGTTGTTCCAGGAGATCATCCATGTCGCTCGCGACGATATCGATCAGGCCAAAATCGAGGGCCTCGGACGCGGTATAGGAGGAACTCTCGACGACAGCCTCGACCGCCTTATCCAGATTACGTCCCCGTGCCTCGGTCAGCGACCTGATCATCGCCGAAGCATCGTTGGTGACCTTGGCATTCATGTGCTCGCCAATGTCCTCGCCCTTCCCTCCAACGGGATGCGCGGCGCCCGTGTTGCTGCCCGGAGCCATCGCGGCGATATCGGCCGACATCAGGATGAAGAAACCCGCCGAGGCGGCCTGGGCGCCGGCGGGGGTCACCAAAACCGCCACCGGGACCTTGGACCCCGTGATCGTCGATGTGATCTCACGGGTGCTGTTGAGCAGGCCTCCCGGCGTGTCCAACTCCATTACGACGAGGTCCCGACCATCGAGATCTGCCTGGGCAATCACCCGGGCAACAAAGGCCTCGGACGCCGGCTGGATCGTGTCGTCCAATCGAAAATGAATGACGTCGGCAGCGGCCGCCGAGCCCAGACCCCCTACCAGTGCCAAAGCACAGGCGACCACTCGAGATAAGATACGGTGCATGGAACCATGATACATGGGAATGGACCCACGGGTCATCAGGATGAGGTCGTTGCACCTGATTCCCCGAAGCGACAATTGGATGGTATGCAATCGAATCGATGGACCCATCAACAGTCGAAGACATGATAAAATTATATTGTGTCACCAACCGTTGACTGCATTGGCCCATATTGATTTTTCTTCTACAGTAACGAATTCGGCGAGCCGCCTCATGTTCACGTACAACGGGATCAGCAGTTGGCAAAATTCTGGCTCGAACCGGTTCGACTGGCCGCATCCGCGAAATTCGCGGCCCACGAACTCGCAGTGATCGAGCGTATGGTGGATGAGAATCGAGGGCTGTTTCTGGAGGCTTGGAATGAGTACCATCACAGTTGAACTTCAACCCATGGCCGAGACCGTGACGCTGACAGAATCAGAGCTTGTTGTGGGACTCGTTGACGGCAGACGACTTTCGGTACCCATTGTCTGGTTTCCGCGTCTCCTTCATGCTTCCCCTGGCGCTCGAGACAACTGGCAACTCCTCGGGAATGGCGAGGGTATCCATTGGCCTGAAATCGATGAAGACCTCAGTATCCGCGGGCTTCTCCTCGGAATCCCGTCGGTGGAGTATCGGAAAAGCGCCTGACCTTCCTCCACGCCAACCGAACAGCCTTCACATGATCTCTTCCGAAACGATCGACGCCATAGAGCTCATCCTCGGCTATGGCCACCAGTCGTTGAATATCCCGGGACGCCGCAGGCCACCGCTTCGCCGATTGACGTCCGATCCAACCGACGGTTACCGACTCGGGGACCTCGATACCCTGCCTCTTCAATCGCCCTGCCATGCGGTCGATCATCCGTGCAGCAGGAGGTCGGCGAACACCTGATACCCGCCTCTTCAGTGCAGGCAGAGCGACTATCAGTGAAATCACTCCGCCAACGATTCCCAGCCACCACCAACGGAAGGCCTGCAGAAACCAGTCCGCCGATCGCACCATGGCATCACCTGCAGCCATCAGGACACCGATCTGTTCTCCCAGACCAAAGGTCAGAATCCGTCGATCAAAGAAATCCTCCATGGACTTCCATACGAGACGCCCTCGATCCAGCAACCCCAGCCGGATCAACCCGTCAATGCCTTCGGCCGGCGTAGGATCGAAGACCACCCATCCCCGATCGTCCCCAAGCCAGGCTTCGACCCAGGTATGGGCGTTGGAACGGCGGACGATGACCCGGTCTCCTCCGGCGGTGGCATCACCACCGTGATACCCAACGACCAGCCGCGCCGGTACATTCTCGTGCCGCAAGAGAACAACCATGGCAGCGGCAAAGAACTCGCAGTGGCCCTTGCGACTTGAGAACAGAAACCACGAGACCGGATCCTTGCTGCCTCGAACACCACCCGCCAGCGAGTACGTATAGTTGGTCGAGAGATGGTTCTCGATCGCCGTGGCCTTGGCCCGGGCCCCCGAGACATCCCCCGCAATCTGCGAAGCCAACATGGCCGTCTGGAGATCGGGATGACGGAGCCTGAGGTCCCGCCGTTGAGGTTGGTCCATTCTGGAGACACTATCGGGCGCCAACCACACGCGGTATCGAGGAACCGGACCGTGGCGCGTCTCGAGAACAATACCGCCCGAAGGATCCAACAGAACCGACTGGTCGATTTCGAGAGCCACGGTATTGGGCGGCACAAAGAGGAATCTCTCCCTGTCCTCGAGTCTGATCTCGACACTCCTGAGGCCATCGACCGATTGCCGATCCGGATCCAGCCATACAAGGCCGTCCTTGAGGACCGGAGACGACAACCCGGTCTTTCTCGGGGCCCAGGTACCACCATCCAACTGATCGTATGCGCCGGCCCTCAACCTGAGCCAGCCGGCCGGAATCGACCTCCCATCCGGAGCCGAGACAGTCAGGGCCGGTATCTCCGACTCCGAGATCTCGCCGCTCATCCCCAGATCCATCTTCTCCGAAAAGCCGGACTCCCGATGCAGCGCAGAACCCACCAAGGGTGATGTCAATCGAGGCAGAACCATGAAGAAGGGAATGGCCAGAATCGCTACGACCACCGCCGCCGCCACGACATGAGACCATCGAGGCCGCCCCAAATCTTCGCCACTCTCCCACGACAACTCGAACAGGAAGACCTGCATCCCGACATACCACCACAAAGCCAGGGAAGCAAAGAGGTAGGGCACGATCGACACATGTACCGCTGAGACCACTCCGACCAGCCCCGCCAGAAAAATCGCCGGCAGTGCCCGCTGTACATCCTTCAGCTCGTTGACCGTCGCCACCCGAATTGCGGTCAGCAACAGCAGGAGATGGCCGAGAGGCCTCAAGGGGCCCACCTGAAAGCCCCCAGCGACGATCACCGCCAGAAGGACCATGATCCCGATCAGGTTGAGTACCGTCATCGAGGGGCGCCACTCCACCTCCGGTCTTACGATGCGCCAAAGGGCGACGCCGCCCGCCACCATCCAAAACGGCGGCAGGACAACGTAGAGAAAGGGAAAGGGCGCCAACGACCAGAGAAACAATCCCCCAATGAGCAGGTGAATAGAACGAGAGTTCCTCATGACGCCCCACCGACTGGACGCACCATCGCCAAAGGCTCCAACAGCTGCCGTGCTCCCGCCCGGCGGTATTCTGCAGGAAAGACCGTTTCACCGATTACCAGAACGACCGGCTCTCCTCGCTCCAGACGTCGGAGGACCGCAGCCGTCACAGCGCTGACCCTGGTCTCAAAGAGCCTCAGTGTCATCTCATCTTTCGGATCACCAACCACCGGATCCAAACGTACGACCGGCGGTTTGTCGACGGCACGACGCCGATCCACCGCAATCATCCGCTGTTGGCGAGCTGTCTGTTTCCAATGAACCTGCCGCGTATCATCGCCGTCGCGGAAATCCCTCAGTTGGTAGACATCCCCCTCCCGCCCTCGACCGGTGAAGCGCTCCACGCCACGCCCGGCCTCGGCTCCAACAGACCCCGCAACCGGACCGGGAATCGGCGCCGGATAGACCAGAACCGATTGATCTCCCAGCACCTCCTTGGACTTGACGAAGAACCCCAGGGGCAGAAGGACCTCCAGACGCCAGGGTCCGATCTGGCGCGGCCCTCGTGCATCGAAGCACCAACTGACCGTCCTCCTGACGCTCTCGCCGGGTCCAAGACACCCTTCGGCCAAGACAATCGTTCCGTCGGCGGACCTGACGACCAGACCATAGGCCGGAAAAATCCGCCCGGTATTGACCATTTCAACTTCGAAGAGGGACGGACGACCCGCGAACGTCTCCCTGGG
>CAYSHZ010000175.1:0-3308 GCA_964430905.1 uncultured Thermoanaerobaculia bacterium | reverse complement strand
TATTGACCATTTCAACTTCGAAGAGGGACGGACGACCCGCGAACGTCTCCCTGGGTGGGCGGACCGTTGCCCCAACCCGTCCCAGGACCTCCCGCGACCAGGCGCCGGCGACAATATATGAGCCCAACACCGCCCCCAATACCGCAATCAGGGCGTTGTTGCCCGTATTGACGGCGGCAAATGCCAGGATGAGGGTCAGAACGAGGAACCATCCGCCCCACCTCGTCAAACGCAGTCGAAACTTGGGGAACATGCGGCGCCAACGCTCGGTCATGGCGGACATCGGATTCTACCTCGGCACCGGAACGCTCTCCAGAATCGACCGGATGACCTGCCGTTCCCTCTCGGCAACTTCCCACTCCAACTCGGACAGGTTGTCCGCCAGCAGGAGCCGGTGGGCCAGGACCGCCTCGGCCGTATCCTGGAGGTCGTCCGGCGTGATGTAGGCCCGGCCCCGAACCAGGGCCAGCGCCTGGGCCGAACGCTGCCACGCCAGGGAACCGCGTGTCGACACCCCAAGGGTGAGCAGCTCATGCCGGCGCGTCCTCAAGACCACCTCCAGCAGGTAGGCCCGGACCTCCTGATCGACATGAACACCCATCACCAGATTCTGAAGGTCGATGACCTCCCGGGCGTCGAGCACCGGGGTCAGACCTTCCAACTCGGGCTCGACCCCACCGCTTGCCAGCAGGGCCAGTTCCTCTTCCGGCTTGGGATATCCCATCGAGAGACGCATCAAGAAACGGTCCATCTGGGACTCGGGAAGAGGATAGGTCCCGGTACTCTCCGCCGGATTCTGGGTTGCAACGACCAGGAAGGGCTTGGGCAAGGGATGGCGGGTGGTTTCTACGGTGACCGCCTGCTCGCTCATCGCCTCCAGCAGTGCGCTCTGGGTCCGCGGCGTCGCCCTGTTGATCTCATCGGCCAGCACGACATTGGCAAAGAGCGGTCCCCTCTGGAACTCGAAGACCTCGCGATCTGCGCGGTAGACCGAGATACCGATCAGATCGGACGGCAGGGTGTCCGACGTGAACTGGATCCGGTGGAAGTCCAGATCAAGCGACCGGGCGAGAGCCTGGGCCAACGTCGTCTTTCCGACACCGGGGACATCTTCGAGCAAAACGTGGCCCCGAGCGAGGAGGGCGGCGATCACTGTGTCAACCAGTGTGTCCTTGCCCTTGATGACCTTGACGATCGAGGCGTGGAGCCGTTCCAGTCGAACCAGTGCTGAGGGGGGGATCGTGTTCATTGGCCACCTTTATGGAGCTATCGGCTGTCGGCGTTGAGCCGTCACCACATCAGTATACGGGTGCGTCCCTTGAATGGTTGGCCGGAAATCCGGTTCCCGTTGGGAAAGGGCCTCCCCCGCAAAAACGGCAGGTCAAAATGGCGTGATGCAGTTGTCTCATGGACGACAAACACTTCTGTTTTTGGCAAAATTCTTGCACGCCTCGATACCGGCCTTTGAGGCCGTTCGGCCGTCGCTGCGGTGCCACGAGGGACGCTGCGCGTATCTCCGGATTCGTGCAACCCCACGCCCGTCCGAACTCCGCAGCCTCACCGTTCGAAGAAATTTTGATGGAGGAGGCGTCATGGAATCAGCAATGATCGAGGTCCGCGACCTCATCAAGAACTACGGCGAAACCCGCGCCCTCGGGGGGATCAGTTTCGCCGTACCCCGAGGACAGATTGTCGGCTTTCTCGGCCCGAACGGTGCGGGCAAGACAACGACGATGAAGATCATCACCGGCTACCTCAGAGCAACATCCGATCAGGCTCTGGTCCAGGGAAGATCGGTCGAAGAGGATACCCTCTACCTTCGGAACCACATCGGCTACCTCCCGGAGAATGCTCCCTTGTACGAGGAGATGATGGTCCTGGAATTCCTCGACTTCATCGCCGACATCCGGAAGATTCCCAAGAACAACCGCAGCACCCGCCTGAAATTGATGACCGAAGTCTGCGGCATTGGGGATGTCCTGTCCAAGAACATCGGCGCCCTCTCCAAGGGCTATCGGCAGCGGGTCGGTCTGGCCCACGCCATGATCCACGATCCCGAGATATTGATCCTGGACGAACCAACCAGCGGCCTTGACCCCAACCAGATCGCCGAAATCCGAACGCTGATCCGGGAACTGGGGCGAGAAAAGACCCTGATCCTTTCGACCCATATTCTGCCGGAGGTCCAGGCCACCTGTGACCGGGTTCTGATCATCTCCGATGGACTCCTGGTAGCCGACGACACCGTCGAGGGCTTGATGGCCGGAGACGGAACCCGAATCCGGCTGGAAGTGGCGCCGAAAAACGGAGTTCCCCTGGACCGGGAAACCGTTCTCAACATCCTCTCAGAACCACAGTCCATCCGAAGGGTGTCCATCGTCTCGGACGAAGGAGAGACCTTGCATCTGGAGGCCCTCTGCGATCCGGACACCGACGCCCGGAGAGACCTCTTCGATGCCGTGGTCGACGGCAACATGGCGCTCCTGGAAATGCAGCGTCAGAGCGTCAGTCTTGAGGACACGTTCCGCCGCTTGACGACGGAGACGGGAGGAACCGATGTCTAATACCCTGATCATTGCCCGAAGGGAGATCAGCAGCTTCTTCAATTCTCCGATGGCCTACATCGTCGTCAGCGCCTTCCTGTTGATCTCCGGCTATCTCTATTTCAGCTCGATCTTCCTGATCGGAACGGCATCTCTGAGGTCGTTCTTCTCGTTGGCCCCCCTCCTGCTGGTGGTCTTCGTCCCGGCGGTCTCCATGCGCCTGATTTCCGAGGAACTCCACTCCGGCACGCTGGAACTCCTGACGACCATGCCCGTTCGAGACACCGAGGTGATCGCGGGGAAAGCACTGGCGGGCTTCTCGGTCATGGGGGCTGGACTGCTGATGACCCTGGCCTACCCCATGAGCATTGCAACGATCGGTGACCTGGACTGGGGGCCCGTCATCGGCGGTTATGTCGGTCTCCTCCTCTGCACGGCCGCCCTCATCGGCATCGGGATCATGGCTTCGAGCTGGAGTCGAAACCAGATCACGGCGTTCATCCTGGCCTTGATGATCGGCCTGGCCTTCTGGCTCTTCGACAAGATTACCTTCTTCGTCCCCGCCGGTCTGGGAAGGATCCTGGAATACCTCTCAATCGATTTCCACTTCCGGAACATCGCCCGAGGGGTCATCGATACCCGGGATCTGCTTTACTATTTCTCCCTTCTCCTGATCAGCCTCGTCATCGCCGTTCTGTCCCTCGGCCGACGGCACGCGTAGGGGGTTCGCCATGAAAAAAAACAAACTGTTCGAGACCTCAATCT
>CAYSHZ010000174.1:2541-7939 GCA_964430905.1 uncultured Thermoanaerobaculia bacterium | reverse complement strand
GCGTCGGAACGGCGGGCGATGTCAACGGTGACGGATTTTCAGACGTCATCGTCGGGGCGTATCTGTATGACAACGATGAAACCGACGAGGGCGCGGCTTTCGTTTTCCACGGTTCGGCTTCAGGCATTGTGGGCTCAAACCCCTCAGACGCCGATGCCGTTTTGGAGTCCGACCAGGGTGACGCCTACCTGGGCTACAGCGTCGGAACGGCAGGCGACGTCAACGGCGACGGGTTTGCCGACGTCATCGTCGGAGCGTATTACTACGACAACGGTCAGACCGACGAGGGCGCCGCCTTCGTCTTCCACGGTTCGGCTTCGGGCCTTGTGGGTTCAAACCCCGCTACCGCCCACGCCGTGCTGGAGTCCAACCAGCCGTCGGCGTACCTGGGCGTCAGCGCCTCGACGGCGGGCGATGTCAACGGCGACGGTTTTTCAGACGTCATCGTTGGGGCGCATTATTACGACAAAGGCCAGAGTAACGAGGGCGCGGCCTTCGTGTTTCTCGGATCGGCTTCAGGGCTCGCAGGCTCGAACCCATCAGACGCCCACGCCGTGCTGGAGTCCGACCAGGCTGACGCTCAACTGGGCGTCAGCGTCGGGACAGCCGGCGATGTCAACGGCGACGGTTTTTCGGACGTCATTGTCGGAGCGAGGTACTACGATAAAGGCCAGTCCAGCGAGGGAGCAGCCTTCGTATTCCACGGTTCGGCTTCGGGTATTGTGGGCTCAAATCCATCAGACGCCGATGCCGTGATGGAGTCCAACCAACCAGGCGCAAACTTGGGTATCAGCGTCTCCGCGGCAGGCGATGTCAACGGCGACGGATTTTCAGACGTCATCGTCGGGGCGAATCACTATGACAAAGGCCAGACCGACGAGGGCGCGGCCTTCGTGTTTCTTGGTTCGGCTTCGGGCATTGTGGGCTCGAACCCTGCAAGCGCCGACGCCGTGCTGGAGTCTAACCAGGGTGAGTCGTACCTGGGCGTCAGCGTTGGCACAGCGGGGGATGTCAACGGCGACGGATTTTCAGACGTCATCGTCGGCGCCTGGGAGTACGATAGCGGCCAGACCAACGAGGGAGCGGCCTTCGTGTTTCTCGGATCGGCTTCAGGGGTTGTCGGTTCAAACCCCTTAGCCGCCGACGCCATGCTGGAGTCCGACCAGGACACCGGCTACCTGGGCGCCAGCGTGGGGACGGCAGGCGATGTCAACGGCGACGGATTTGCCGACGTTATCGTCGGGGCGTATTTGTACGACAAGGGCCAGACCAACGAGGGCGTTGCCCTTGTTTTCCACGGTTCGGCTTCGGGCATTGTGGGCTCGAACCCATCAGACGCTGACGCCGTGTTGGAGTCCGACCAGTCATGGGCGTACCTGGGCGCCAGTGTGGGAACGGCGGGCGATATCAACGGCGACGGATTTGCCGACGTCATCGTCGGGGCGAAGTACTACGAAAACGGCCAGAGCCATGAGGGAGCGGCCTTCGTATTTTTGGGTTCGGCTTCGGGCATTGTGGGCTCGAACCCATCAGACGCCGACGCCGTGCTTGAGTCCGACCAAGCCGAAGCGCTCATGGGTACCAGCGTGGGGACGGCGGGCGATGTCAACGGCGACGGATTTGCCGACGTCATCGTCGGGGCGTATTCGTACGGCAACGGTGAATCCTACGAGGGCTCATGCCTCGTCTTTTTGGGTAACAGCGCTGGGCGAATGGTCTTGGCCCGGCAGTTTGAAGGCCCTGGAGAGGACCCGGTCCAGCCCTGGGGGATTTCTGGCCAGGAGGATGGTTTCGCCGTGACGATGCACGCCACCTCGCCACGAGGCCGCGAACGGGTGAGACTGCAACTCGAGACCTGCCCGGCCGGGACCGCGTTGGGTTCGCTCTCGTGCTCCTCGTTCATAAGTCCCGAGTGGACTGATGTCACCGCCTCCTCCGGCGGTGTGGAGCTGGAGGTTGAGGCCACAGGCCTTCAGCCCGGCAAAGTCTATCGTTGGCGGGTTCGCACCGAGTATCTGCCCTTCGGCGGCGACCAAACGGGGGTCACCCCGCCTTCCAATCCGGCCCACGGTCCTTGGCGCCGCCTCGGCGCACAGGCTCAAGAGGCGGACATTCGCATACCCTTGGCCGCCGACCTGGCGGTGGTCATTGACGACGGCCAGACGACCGCCATGCCCGGAGAGAGCGTGACCTATGAGATCACGGCGACAAACCTCGGCTCGACGCCGGTGACAGGCGCCATCCTCAGCGATGTCCTTCCGTCGAGTTTGACGGGCGCCACCTGGACCTGTGCGGGCTCCGGCGGAGGAGTGTGCTCACCGAGCGGCTCGGGAGACATCGACGACACACTCGACCTACCCCTGGGCGCGTCGGTCACCTACACGCTCAGCGCCACCATCGATTCCGGTGCGACGGGTCTGCTCTCGAACACCGTCACGGTGAGCGTACCGGACGGGTTTATCGACACCGCGCCGGATGACAACACGGCCACCGACATCGACGCCTTGTGGGAGGAACTCTTCTCGGACGACTTCGAGAGCGGCAATACCGGGGGGTGGTCGTAACCCGGCGTTTTCAGTCGATTTCGAGCCGCTGACCTCCGTAATCCGGGCCGGGAACCACGTCGTCCCCATCCGGACTTCAGCGCTTGTTCTTCATCTTCAGCCACTCGTCCTCCAGAACGATCTTGATTCCCGTCTTTTTCCAGTCGAGGAAAATCTGGAGGAAGGTCAAACTCACTTTGGGAACGACCATGACATAGTGGACACTGTTCATCGGGCTGTCTCCGGCGACGAAGCCGATTTGACCGATTGGAAACTCTCCGTCGTGACCCCACAGGACATCCTCCAACAGGAAATAGGCAGATCCCAGGGGACCGCTATAGGGGCCCAAGGAGTCAATGTAGTACTCGTGGTCGAGTGGTTCGTCATACCAATCCTCCGTGATCCCGTTTTCGGCCGCAAATTCCTCGATCGGTTGCTCGCGTTCTTCTGCCCACTCTCGCCACGTCGCCGGGAATTTCATTTCCTCCCAGTCTTCCGTCGGGTCATTGAGGAAATATCCTCCTTCATCGGACTCCGCCACCAATATCGTGTCGTAGGAGTCGGAAGTGTAGGGCAACCAGGGGCGGTGTTTGCTGCCAAAATATCGAATAGCCTTTTCGACGATTTTGCTGCTGAAGGGGTGACGGATGAGTTCCTCCTTCAAACGAATGGACTTGATCCATTGTTCCTCCCGGGACTTCAACAACGCTTCTATCCGAGCATTTGGCTGGCCGTCTTCGATGATCAGACTCATGATTCAATCCTTTCTGTTTGCTGGCGCAACTGCCATTCATTTTGAGTTTCAAGAAGGTCATTCGGGCCCCACTGTTCCCAAGGGAATTCCTTCCGGCCAAAATGACCGAAGGCGGCAGTTGGTCGAAAAATCGGACGCCTCAGGTTCAGGCGTTCGATGATCCGGAGAGGGCTGAAATCCTCGGGGCCGACCGGATGAACCCGTCGCAGGATCTCGTCATGGGGAAGCTGGGCTGAAGAGAATGTCTCCAGACTGAGCTCAATGGGTTCAGTCCGGCCGATGGCGTAGGCAAGACGGACCTCGCAGCGCTCGGCGAACCCCCCGGCCACAACAGCCCCTGCAAGCAAACGGGCAGCGTAGGCAGCCGACCGATCAACCTTGGTGGCATCTTTCCCGGAGAAGGCGCCACCTCCGTGCCGACCCACACCACCATAGGTGTCAACGATGATCTTTCTTCCGGTAAGACCGGCATCAGCGATGGGGCCGCCCGAAATGAAGCTGCCGGACGGATTGATCAACACCCTCACCGGCATCTCAAGACCGTAGTCCTTGACGACCGGACGAATGATCTCGTCTCGAACCATTTCTTCGAGTTCCCGGGGGTCAATTTCGACTGAGTGCTGGGTTGAAAGAACCACGGTATCCAGGGCAATCTGTTTCCCACTCCCATACCTCACCGTGACCTGGGCCTTGGCATCAGGCCCAAGTACCCTCCCCTCCCCGCTCCAACGAAAGGCCCGCTGCCGTTGCATCAGGCTGTGAGCCAGGGCAACGGGCAACGGCATCAATTCCGGGGTCTCCGTGCAGGCGAAACCAAACATCATGCCCTGGTCGCCTGCCCCGATGTCTGTGCCATTGCCTGTCACGGAGTTCGAAATCTCCTGCGACTGGACACCGAGGCAATCAGTGACCCTGATCGCGTCGATGTCTAATCCCCAACGCCCATCGGAGTGGCCAATGTCATCAAGAACACGCCGTACGATTTCTTCGACACTCTCCGGCCTGGCGCCTTCTGAGATCTCCCCCAGAAGGAAGACCTCGTGATCCTTGACGGCTGTCTCGGCGGCAACCCGTGCATCGGGATCGATCGCCAGACAAGCGTCGAGGATGGCATCCGAGATCTGATCGCAGATCTTGTCCGGGTGGCCGTCGGAAACGGACTCGGAAGTAAAAACGAAGTCATTGTTTGGGGATGCTGGATCGGGCATGAATACCGCCTTTCGGTTGCCCGCCTCCACGCTGCCGGGAAAGGGTTGCACCACGAAAAAACCCGTCGCGGTGCGCGACGGGTTGAGGATGCTTTCCTGACCGTTCGCGCTTTAGCGGAATTATTTGAGCGCCCGCAAGCTGCGAAGCAAATCGGCGCTATTGACCTCTAAATACTACCATTGGAGTTGCGATACGTCTATCCCACACGGAGCTATTAACCTCAATGAACTCCGCGTTCCGGCGTCTCTGGTCGCCGACGAGACCGCCCAGCCCTCGCACACCAAGACGATCAGGGCGTCGGTCCGTGCCCAGAATCCGCGTTCCCGATAGCCTCTTCGGTGACCGTCCGATCTCGCCCTTGGTTCTTGCCGAGGTACAGGGCATCGTCGGCTCGCTTGAGACAGGCGGCGACGTCTCCGCCCCGGTAGAGGCCGACACCAATGGTGACCGTCACCGGGATTGATCGGTCGCCGACGGTACACGGTTTTTCAGCCAGGCGCGTTCGAATGTTGTCGGCGACGACCCTGGCGCCGGCGAGATCGGTTTCGGGCAGCACCAGGAGAAATTCCTCGCCACCCCATCGTGCAGCGAGGTCGATAGACCTTGAGGACGATCGCAGGACCTCCGCGAAGTTCTCAAGGACACGGTCCCCGATGTCATGACCGTGGACGTCATTGATCCGTTTGAAATGATCAATATCGAGCATCATCACCGCGAAGGGCTTGTGGGACCGTTCGAAGCGCCGTGCCTCACCGGCCAACCGGGTCTCGGCCTCCCGCCGGTTGGCCAGACCGGTCAGGGCATCGGTCCGTGCCAGCTCGTCGAGCCTCTGGTGGGCCGCCTCGAGTTCATCATTGGCCAGGGTGATCTGACGGTGCGACCGGGCCTTGAG
>CAYSHZ010000174.1:0-2441 GCA_964430905.1 uncultured Thermoanaerobaculia bacterium | reverse complement strand
TCATTCTCGATCGACGCACGCCCGGCAAGGTCACCCACCCTTTTCGCCAACTCCAGGGCAACTCTCTTTCTTTCGATCGCTTCTTTCGATTGACCGAGGAAGTGCAGGACGTTGGCTTCCTCGTTAATCGCCCGCAGCAGCTGCCCGTCGTCATCCGCTTTCCTTGCGGAGTCTATGGAAGCCCGAAACAGGGCCAGTGCCTGGTTGTACTGTTGGAGTTCCCGATTGACGAAACCCAGCAGAAACTGCGCCTCAGCCTTCATGGAATCATCACCAATTGCTTCGGCGGCATCGAGGGCCTCCATGGCCCGACCGGCACACTCCTTGAACCTCCCCAGATACAACAGGCCCCGGGCAATGCCGTTGAGGTCCCACGTAGCCTCGAACTGATCGCCCCTTTGCCGACGCTCGGCCAAGGCCTTCTCAAGCACCACGATGGCCTCGCGGCTTTGATCCTTTTTCTGAAGGAGTCCTGCCTCGGCCTCGAGAATCCGCACGCCCTCGACACCGATGATGTCGGGATGCGCCTCGACGATGGCTCGAGCCTGGGCGAGGGTTTTCAAGCCGTCCTCGACCTCGCCTCCCTCCCCCTGGATCAACGCAAGTCTGCGAAGGGCACCAACTTGATCAACGGGATCGGGAAGGGCAAACGCCGCCCTCCGAACCGCCTCGAACTCGGCTTCGGTGGCATCCTGCCCGGCAGCTCGTTGAAGGAGAAGATCCACATCGTCGCCCGAGGAGCCGGCAAGCGCCGATCCTGAAAGAACCAGCATCAGCATGGCTGCGACGGCAAGGAGTCTCAGAATTGGCACTGCACCTATTGTTGCACTGCCAATCGCAATCTCCCACTATCCGTGGACTTTGCCAACCTCCATCGGTGCTTTCGGACGGGAACATGCTACATTTCGGTCGAGTTCCAAACGGGGCGTCCCACAGCGACGCCGACCGTTGTCGACACGAGGGAGGCCGGCGTGACAAGAACAACCACAGTCATCGTAGTCATCATTCTGGCGGCCGTTTCCGCCTTCGCTGATGACGTTTTCCTCCGGGGAGGCGGCCAGATCACGGGCGAGATCATTTCGCGGTCCGAGGAGTCCGTAACGGTTGATATCGGCGGAGGCACGATGACGGCCCGGATGTCGAGTGTCGTCCGCATTGAAGAGGGCACCTCACCCCTCCAGGAGTATCGGGCACGAGCCGAGGCTCTTCCCGACGATGACACCGAGGCATGGCGAGAACTGGCTCGGTGGGCCACGAGCCGCACGCTTTCGACCCAGGCATCCAAGGCCTACTCGAAGGTGGTCACCAACCTTCCGGACGATGAGGAAGCCAACCGGGCGCTCGGTCGGGTCAAACTCGACGGGAAATGGATCTCGGAGGAAGAGGCCTTCACTGCCCGAGGCTTCGTGGAATTTGAGGGCCACTGGATGACGCCGGGCGAACGCCAGGCGATCCTGACGGAAAGGCGGGCCCGGGAGCAGGAAGATCGTCAGGCAAACGAGGCCGCCATTCAGGCCATCGAGGCCGAACAGAAGGCCGAGAGACAGCGGGAGGAAGCCGAGCAGGAGAAGGCTCGACGGGCCAACTCCATTCACTGGGGCTGGGGCGCCGGGCCGAGGGTCTGGCCCGTTCCGTCAAAACCACTTCCGACCAACCCGGCAGACCGGCATACGGGAGCATGGCAATGAACTGGAAGGCATCATCAATGAGACATTATCTGAAGCTTATCCCCCTGGCGTGCACGCTTCTGGCGGCGTGCTCCTCGCCCTCTCCGATCGATGAGATCATCGCGTCGAATCTTGAGGCCCGCGGTGGCAAGGACAAGATCCAGGCCCTGCAATCAATACGACAGACAGCGACGGTGACCGCAAGTGGCGGACGATTGGCTCGGATGATTCGGGAAGTCAAACGGCCCGGTCTTTTTCGTCTCGAATTTCTGTCACAGGGTACGACCAGCATCTTCGCGCACGATGGCCAGGTCGGCTGGCAGGTGGCGCCCCTTCAGGGCCAATTCGAGCCCCAGACAACCACGCCCGAAAACGATGCGGCGGCAGGTGTGGATCAGCGAGACATCGAGGGGCCCCTGGTTGACTGGCGCGAGAAGGGGCATGTCGTCGAACTGATGGGCCGCGAGACCCTCCCCGGCGGAGAGGCCTTCAAGCTCAAAGTGACACTCAGTGACGGTGCGATCCGCTATGACTACATCGACGTCGCATCTCGCCTGATTGTCCGCAGTGACGTGACACGGTTGATTCAGGGACACTCGGAACAGTTGGAGAGTACCTTCTCGGACTTTCGAGAGGTAGACGGGCTGGTCTTCCCCTTCCACATCGAGAGCCACGTCACGGACAGACCCGAAGTGATCAGAATCGTTGTCGAGACAATTGAGCTCAACCCCGATCTCGACGACACGCGATTCCGACTCCCGAAGTAGGATCTGC
>CAYSHZ010000173.1:0-7964 GCA_964430905.1 uncultured Thermoanaerobaculia bacterium | reverse complement strand
CGATGCGATGAAACGCCTGACCGATGTCGAGGATGTCCAGATCAAAAGCGCCATGCTCAAGTCACGAGGCATCGAGGTCGGGATGTTCATCATGCTGGGCTTCGAGGGTGAGACCGAGGCTGATCTCGAGGCGACGATAGAACACCTCAAGATCTGCGACCCCGATATCTTCCTGACAACCGTCGCCTATCCGATCACCGGCACCGAATACCACGCGCAGGTGGCCGACCACGTTCATGCTCATCAGCCCTGGGAGGCTCGAACCGACCGGGATCTGATTGTCGCCGGGCGCCGAACAGCCCGGTACTACCATTGGGCCACCCGGTGGATGGTCAACGAGGTCAGACTCCATCAACTTCAAAAGACGGGAGGCGCTTCGTTGATTCAACGAGCAAGGCACCGCCTGGCCTCATGGCGAGGTCGTCTGGGAATGTACCTGACCCGCAACGGTCGGGACCCCGCCCCTGGCCGCGGCTGGGCCGAAATTGAGGCCCGGGCACGAGAGAACGTCTCATGAAAATCGCCCGCGTCATCCTCTTCAATCCAATTTCCAGCGCCCGCAGGACCCCGGTCCTGCCGATGTCACTGATGGCGATCGGGGCCGTCCTGGAGGATCGATGGCCGACCGTGATCATCGACGGCAATCTAACCGACGATAGCCTGAAGACCCTTGAAACCAAGATTGAGGGTGATGGGGCCGGCGTCATTCTGGGCGTCACCGTCATGCCGGGGCCACAGCTGGAACACGCCACACCGCTGTGCCGTCAACTCAAAGAACGACATCCTGCGCTGACGATTGTCTGGGGAGGGTATTTCCCGAGCCAACACTGGGAAGCATGCCTCAAGGACCCCGCAATCGATTTCGTCGTCCAGGGCCACGGCGAAACGGTCTTCACATCATTGCTGGAGCACCTCGAATCCGGGAATTCCGTCCTGGAATCCATCGCCGGCCTGGCCTGGAAGGATCAAGGGATACCCCGCTCAAATCCACGCCCTGCGGTCCCCCATCCCGGCAAACTCCCGGAGTGGAACTTCGAGAGTGTTGATATCGAACGCTACCTGCGCCCGACCTTCCTGGGTTCAAAGACCATCGGTTTGCACAGTTCCTACGGATGCCCCTACTTCTGTGCGTTCTGTGCGGTCGTCACGATGGTCGAAGGCCGCTGGATGGCCTGGTCGGCCGAGCGTACCGCCGACACCGTCCTCCGCCTGCACCAGGACTGGGGCGCCGACGCCATCGAGTTCAACGACAACAATTTCTTCGTCGACGAGAAACGGGTCGTCGATTTCTCCAGGCGAATCGAGCACCTCGGGATCAGTTGGTGGGGCGAGGGGCGCATCGACACGATGATGGCCTATGACGACGCAACCTGGCGTGCAATGCGGGACTCCGGTCTCAAAATGGTCTTTCTTGGTGCCGAAAGCGGATCCGCAGACACACTCAAACTGATGGACAAGGGGGGCTCGGTCTCACCGGAAATGACCCTGGCCATGGTCGAGAAAATGCGCCGTTGGAGCATCGTTCCGGAGCTGAGTTTTGTGCTCGGCAACCCGCCGAATGCTCAAAGAGATGCACTGAACACGATGGACTTCATCCGAAAGGTCAAGGCGGCCAACCCGGCGACCGAGATCATTCTCTATCTCTACACCCCGGTGCCATTGGCAGGCGAACTCTTCGACCAGGTCCGTGCCACAGGCTTCGCGTTTCCCGAGACCCTGGACCAGTGGATTTCCGGCGACTGGATGGACTTCGTCCAGCGCCGCTCCGACTTGCCATGGGTCGGTCCAATAATCCAAAGGCGCATCAAGAACTTCGAACGAGTCCTCAACGCCTACTATCCGACGACGACCCTGCCGGAACTGACGGGGCCCAAACGGTTCATACTTCGAGCCGCCTCGGCCTGGCGCTATCACCTCGGATTCAACGCCGCACCCCTGGAGTTGGCCGTCCTCCATCGCCTGCTGAAATATCGCCGCCCTGAGGTCTCGGGGTTCTAACCCGCACTTTTCACCGGTTTTCGTTGCGAGACGCCCGGCATTCTGGAGAAAGGCCTGCCCCACAATTTCGGTACGGCGGTCTCAGGCCTTCGTCCGACCTGACAAACCAATCAGTGGGACCGTCAAGCTATTTGCGTGATGGCTTGAAGTGGCCCGTACCCTTGTGAAAACCGATGATCTCCATCAGGATTCGGCCCTGATCGGTTTCGATGATCGCTTGTCGAATACCTCTCCAGCTTCCAACCCTCCCGATTTCCAGCACCTTGATCCTCCTGATCAATTGCCCCTCTGAATTGATACGGTCGAAATACACAGGGTCCTTTGATTTTGAATCCATAGTAATCCTGGTTGTCGCCCAACCAGGATCAAATGCCGCGTTCGTGATATTCACGGTGTAGCCCGGTGTGTTCCCGGCACCGGACTTCGAGCCAATTGGGTCCGCTTCCACGAGCCAGGTCCCACAGGATCCGACCAGGATTTCTTCCCATGGAAGTATCGAACCCGGCAGGGTTGAACCCGGCGTCTGCATTGGCAACAGTGAATCCTGATTACAGCCGACAACGCCACCGTTCGGAAGGCACTTCAGACAGAATTGCAGGGCTTCGGTCGTGTCTCCCTCCAGAAGAAACTGCAACCAATCACCCCTACGATCAGCATCTCGGGTCACCGTCAAATACACAACTGAACGGTCTCCCTCCTTGCTCTGACTGGTGATTCGGATTTCCACTCTATAGTCTTTCCCGGATCGATTAATCAGTTTTGTCAGCCGTTTGATGGTGTCGTCAGTTTTCTGAGTGCCGGCATGAAGCAGGGGCACGAAGATCATGTTGAGCAACCACAGAAGGACACACAATAGTCGAAAATTCTGGGTTTTCATTCCCTCAATGCCTCACTGACTGAAATATTGAGTGTGTAATAAACAGGGAGGACCGCACCAAGGGTTGCGATCACGACGGCCGACCCGAATAACAAGAGAAGATGCTCCAAAGTCAGAACACTCTGAGAATAGATGCCCATGGTCCGAAGGTGGGTGAGGGCAATTTTCAACCCGACCCAACCCACAATACCCCCCAGCGCGGTTGCTGCCGCCGAGAGCAATGATGTTTCCAGAATCACCAGCATCCCCACGCGGACGGTCGACCATCCAATGGCCCGAAGTATTGCCAATTCCTTACTCTTCTCGCTGACTGTGAGCACCATAATCGTACTGATGATGAAAACCGAAAGGAGGGCGTTCGTTACCAAGATCACTCGCCCAAGCCCCCGCACTGCGGCCGTCAACTGATTTTGATCCAGGAATTCCTCCGTCGTGACGACCTTGAGAACCGGAGAGAGGGCCTCAACCTCTGCAATGACCCGTTTTCGCCCGTTTTCTTCGACTCCAGAATCCAGCTCAATGAAGAAAAACGTGACGTTCCCCCGGGAGCTTGTAAGCTGCTGAAGGTCATCAAGCCTCATGAACAAGACACCACTCTCAAAAACGTTTCCCGCCTCAAAATAGTCAACAATTTCATACGTGCCAAAATTGAGCTCGATGGCATCGCCGGGCATCAATTGGTTCAGGGAAGAAGCCGTATGACCGATCAATACCTGACCGGGCTTCAACTCGGCAGGAACTCCCGCTGTCTGATACCTGGTCTCGGGATAGCCTGGTGGCCAACCATACACGAAAATATTGTTCCTGCTTTGCAGAAGGAGAGAGTCAACCAACAGGGACTGTACATGTTGAACTCCATCGATTTCTTGGAGATCACCGACCAGGTCCTGACTGATCCGGCTCGTCATGGGATTGGTTTTCCCGGCCTGCATAACCATGAGATCGACCTTGCGGGACGAATAACCTTTTTGGAGGGTCACTTCGATGCTTTCAGACGCTCCGACCATCGTCATCGCGGCCCCCAGGGCAATGGCAATACTCGCAATAGCGATAACCGCTCGCAGCGGACGGCGTCTGATATTCTCCAGAATTAACGACGAGACCCCAAAGCGATCAACAGAACTATCGTACTTCACGAGTCGATCACCTTCCCCTCTTCCAGACGAATGATTCGACTGCAAATTGCCGCAACTTCATCGTCATGGGTTGCAACAATCAGGGTAGTTCCGTGTTTCTGAATGTGGTTGGTCAGTGTTTCCAACAGCACTTGAGTTGAAGCCCTGTCAAGATTGCCCGTGGGTTCATCCGCAAGAAGCAGGCGAGGTTGGTTGGCGATACTTCGACAAAAAGCAACCCTCTGGCGTTCTCCTCCGGAGAGATCCGTCGCCTGCACATGAAGCCTTCGACCGAGTCCGACTTCTTGAAGTAGCCGGCTGCTTTCAAGAAATCGCTGTTGCGGCGACCGACGGGTGGGGAAGAGGGCGAGTTCGACATTCCTGACTGCAGTGAGATGCTCGACGAGGTGAAACTGCTGAAAGAGGAACCCAACAACACGGAGATGCAGTTCATCGGGGTGCCAGTCGGTAACGAGTTTTCCGGAAACTTTCAGCGCGCCTGAAGACGCCAACTCATAACCCGCGATGATCTTGAGTAACGTCGACTTCCCACTGCCGGATGGACCCAGCAGGGCGATTGTCTCACCTTGAGAAACCGAAAACGAAACGTTCTCCAGTGCCGTTATGACACCACCGTAGGTTCGACAGATGGCGTGCGCCTCAACCAGGGACATTGGAATCGTGGGCTACCGGCATGGGCGTATTCTCCTCTTCCTTCCCTGTCTCCTTCGACACCCTGAAACCAAGAGAGGGAACCAGAACTATCAGCGTCAACCATAATGGTGTCAAACTGTTCAGCTTATCGTTGATCATGACAAGGGCGACAAAGACCCACGACAGGAACAGGCCGATCAAGACGTAATCCAGGCGGGACGACCTTGTCGGAGCATGCCGAAACCAGCGATTCTGAATGAAGAAAAAACAGGAATAAATAACAAGACCGACAAGAAACCACCCGGAAAGATTTGTCAGCGGCGCTCCAAAGTATGCGCCGGGCCGATCCCATATCCAGGACCTCGTATAGACAAAAAGAGGCTCCAGGTAGAGATTGAAAGAGGTCAGTAACAGGGAACAGAAGAGAACCCGTGTCATCAGAGTGCCTGGGTTCGACACCCTGGACACGGTGGAAGATCGAGGATTTTCCAGCCAGGGTCTGAGAAGAATCAGGGGAATACAACACAGAACGAACCATCCCAGGGGAATGACCATCGGCAAACAACTGGCAATCTGCGGCCCAATATCGGGGTGGTAGCAGTAGAAACTCCCGAAGGTCACTCCGGAGTTCAACCCGAGAATTTCAGCCAGTGTTGAGATGAGGATGCTGATAACAAACAACGTTAGAGCCTGGCTGAATGACCAGATGATTGTCATATGGATGAAGAAGGCCAATGCGGCGACGCTCACCAAAGACAAAAATGACCCGGACGCGCTTGCCCAATCAAATGTTGGATTCAGAGGAAAGACGTATATGAACCTTACCAGAAGGAAACTCGATATCGAAAACATTCCGAATGCGGCAAAGGAGAGGGGTGAGGACGAGGTGGATAATCGGCGAACGCGTTCCATAGAACCTCGATTTCAACTTTGGGACCGGTTTCGTTGAGTGACGAGGGAGAAGATCTTCCCAATCCCTCATTCTGGCACCAGCCTACCATGATGGGTTGTCATTGGAGATTCTCGAGTTGCCATCAGCTCAGCCTCTCAGGATCCGGCACCTGGTTCCCGATCAACCAAAAGACAGGTGGGGTCGTCGATTGACGACCCCACCCTTTTCTTTCTTCAGTTCAACCTGCGACGCAAGACTCCGAGACCCGCAAGCCCGATCAAGAGGATCAGTGCACCCAGGCCCAAAGGTCCAGCCACCGGAATGCCGATGCTCTCCACCCACACAATCGTGGGATCGTCCGTGACACCGGTCGAAGGATCATCCGACGGCGTTTCCCCACCCGGAGTTTCCACAAAGACCTGGTTGACGATCGAGGTTGCCGGATTCGAACTGACCGGATCCAACACCGTATTGAATGTCACCGTCCGGGTGCCGCCGTTCTCGACAATTGTCGCCACGTCAACGGCAAAGGCGTTCGCCCCTGTATCGAAGGCACCGGCATCACCGTCCAACGCGTCGGTCAAGAGCGCACCATCCAGGGTCAGACTTTCGGCCACGGAGACGGCGCCCACCGGGATGGAATCACGCAAGGTGGCGACCGTTGCCGGCGTGTTGCCACTGTTGGTGGTCACGATGGTCCACGTGACCACTTCGCCCGGTCTGTAGATCATGCCGTCAGCCGGCGGAGAAACCGACTTGAGGACGTCCAGTTCGGTATAGAGCGTTTCGGTCGTCTCGGTGGCGGAGTCGTTCGACGGATCCCCATCGACCTGGTCCGAGGTGACCGTGGCGGTGTTGGAAAGCGGTCCAACAACGCCCCACTGGAGTTCGACGTCGATGATGATCTGGGCCGTGGCGCCAACCACCATCGGTCCAAGGTTGCACGTAACGGTACCACCGGCTTCGGAACACGATCCCTGGGTCGGCGTCGCCGCCACGAAGGTCAGACCCGACGGAAGGTCGTCAGTTACGACAACACCTGTGGCATCCGAGGAACCGTTGTTGATGATGTCCAGTTGGTAGAAGAACTGTGTTCCCTCCATCACGGGATCCGCGGAATCGATCTTGGTAATTGCCAGATCACTTTCCTGACTGATGACGTCGATATCGTCGTCGGTGTTGTTACCGGGGTCCGGATCGGTCATGCCGTTGGGCAGGTCGACCACAACGGTGTTGACCACCGACCCGGTGGCTCCGGTCAGAACCGTCGCATTGACGGTGTAGACCAGGGTTCCTCCCGATAGCACGGTGACGACGTCATTGATGTCGCCCGCTCCAGCGGCAGTACAGCCGGAACCCGCCGACGCGGCGCAGGTCCAGGTGACGGCCGTAAGCTGTGGCGGGAAGGTGTCGGTCACCGTTCCGCCGTTGACGTCTCCGGGACCGGCATTGCCGACGGTGATCGTGTAGACCAGCGAGGTTCCCGCGACCACGGTCGTCACGCCATCGTCTTTTGTCACCCAGAGGTCGGCCTCGGGCACAAAGTCGGTCTCGGCATCGTCATTGTCATTGGTCGGATCGGTATCGTCCGAGGTCGTCGTCACCGTTGCGGTGTTGACGATGGGATCGGCGCCCGAGTAGTCGGCAGGAATGTCGAAGGTGACGTTGACCGTCACCGACGAACCGGCGCCGATGTCACCCAGAGCACAGGGGAATCCACCGGTACATGGCGAGGACGCGGAGTTGAACACCAGACCCGCAGGAGTTGGATCGGCAAGTTGAACCGCCGTTGCCGTGCCCGGGCCGTTGTTGGTAACGACCATCGTGAAGGTCACTTGCTGGCCCGGATAGGCCCGAGCGGGACCGGTCTTGACAACCGCGATATCGGCAGCCTCTCCACCGATGCCGGTGATGACCTCGTCGGTGTTGTTGGTCAGATCGCCCTCGGGTTCGTTGCCGGAGACGACGACCGAGTTGGTCTGCGCACCCGCGGCAGTCGGTGCGACCTGAGCCGTAATCTGACAGGTAACACTGTCCAGCGCGGCCAGGGCACCGATCGACCAGATGCCGTCCGAGAAGTCGTTGCCGCAAGTATCGGAGACCCAACTGATATCACCGGGGAAGGTGTCCGTCACCGTCACGCCGGTGGCATCGCCGGGACCCAGATTGGTCACGGTGATGGTGTAGACGATCGAGTCGCCAGGATTGGCTGCGGTTGGGCCCTGTTTGTCGATGACGAGGTCGGTGGTCTCGGCGCCGATCGGCGTCGTCTCGTCATCAGAATTGTTGGTCGTATCAGTCTCGGTGGTATCGGTCGAAACCGTTGCGGTGTTAAGGATATCCGTCCCACCATAGCCCACCGGAACGGAGAAGGTGACGTCGATCGTGACCGTCGAACCCGCGCTGACGGTCCCCAACGAGCAGGGGA
>CAYSHZ010000172.1:0-8007 GCA_964430905.1 uncultured Thermoanaerobaculia bacterium | reverse complement strand
CTCCGTCTTCGGTCTGTCCGGAAATGACTCGAATGGCGCCCTGACCGCAGGCGAGCACCAGGGGGTCGGTCGAAATCACCGTACCTGGCACTGCTGACCGATCCCCGACAGGTTCGACATCGACCGACCACAGCAGCACCTTGCGCTCGACAAGATGGCTGAAGGCGCCTGGGTAGGGGCGTGTGACCGCGCGGACCAGGTTCCGAACATCGGTGGCTGTTCCGGTCCACCGAATCTCGCCATCCGCCGGAGTGCGGCCGTGGAAGTAGCTCGCTGCACTTTCATCCTGGGGAGTCCTCGGTGCGGTGTTGTCGAGGATCCTGGGCAACAGTCCATCGAGGAGCCGGGCCGAAGCCGAAGCCGCCTTCTGGTGAAGGGTCAAGGCGGTATCGTCATCGGAAATCGCAAGTTTTTCCTGCCCGACAATATCGCCGTCATCAGGGCGCGGCGTCATGTGGTGCAAGGTCACGCCGGTTTCGCTCTCGCCGTTGACCAGTACCCAGTTGATCGGTGCACGGCCGCGATACTTTGGCAACAACGATCCGTGGAGGTTGTAGCATCCGCGTTTGGGGATCTCGAGAATTTCGGGCTTGATCAGATTCCGATAGTAGAAACTGAAAATCACATCGGGTTCAAACTCTCGAATCCGCTGGACCCAGATCTCATGATTGATATTTTCAGGAGCGAATACCGGAATCCGTCGCTCGGCCGCAACCTCTGCCACCGATCTGAACCAGGTGTTCTCCGTCGGATCGTCACGGTGGGTAAAGACCGCCACTACGTCGAAACCGTTGCGCTCGAGAGCTTCGATGCCCTCGCAACCGATTGTGTGATAGGCCAATACGACGGCTCTCACTGCACTCCTCCTTCACGGCCCGTCACGGTGATCGCGCCGAAAAACACTGCTATTTCTGTTCTTTGCCGATAACGTTCTGGACGAAGTAGCGCGGACGACCCCGAACGTCAAAATAGATCCGACCAACGTACTCCCCCAGAAGCCCCATACCCACAAACTGGGCGCCGACAAAGAAAAACAATACGGCAAACAGGGAAAAGACACCATCGGCCGCCCAGGCAGACCCATAGATCAACCGGGCAACCAGCAGAAACAAACCAAATCCGAAACCGAAGAGCGAAATCACGGCGCCGACGACACTCAGTACGCGAACGGGAAAGGTCGTCATACTGGTCAAAAGGTCAAACTGGAGGGCTATCAGTTTCCACAAATTGTACTTGCTCTCGCCAACATCACGTCTGTCATGCCGAACCTCAATTTCGGTCGTCCTTCGGGCAAAGGAATTTGCCAATACCGGAATAAAGGTACTGCGCTCCGGGCAGAGCAGCATCGCATCGACAACGGATCGGCGATAGGCCCTCAGCATGCAACCGTAGTCGCTCATCTGAACGCCCGTCGCCCTGCGAACGGCTGAGTTGACCACCATTGACGGCAAACGACGCAGAAAACTGTCCTCGCGGGGGGTCCGTACGGTCCCGACGACATCGTTGCCTTCGTCAATAGCAGCCAGGAGACGGGGGATTTCCTCGGGAGGATTCTGCAAATCGGCATCAAGTGTGACCACCACTCCGCCAGTCGACTGGGCAAAACCCGCCATCACGGCGGCGTGCTGGCCGTAGTTCCGGTTGAGAATAACGGCCACAACCTCTCGTTCGTCAACGGCCGCCCTCTCCAGGATCTCGACGGACGAGTCCATGGACCCGTCATCGACCAGGATCAATTCGAAGGAACGGTCCGTTTTCCGGCACGACTCGAGTGTCCTTCGAAGCAACTCCGGAAGATTGTCTTCCTCGTTGAAGACCGGAATCACAACCGAAATTTCCGGATTTTCACTCACAACTCCAGGACCTCCTTGATTGCATCGACAACCCGGTCAACATCGTCCAGACTCATTTGCGGGAACAGCGGCAGGGAAACCATCCGATCCGAATTCCACTCGGTATGGGGCAGGAGCCCCCTTCCAAAACCCATCGTCTCACGGAAGTAGCGATGGAGGTGCGCCGCACGGAAATGAATTCCGGTACCGATCCCCCGCTCCTTGAGTTTCGCCATCAACGTGTTCCGGTCCATACCCGCCCGGTCGTCATCCAGTCGGATGACAAACAGGTGCCACGCATGTTTGAAGGACCAGTCGGGCATCTCAAGGGGCAGAATTGCCTCGACCTCACTCAGTCGATTGAGATACCGCTGTGCCAGTCGGGCCCGCTGCCGGTTGTTCTCGGCCAGTCGATCCAGTTGGCCCAACCCGATGGCCGCAGAGATGTCCGTGAAGTTGTACTTGTAGCCAGGCGCCAAGACCTCCGCCTGGGGCGCTCTGCCCAGGGTTTCCCGGTCGTAGGAATCGACACCGAGGCCGTGGAATTTCAACTGTTTGACACGTTCGAGAAATTTCTCGTCGTCACTGCAAACCATCCCGCCCTCGGCCGTCGTCAGGTTCTTGATCGCCTGAAAGGAAAAAACACTGGTCCCCGTCCGGCCGACGGGCCGCCCCTTGTACAACGTTCCGGCGGCGTGGGCGGAATCTTCGATGACGGGAATCGTGTGTGCCTCCGCCAGATCGAGAATTGGATCGATGTCGGCAGCCGCACCGGCAAAATGGACCGGGATGATCGCCTTGGTTTTCTTCGTGATCTTCGGTTCGATCTCGGCCGCTCCGGCCATCAAGTGGCCCCGATCAACATCAACAAAAACCGGGGTTGCCCCGGCGAGGACAATCAAATTGACAGTCGAGACCCACGTCATCGACGGTGTAATGACCTCGTCACCCGGTCCGATATCGAGAGCCTCAAGGGCGACGTGCATGCCTGCCGTCCCGGAGACCACGGCGACTGCCCCGCCGCAACCAAGCATCTCCTGGAAGCTCTTTTCAAACTCCGCCGTCTTGGGACCGGTCGTAATCCAGCCCGACCGCAAAACGTCGCCAACCGCCTCGATCTCCTCCTCGGAAATGAAGGGACGACAGAAGGGCAGGAATTCTTCAGACATTCTTTCTCCTCGTAATGACACGGCAGATGACCGGTACGAACCCGAGTGTATCGACGCTTCTGTTCAACATCAATCGATTCCAGCCCGCACTCTCACCAGTGATCTGCTGTGGCACGAAATATGCGGACGCCCATTCCAGGGAAGGGATTATCCCGGATTGGGTCCCGACCTTCGACGTTTCCTTGGACCCGCTCAATTGGTTCATAATGGTTGGGTGAGACCACGAAGACTTTTGATCCTTTCCTATTATTTTGCGCCGACCCCGTCGGCCGGAGCTGTACGCATGGGCGGACTGGTCAAATACCTGCCTTCATACGGTTGGCACCCAACGGTCGTGACGCCCCAACACTCCGATCGAATTCCTCTGCCACAACACATCGTGGAGACTAACGACGCCGACATGGCGGTCACAATCAAACGCGCCCTGGGCCTCAACAGCGGCGCAGCCCTGAAGGATCTCGTCGGTCCAGGAGCCACCTCACCGAGTACCGGCCTCCGGCTCAAGGCCCGCCTGATCGACACCTTCAAGGGTGTCTTCGCTTTCCCGGACACCAATCGTGGTTGGATTTCGATTGCCGCGGCGGCGGCTCGTCATGCACTCTCGGAGCAGGACTTCGATCTGGTTCTGACGACATCTCCTCCGCCGTCGGCCCATGTTGCCGGCCGGAGAATCAAGGCTTCCACCCATCTGCCGTGGGTCGCCGACCTGCGCGATCTCTGGTCGGACGACCGGTATTCAACGGCACCGGGATGGCGCCGTGCTCTCGATCGCCGTTTCGAGAAGCGGACCCTGGCCGATGCCGATGCACTGGTGACAGTCTCCGAACCCCTGGCCTCGGAACTCAGGCAACTCCATCCCGATGTGCCAACCCACACAATTCTCAACGGCTTCGATCCCGATCTGGTCAACCCCGGCGAGCCCCTTCCCGATGTCTTGACCCTCACCCATACCGGCACCTACCACCAGGGCCGGCGTGACCCCTCCCTCCTCTTCCAGGCGGTCGGCAACCTGGTCCGTCGAGGCAGCATCTCTCGAGATCGTTTCCGTATCCGTCTCTTCGTCAAGCATGAACCGTGGCTCTCCGCGATGGCCGAAAAGTATGGCGTCACCGATCTCGTCGATCTGGTCCCGTGGGGCTCCTTCGAGGATGCCCTCAAGGCCCAACGTCGAAGTCACGTCCTGCTGTTGCTCCACTGGGGCGGCCCCAGAGAAGCCGGTGTTGTGACGGCCAAGGTCTTCGAATACCTCGCCGCACAAAGGCCGATCCTCGTGCTTGGGGGCGGTCCCGGCGCCCTGAGAGACCTCCTTGACGACACCGGAGGCGGCCGCCAAATCACCTCGGTCGACGAGCTCGAAAAACAGCTCTCAACCTGGTGGAACGAGTTTGAGCGAACGGGGACCATCGCCGGGAACGGTGATCCCCAACGCATCGAGAGCTACTCTCACATTCGAATGGCCCGAGAGTTTGCGGACGTTTTCGAGACCCTCGTTTCGGGTTGATAAAACCCTACCGATAGAACTCTCGAATTCCGTCAACAACCTCTTCGATCTGTTCCTCAGTCATCTCCGGATAGAGAGGCAGGGAGAGAATCTCACCCTTGAGGGCGGCCGCCACTGGGAAAGAACCCGAGCCCCCGGCTTCATGCCGATAGGCCGGCAGCTCGGCCATGATCTGGGGATAGTGGATGCCGGAGGCGATTCCCTTCGAGGTCAGATGCTCCCTGAGCGCCGTCCTCTCTTGAACCCGCACAACGTAGAGGTGGAAAACGTGTTCTTTGTCTCCGGGAAGCTCCGGTCCGATAACACCGTCGACACCTTCGAGGCGATGGGAATAGCTGCGGGCGTGGTCTCTTCTGAGCTGACACCAACGGTCCAGGTATTTCAGCTTGACTGAAAGAATGGCGGCCTGAAGTCCATCCAACCGCGAGTTGATTCCCTCGAATTCGTGGCCGAACTTGGTCGAACGACCGTGGTTGGCGAACTTTCTCGCATAGAGCGCCAGGTCGTCGTTCGAGGTCAAAATGGCCCCGGCGTCACCGTAGGCGCCGAGGTTCTTGCCGGGGAAGAAGCTATGCGTTGAGGCATCCCCAAAGGCACCGGCGGCCGTGCCATTCAGTTTGGCACCATGGGCCTGGGCGGCATCCTCGACGACCGCCAGTCCATGACGACTCGCCAGAGCCATGATCTCGTTCATCGCACAGACTCGGCCGAAGAGATGGACAGGCACGATCGCCCGTGTGCGTTCGGTCAGTTGCTCTTCAATGAGGTCAGGATCAATCGTCATGGTTTCGAGATCGACGTCACAAAAAACCGGCCGGGCACCGGTCAAGCTAATCGCCTCCGGTGTCGCAACGAAGGTATTGACCGCAGTCATCACTTCGTCTCCCGGGCCGATACCCAGGGCCTTCAGGGCAATGAAGAGAGCATCGGTACCATTACCGACACCGATACAGTGTTTGGCTCCGACGAAGGCCGCAAACTCGGCCTCGAAGGTCTCGACAAAAGGGCCCCTGATGAATGCAGAAGCCGCGATGACCTCGGCAATGGCTTCATCAATCTCGTCTTTGAGTTCAAGGTACTGGGCATGAAGGTCGACCATTGGGATTCGCATCACTCAGGCCTCATAGGGCAACTCCGCCCTCGTCTTGATGATGCGCGCCGGATTTCCTGCCACGACTGCGCCGTCGGGCACGTCCTCGGTGACAACGGCACCGGCGCCGACCAGGGCGCCCCTGCCGATGACGACACCCGGCAGCAGGGTGGCGTTGGCGCCGACGATCGCGCCTTCGCGCAGGGTCGGTCCCTTCAGATCTTCCTTGACACCTTCCGACTGGGGATAGCGGGCGTTGGTCAGGACCGCGTTGGGCCCCACCCAGCAGTTGTTCTCCAGGATGGAAAACTCCGGAACGAAGGCCTGGGAGTGAATCCTGACACCGTCACCGATCGTAACGTGATGTTCGATCACCGTGTGGGAACCAATGCTGACCTCATCGCCCACTGTCGTGCGTTCCCGAATCATGGCACCATGTCCCGTCTGACATTTGGTCCCCATCCGCACTCCTGCATAAATCACCGTGTGCGACCGAAGAATCGAACCGGTGCCGATGATGGTCTCGACCGCACCTTCCTCCTGCCCCCTTGCGGGTTGCCCGATGACAACAAAATCTCCAACTTCAACGTCGGCACCAAGCCTGACGCCCGCAAACACTCGGCCGTTCTGCACCTCAGCCATTGGAAATTCCCAGCCGGCATTTCTTGGGCCTGAACCTGAGGAAGACCTCCCGACCGGTCTCAATGCTCTCGTAGATTGCGGAAATCAACTCGATTGACCGCCGACCCTCCAGACCGTCGACCAAGGCCGGTTGGCCGCTCTCAATACAGCGGACGACATGCTCAAGGTATGGAATATGGCCGAACCCATAGACGTTGGGAGGGCTTTCGCCGCAGATATCTACCATCTCATCATCCCCGGACTCCGGGGCGGAGAAACTCCATGTCTGAACCTTGTTGACTGCAAATCCTCCGACCACGACCGAACCTCGTTCGCCAAGCAGCGACAGTGAGCCCTCGAGGTCCCTGGGACGGGTTGCGTTGGTCGCCTCGACAATGCCCAGTGCACCGTTGCGGAACTTGATGACCGCGACTCCGGTGTCTTCGGCCTCAATGTCAACCAGTGGCGTCCCGGCCTTGGCAAAGACCGAGTCCCACTCGCCCAGCATCCATTGCAACAAATCGACATGGTGGCTGGCCTGGTTGGCGAAGACTCCGCCATCCATTTCCCATGTGCCCCGCCATGCGTCCTGGTCGTAGTAGTCCTGGGTTCGACACCACCGCACCCGGACAGTTCCCATCACCATCCGTCCGAAACGCCCCTGCTCCAGAGCCTCGCGGGTCTGAACCACGGCGCGGTTGTACCGGTTCTGCTTGACGACAAAAAGCCTGACACCCGCGCGATCACAGGCCTCAATCATTCGATCGGCATCATCGACCGTCAGGGCCATCGGCTTTTCAACGACAATATGCTTGCCGAACGGTGCCAACTGAAGGGTATTGACTGCGTGATGGCCACTTGGAGTCAAGACACAGACGACATCGATATCGCCCTGGTCCTCCATCATCCGCTCGAGGGTCCCGAAGTGAGGCACACCATAGGTCCGGCCAAATTCCAGGGCCCTGTCCTGACGAAGGTCACAGACCGCAACCAGTTCTGCGCCGGAGACGTGGCCGCCGGCGAGAATCTCAGCATGTTTTTTTGCGATCCTGCCGCAACCGACCAATGCGAAGCGAAGACTCATATTTACCCTCGGACAACACTATCACGCCGCCACACGAGTCCAAGATCGATGATCCTGAACCCGCTCAATTCCGTCAAAACCACCTACAATGGCACCGTGCCGATATTGATGTTGATGCGCCATGGGAAGAGTAACTGGGGGGGCTCGTGGGCCTCCGATCATGAACGACCTCTGGCCCCACGAGGAACGAGGGCAGCTGCGCACATCGGTCGTTTCCTGACCGATACCGGATACCAGCCCTCTGTCGTGGTCAGCTCCACAGCTGCACGTGCCGAAACGACGGCCCGACTCGCAGCCGACAGCGGCCAGTGGGACTGTGACATCCTTCTCGAACAACGACTGTATGGTGGAAACCCTGAAATCGTTCTGGATGTCGTTCGATCCCTCGATTCCAGATATGCGTGTGCGCTCCTGGTCGGCCATAATCCTACCTGGGAGGAGACGACCTCGTTGCTCATTGGTGGAGGACGGTTCCGTTTTCCAACCGCAGCCATCGCCTGCTTTGAGATCGAAGGTGCCTGGGCCCATGCCCGACCGGGGCAGGCCGACCTTCGCTGGTTTGTCACACCAAGACAGCTTGAAGGACCAGAGTGATATCTCCTGCGCAACCCGAGAAATCACTGCGAACGGCCTGGATCGTCCTGGTGCTGGTCTGTGGCGCATTCGTTGGCCAGGGCCAAACCCGACCGGCCCCGTTGCGTAAAACCCAG
>CAYSHZ010000171.1:0-8062 GCA_964430905.1 uncultured Thermoanaerobaculia bacterium | reverse complement strand
TACCACTGGCCTCCAGCAACGCTTCCAACCCTTCTGAGAGCCTCTGGGTCGACCAGGTGAGACCCTGGGTGTCAGCCCACATTCGCCTTCTCCTGGAATGTACCTTCGTCAAGACAGATCCGACGCCAACCCGGCCCCCTCCAAACCTCGCGATCTGCCCGCCTCTGCGCTTTCAGCATCCGGCTGAAGGCGCCATCACCATCGGCAACCAGTTTCTCCGGGGTGTCATCCTGGACAATCCTCCCCATGTCGAGAACGACGACCCTGTCAAACTCAAGGCTTTCGGTGATGTCATGCGTCACGAAGATGAGCGTTGCTTCGGCCCATCTCTTCCGGGCCTCGGCCAGCAACCGTTGGCGTTCGGATCGATGAAGACCACGGAACGCCTCATCGAGGATGACCATTCGGACATCCTCCCTCAGCATGGCCCGAGCAAGCCGGATTCGTTGTCCCTCCCCTCCGGAGACCAGCATGCCTCCTTCACCCAGCGGGGTCTGCAGGCCCAAGGTCCGTTCTTCAAGTACCGGGAACAGACCGCATCTCTTGATGACGTCCACAACACCCCTTGGCTCACGAACGCCATAACATAGATTGCCGAGAAGATCTCTGTTCCACAGCCGGACCTCCGGGTCTATCCAGGCGATTCTTTGCCGGATCCGAGCCAACGAGCCCGAATCGACCTCTCTCCCGTCAATTTGAAACCGGCCCCGGCTTGGCGTGTACCAACCCAGCAGCAACCCGACCAGCGTCGACTTGCCTACCCCGGACCGCCCGACGACAGCGATGTGAGAGCCCGGCTCAACGCTGAAATCCACATCCTCCAGCAACGTCCGGCCCCCGGCACACACCTCGACGCCCGACATCTCGATCTCAAACCCGGAAGCGACCCCCACCAGATGCTCATCTCCCGGGTCGATCCGGGCTTCAGCCTCATCCGGCGCCTCCAGGACCTCATGAAGCCTCATGAAGATATTCCGCCGTGCAGGCCACTGGCGGAGAAGCGCCGCTAACCGAATACCCAGGGCCGGGATCCTCAACCCCCAGTACACCAACAGCAGAACGGTGCCGGGCCGGCCGCCGTTGAGAAGACGACCCCACACCAGCCACACCATCAAGCCATAACCCACCAGGGACAGCAGCGTTTCGGCCAGAACCCCGGCAACCAGAAGTGACCGACGAGCCACGGACCAATCCACCACCAAGGCTTCGTGGTTGCGCGCAACGGCCCGTTGCGCCCCGTGACAACGAACCGGAAATAATCCCAGGAGGGCGTCAAGGGAGAACCGCGTCAGTCCCCCGGCATGAGTCCGGACACTGAGATCACGCTCAGTCAGGAACCCTTGAACCATCGCCGGCGCCATAACCGAGATGGCCGCCATGGCAATGATTTTCAATAAACTCTCCGGATCGAGCCAAATCATCCCAGTCGTCAAGGCCACCAGCAGAAATACGACCTCGGCAATCTGGGTCCAGAGGATAGGAATCCCGTGGAGAGCATGGATCATATGCGCTCTTTCTGCCATATCCGACCGCAACCGACTCCGAAAATACCGATCCGGAAGCCGGGGGACCTTCTCAAAAAAGGCAACTCTCAACCTAATCTCCAGACGACGACCAAGTCGCAAGGCCATGGCTACAACCGGCGCTTTCAGACCCACACGAACGGCAAGCAGTACAACCAACGCAAAAATCGCCCCCGCTCTTTGCCCTTCAAGGCCCAATAACCGGCCGCCATCGATGAAGCCCCGAAAGAGCAGGCCCTCAAAAACCGTCGAAACTGCGGCAAAGACCAGAGCCGCAATGATCGTCACTGCGGAAAAGCCGCCTCCACGAAACACCAGCCTCGCCAACTCCCGGACAGGCCTCGATGGCTGTTCCTTCAGGGCCGCCTTGACCTCCTGAGGCACGTGATCAAGGTCCACTTCGCCTCCTGCTTCGTTCCAGCCCAGAATTCGCACCAGCACTGAGCCGCGCATCAGAACCTCGTCGTCCTTGCCCGGGGATGGAAAGACAGACCAAAAGGACTCGGGGACAGTTCTTTTAGCAGTTCCAGGCGCCTCCAACTCGGTCCGGAGGGTTTCTTTCAACAGTCCGACCGACTCACGGCCCCGCCGCAGCGCCCTCGACCCGACAAGGGCCGCAACAAACCGGGTCACTGCGTCGAGAACGGCGACCGATCGCCACTCCCCTCCCTGAAAAGCACTTTCCAGGATTCGGCGTATTTCCTGCTTCGAACCCCCAAGGGCAGCAATTCTACGTCGAAGTGGCGCCCTGAAATCCTCGCTCCGGGCCCATTCCATCCAATCGGCCGCCAGTACCGGTTGGGTGTGAAGGAAGAGGTCCCGAACAAAGTCCTTCCGCCGAACCCATCGTCTGCCGACCGCAGGATCCATCACTTGAATTAGCGAGCCAAACCGCCTCCAGACGACCGAAAAGTGTGCCGCACCGCTCGGTCGCCGCACCAGAACCACGGCCGGCAGTGCGTGAGCCTCCTCAAGGAACAGATGATCTGGAGGCAGCATCACCTGCTCAGCCTCAAAACCCAGGTCCAGCAGCAGGTCCTCAATCGTATCGATCGACGTTCCGTCAACCGAGGTCTGACACGCTTCCCTGAGCCGACCGTAGCTCACCCGGACACCAAAACCCTCAAGAACGGCCTTCAGAGAGGCAGGCCCACAATCCATCGCCGAGGTCTGAACAACCTCAGGAACCAACCAGCGAATCCGCTGACCAGGCATCCGACTAGCCCCGCTCGTCGCATTGGGACGCTTCCGTCCCAATTTCTCCGCTACCCGGTCCCCGATCTTTCCCCGCCACCGTGAGCACGAGTTCAAGAGGCGACATCCGCTCGACCTCAACAACGAGGGTTCCCTGCATGCCGTGCTGAAGCACAACCCCGTTGTAATGCCCCGGTCCAAGACGGCAATCAACCCTTATGAAACCGTCCAGGCTTTCCCGACCGACTCGGAGGACCTCCGCGTCAACCTGGCCGAATCGCATCCAGGGGAATGCCCGAAGGCGCAACCTGGCGTTTTGTCCGGCCCGTATCCTTCCGAGGCTTGGCCCGGCCCGGAACCGAGCGGACACCTTGAGATCACCGTCGGGAATCACAACCGCCACCAGGTCCCCGGCCGCCACAACCGACCCCGGTCTCAACTCTGCCACCCGTCCCAACCAACCCGAGATTGGCGCCTTGATCGTCCTCTCTTCGACCTCGGAAGCCAACTCGGCCGACCCGTGCGATGCAATTCCTTTTTCGACTTCGAGCGCTACAACCCGACTGTCGATTTCCGCCAACGCCTTGGACCGCTCACTCCTATTTCGACGAATCTTCGAATCGAGATGAACAATTTCCGCCTCCCAGGATTCAACAGCCGCCTTCGTCTGAGCCAGTCGTGCCGCGACCCGTTCGAGATCGGCATCCGAAACCAGGCCTTCCTGGTGAAGTCGGCGAACCCGTTCCTCCTGAGCGACTGCCAATCTGCGATCGGCCAATGCCACACGATGGTCGGCCCGGGCACGATCCAGCTCCTTGCGGTCCTCAAGCTGAGCAGCAACCGCCCCTTCCTCAGTAATTGTCCGAATGGAATCGAGAACCCGGAGTCTCCTCCCTGCGCCCTCTCGCCGTTCAATCTCCTTGGAGAGCTGCCGGGACGTCTGAAGATCCGACAACACGACGAGCGGATCGCCCTTCTCAACCCATCGTCCAATCTCCAAATTCACCTCTACCACCCGCCCAGCCACGGACGCCTCCGCACGGTGTGCGGCATCCACCGCCTCGACCCAGGCATCACTCGTCACCTCGTATACCGGAATATCGGCGGCCACAAACCACCAACCCCAAAGACCGAGGACGACGGATGCCGCAACAATCCCGACCATCGCCGAACGAGGACTTTCCGAATGAAGGGACCGGACCGTTCTCGAAAAGGAAACCGTCATTGGCGCCAAACCTCCTGAGGGGATTCTTCATTGTCTCGATTCAAGTATATATGAAGATATTATTTTACCTACTTCTTTAGTTTTTATTTTTTCCTGACTATCCAACATATTCAAGCCTCATCAAAAACCAAGCGAACCCGAAAGAAAGGAACGGCGATTTACTGGTGTGTCACCAAAAGGATGTTAAACTGGATTCGTCGGCCTTTCGGTTAACGTGGCCGAGAATCAGAATGAAAATTGGCACGGAGGCCACATATGCCCTGGGAACAACGAAAAAAACACCTGACAACCGGCGACATCGCCGCCCTCTGCGGAGTCAACTATCGAACCGTGATCCGCTGGATCCACACCGGCCTCTTGAATGCCTATCAGCTTCCCGGGACCCGGGGCGACAATCGCGTCCTGATGCGGGATTTCCTCGAGTTCCTTCGAGACCACAGGGTGCCTCTGCCCTCCGAATTGCAACCCTATTCCCGAAGGGTCCTTGTCGTCGAGGACGAGGCCGCAATGGCCAAGGCCATCAAACGGGCCCTGGTCCGAAAGGGTTTCGACGTCATGATCGCCAATGACGGTTTCCTGGCCGGCGCCTTGGCGGCGACCTTCTCTCCTGCAGTCATGACTCTTGACCTCAAGATGCCCGGCCTCAGCGGCATCGAGGTCCTCAAGGCAATCCGGAACGATCCCGAGCTGGCCAACATCAAGATCATCGTCGTATCCGCAATGCCGGAGGAGGAACTCAAGGCGGCCCTCGAAGCCGGCGCCGACGACATTCTTGAAAAGCCGTTCAAAAATGCCGATCTGGTGCAGAAGGTCGCACGCTTTGCCGACGCGGTTCCAGCGGGTTGATCCCCTCCCTACAGGGCGCCGACAGGCTTCCGATCTGCTCGGATGAGTCACCAGGGCCTGGAAGCAACGATGCCTGATCGCGTTGGTCGCTACCGAATCACCGACCGTATCGGTTTTGGTGGAATGGGCGAGGTCTTCCTGGCCGAAGATGAGGAACTCGGTCGCACCGTCGCGATCAAGACCCTCCCCCAAATGATGATCGATGACCGGGAACTCAAGGCTCGACTGAGACACGAAGCCGAGACCGTCGCCCGCATTAACCACCCTTCGGTGGCACAGATTCACGACATCGTCAGCGAGGATGATCGATATTTCCTTGTTCTTGAACATGTAGAGGGCGAAAACCTTGCTGCCGTTCTCGGCGCTGGTCCCATGGAGGTCGAAAAGACAATCAATCTCGCCATGGAAATCGCGGACGGATTGGCGGCCGCGCACGCCCAGGGCATCATTCACCGCGATCTCAAACCGGAAAACGTCATGGTTACGCCAGAGGGAAAGGCGAAGATCCTCGACTTCGGCCTGGCAACCGTGCTCCGGGGCGGAGAAATCGAAGGCTCACGGAACGCTCCAGGGCGCTCAGGCCTCGCCGGAACCCTGAGCGCAATGTCACCCGAACAGGCCGAAGGCAAGATCATCGAAGCCTCTTCGGACCTCTTTTCTCTGGGCATCCTGCTCTATCACATGCTGACTTCGGAGCATCCCTTCCGCACCTCGGTCCCGGTTGAGACCATGCAACGGATTGGGAGTTTTGTTCCCCCACCTCCAGATGAACTCAACCCTGGTGTTCCACCGGATCTGGCGCACCTGACCATGCAACTCCTGGAGAAGGACCCTGCCGCCCGTCCGTCCGGGGCCTCAATAGTCGGCGACAGACTCCGCGCCATCTTGAACAAAATGGAAGCAGCGAACCGCAAGGATGCCGAATCTGCTTCAGGCCGCCGCCGGATGATCTGGGGAACCGTGATCGCTCTGACGACCGTCTGCCTCCTGGGCGGCGCGTGGTGGATGCTTCGTCCACCACCGCCACCTCCATTCACGGTCGCCATTCTCAAGCCGACGCAGACCGGCGCTACGGACAGCAGCGATCTCCCCTCTGTCGTCTCGGGCCTTCGATTCGCAACGGTCAACGCCCTGAACACCATCGAAGGCGCCCAGGTCATCAATCCGAGGGAGATCGACGCCATCTCCGGAGACCTCCGCCAAATTGCCCACGCCGTGGCCGCCGACGAGTTGATTACGATGGCGATCACCCCGAAGGAAACCACCGTCACCGTCGAGATCAACAGGCTCTCCGGTGAAGAAAACCGCCTCCTCTGGGCCACCCAAGTTGAAGTACCTGCCGACAACCTTCGCCTGCTTGCCGATACGATCACCGCCAATCTCCAGACCGCCTACCCCCGACGAAAAAGACGCGCAGGAGCGTTCCGTATCACAGCCGAGCCCCAAGCCTACCGTGATTTTCTGATCATCTGGAAGAAGGTCATGAGCCCGGCCCCGGAGCTTTCGTGGCCCGAGACTCTCACCGAGCTTCGACGGATCCGGAAATCGGCGCCCAGGCTTCTCAATGCGGCCGTTCTTGAGGCCTCGGTTGCCCGGTTCTTGTATGAGACAACCTCCAACGAGGTCTACTTGACCCAAGCGTATGAAGCCGTCCAATCAGCAAAAAATACCGCGCCGAATGACTTCCGTACCCTTCTTGCCGAGACCGAAGTGGCCATCGCCGCGGGAGACTTCGACACTGCCAGAGCGACCCTGGACGAACTTAAGACCCTGGAGCCCGCCAATTTGGCAGCCGACCAGCAGCGGGCTCGACTGGCCCAAAAAACCGGCCATGCTGAAGAAGCGTACGTGATTTTGACCGACATCGCCACTCGTGCACCCTCGTGGAAGAACCTACTCAATCTGGCCAAGGTCGAGCGATTTTTGGGAGACACCGAAGCTGCGCGGAAGCATCTTATCGAAGCCGACCGGCGGGCGCCCTCGACGCTTCTGGTGATGATCGAACGGGCATTTCTGGAACTAACATCAGGTAATCCCGCACATGCAGAAACGCTGTTTCTTCAAATCATTACGATCGCCCCGGAAGCTCAGCACCTCGCCAACCTAGGAAACGCCCAGTTATTGCTTCATCATTTTGGAGAAGCGCTCATCAGTATTGAACGGTCTCTTGCCCTAGGGTCCAAGTCAACCGCTTCAATGCTCAATGTGGCCGACTGCCACCAGCTGATGGGCAATGATGACCTGGCAAAAGAATGGTATCGTCGCACCATCGAATCGCAGCCCGACGACCGTCCTCTGCAGGCCGGCGAATTGGAGATCAGGGCCCAGGCCATGGCCCAGCTCGGCCGGACGGAAGAGGCCCTCCGGACGATCCATCAAGCCCTCGATCTGGACCCCGAATCCCCCCACGTTCTCTACGCCGCAGCCCTGGTCTTCTCCCTCACCGACCGTCCGGATCAGGCGGCGGTCTACTTCGAACGGGCCCTTGATGCCGGCATCAACCCGCGGTGGTTTGACCTCCCGTGGTTCGACGGAATCACTCCCTCATCGCACGCCGTAGCCCTCGACCACTAGAGTCTTCGGAGTCAATATTCAGCTTCCGGTTCCTACCGGCGGTGGCGGGGGTTGGTTTCCACCATTACTCGGTCCAGCCTTGAGATGTGTTCGTACTCGCATGATGCCTCCCTTTGTTTAGATCACCGTTGAGAAAAATAGTCAATTGAACGAATTTCCAAAGATCCCTCAGCGAGATTCAGGCGATGGCGGGCCACGCGCCGGATGCAGTGCCCGGTGCTCCCTGGGTGTCATCACACTCGGAAATAGCTGTCCCGGTGACCCGACAGATGATGCATCCAGCCAAAGGGAGGCCAATCCACGGCGCTTTCGACCTTGTCGATTACCACCAGTTTGACTGGTATTACAAGACATTTTTGGAAATTAAGGCATTTCAACCCCCTTGTCAACTGTTTTCCGGCCACGAGGGCCGCTGAACCCTCCCGCAGTTCCGTTCGAATCCCCTGCCGGCCGAAACCGAGCCGTGCCGCTCTCGTGGAAACGATCATCGCGAAAGGCTGTACACTGACAAGGAGATGTATGACGAGACGCCTCCGGTGACCGATTCGCACCCAAGGGTGCAATCCAATCGGCGAAAGCTTCGAACGCAATGGCAAAACCGCATCGCCGGTCTGGGTTCGGGCATCACCCTTCCCATCCTCGCCGCCCTCGCCTGCTGCCTCGTCGTCCTGGCGGCATCGTGGCTGGGGCAGTCCTCCCT
>CAYSHZ010000170.1:0-8080 GCA_964430905.1 uncultured Thermoanaerobaculia bacterium | reverse complement strand
CGGACCCACCAGATCGAGAGCACCGTGGAACACAGGCCACCGGTCAGTACGGAGGCCCAGACGGCTTCGATGGGGGCGTCGAATACCAGGACGGCCGTGTAGGCCAACGGAATTCCGACCATCAATACTCTGAAGCTGGTGATGACAAGCGAGGGGAGCCCGTGGCCGGTCCCCTGGAGAAGCCTTCCGGAGGTCATGCCGAAGGCCATCATGGGGTATGCAACAACCATGAAGCCCAGGTAGGTATGCCCGATGGCTATGGCCTCCGCATCAGAAGTGAAGATGCCCAGGATTGCAGACGATCCCAGGAAGGCCGCAACGCCGATCAGGGAGGCGAGCAGAAGAGCCCAACGGTATGTGTAAAGAGCCGTCGAACGGACCAGATCTCTGCGGCCGGCTCCGGCGAACATACCGACGACACTGACGGATGCGCTGGCTAGGCCGATGATCGGCAGGGCCACGATCATGTCTACCTTGGATGCCGCCCCATAGGCCGCTACGGCGACCTCGCCGAATCCGGACAAGAGTCGGTTGAGGAGCAATCCACCGACCGACATCACCACCATGCCGGCCGCAGTGGGTGCGGCCAAGCCAAAGAGACGACCCAGTACCGGTCTCGAGGGTGCCAAATTGGGCAACCGGAAGCGCACATAGGTGGTCCGCCGTTTCAGAATCAGGTAGGCGAAGGTCCCCAGGGAGACCAGGACAGAAGCACCGGTGGCCAGGGCTGCGCCCCTGAGACCGAGGTTGAGTACGAAGATGAAGACCGCATCGAGGATGATGTTCAGTACAGTTGTCCCGGCAAGTACGAGCATCGGTGTACGGGCGTTTCCTTCACCGGTCAGTACAGCCCTGAAGACGCTCGAGATGAAGAACAGGGGAACCACAAGACAGATAATCTGGAAGTACTCCCAGGCCAGGGATGCGTTTTGCCCGCTGGCGCCCAGGTGGGTCAATAGGGTTGGCCCGGTAGTCAGGCCCAGGATCGCCATCCCGCAGCCGACAACGACCCCAACGGACATGGCCGTTCCTGCCACCTGGTCTGCCCCAGTCGCATCGTGTCGTCCGACAGCCTGGGCCACCAAGGCAGTCACTGCGGAGCTCAAACCCATCGTCAAGGCCACCATCAAGAAAAAGACCGGACCAACAAAAGTTGCGGCGGCCAGCGCTTCGGTGCCGAGGGTTCCGATAAAGGCCGTGTCGGCGATCATGTAGATGGTGTGGACGGCCATCCCAGCCATCATCGGCGCCGCCATGGTCCATACGGCACGCCGTGGAGCTGCCAGAAACTGGTTCAGCCGGCCACCATTGCTCCTTCCGGATTTTGCCGAGGTGTCGTCTTTCATGGGTTGCAACCTACCGGTCACCGGGTGCCTTGGCAAGCGGACTCCGATACTGTTCTGGTCTGTTCAGTCGCGCCGGGACGCGAATCATGGCATTCTTGAGGTGGCCCGGGTGTGTATCGATGATGAAGAATGTTTATCGAGTGTTTGTTTCCGTTCTCCTCGGTGGTGGTTGGCTTGTGCCGGCAACCCCGGCTGCCGGGCAGAACCTCCTCTTTCACTCCGGTTTTGGAGAGGCGGTCTACCTGGATTCCGAGTTCATTGATGATGATGACGGTTACGTCTGTGAGCAGTTGATTCTGGGTGAGGATCTCGAGACCGGGTTCTCGTGGCCCATCGAGGTGCTCGGCGGGACGGGGTATCTTCAGTACATCGGTCATGATTTCCATCAGGCCCTGGAAAATGAGATCCAAACGGTCATCGGTCCTGGGGGTACTCCTACCCGTGCCCTGTACTCGGTTCAGCATTACGGGTCACCGGTGGGCAATATCGGCCAGTGCCCCTACACGATCGATGAAATCACTGATGGAACCTCCGATCTCTTCATCAGGTACTGGATCAAGATTAATGCGGACTATGTCAACAACGTCAATGGCCGTGGTGCATGGCGAACGTTTTTCGAGTGGAAGTCTGAAGACTACGCTGCCGGTGACGGGTTCCGTCTCATTGCGTTCATTTATCTGGACGAAGGCTCGGACACTCCCTATTGGCATTGGCAGGGTGATGCTGATCCCGGGTCTCCGGTTTGGGAGATCGATAACCGAGAGGTTCCTGTTCCGATCGGGGAGTGGTTCCTGACCGAGTTCTTCTGGCATTGGAATGAGGGCGAGGATGGCCGAGCCCTCTGGAAGGTCAACCACCAGGTCATCGGTGACCATTTGGGTCCGACCACTCGGAATTCGAAACCGATTGACTTCATCATGTTGACCCAGATCTACGGTTCCACCGACGACGACGTTGTGACAGCAAAACACCAGTGGGTGGATGACATCGAAATTTGGGACGGACTTCCGGAAACGACATCCGAGATCTTCTCCGACGGGTTCGAAAGCGGAGATGTCGGATCCTGGCAGGACCGTGACGTGCCTCGAGGGGTTGAAGTGGCTGACACCGTTGTCGCGCTTGAGTGACGGGTGACCCTCGTATTTCAACATGTTTCCAATACTGACCTTGATCGGCCGAGAATCGACGCGGGGCCGTGGGTTGCCCGTTCCAAATATATCAACGAGTCACAATAGACCTCAGGGAAATGAAAAAAGCGCCCCAAGTGGGGCGCTCTTGATCTACGGCGTGTGCCTGGCCTTGACCCTTCGGGGTTTTGGCAGGCCCGAAACCTCGGTGATGTCCACTGTCGCCGAGGCACTGAGACCGTCTTGCTGGGCTGTGACGGTGCACTCGCCTGCGGTGGTTGCCGTGAAGGTGACCGTGGCGCTTTCGGTTGAGGGGTCAAAGGTCCCGAATCCATCCCCGCTGACGCTCCATTGTGCGTTGTCTGGGGTGTAGGGATCACCGTACTGGTCGATGCCGGTCGCCGTGAAGATCACGTCTGAGCCCAGAGGTACGGTGGCCGAATCGGGATTGACCGTCATCTCCGTCAGTTGAGGGGGATCACCGGTGATGACAACCGAGGCATGCCCCGAGATGTCCCCGACCGAGCAGATGATCTGAACGTCACCGGGAGTCTCGGCGATGAACTGGGGCGTTGAGCTTCCGCTGGGCGGATCGAAAGAACCACTGCCGTCGCCTTGCGCCTGCCATTGGGGGTCCTCAAAACCGATGTCGTTGCCATACTGGTCGTGACCGGTGGCCACAAAGATCTTGTGCTGGCCGACCACCATTTCAGCAGTCGCCGGTGCGACCACGATCTCGCTCAGTGCCGGGGGATCACCCGCAATGACGAGCGTTGCCGTACCGGAGACCGATCCTTCACTGCAGGTGATCTGAACTGTTCCGGGTTGGGTTGCAGAGAACTCGGTCGTTGTGCTGCCCGAGGTCGGGTCGAGGGTGCCCTCGCCATCACCGGTCATACTCCACTCGGGATTGGAAAGCGGGAAATCGGCGCCGAATTGGTCCTTGCCGACGGCCGTGAAGCCCTGGCTTTCGCCGACCGAGATCTCGGCGGTCTGGGGGCTGATGACGATTGATGTCAGTTCGGTGGCCTGCGGAAAAGGCCATGGCATGGTTGCCGCCTGAAATGCGGTGGCTGGCCCGGAACTGTTGGGCTCCTGGGCCCAGATGACGACGACGATGTTGTTCTGGTTGGACCAGCTCTCACTGTCGAAAGTGATGCGGGTCGTGACAGTCTGGCAGTTTCCTCCGGCCAGGGTGACGTCTTCGACGCCCGGGGCCTGCATCAGGAGATTTCTGGAGTAATCCGGTGGATTGGGGTGGTCATTGAGGGCGGGGGCCGTGTAGATCCGCATTGTGCGGCTTGGGGCCCCGCTGTCGACGCAGATCTCTGCAGTCACGTCCCATGTCGGTCCCGAGACCTGGGATGCTGCAGGTTCGATTGTCGTGTCGGCAGCAACGGCCAACTGCTGGTCGAGGCAATCGGAAAGGTTTCGCGAGGGACAATTGAGCCACCCGTCAAACATCATTGTCGGTGTGGCGCCGCCGAGGGAATAGAAGGTATCAAGACGCTCATCCCCCCAGGGCACGTTGAAGGCATCAGCATAGTGGTAGGTGATGACGGCGAACTGGCCGGAATGCTGGTTGATCAAGTCGGAGACCACGGGACCCGTGGTCATGCAGTCCGCTCAATACTCGTTCGTGAAGTACTCCCCGAGGACGACGCGGTCGGCGGCGCCGGCCAGGGCCGAAATCAGGCCGGCGGCGGCCAGGGTCAAGAGGAAGAGCTTTCGCTTCTGGGATGTGATGGTCATCAGGTACTCCTTGAAAAACGAACTCCGGTCAATAAGGCCGGATTGACTGAGAGCCTATGCGGGCCCTGTGAAAAAGTCCATGGGTTTGAATTTGACGTGTGCTGAGGTGGCCCCGGATCAGAACCTCCATGTGAAGGTTCCCTTGTAGCCCTTGAATCGTGGTTCGATCCGGCACTGTCCACCGGCACATACCAGACCTCCCGGATCTTCACCTCCAAACAGGCTTAACGTCATCGTCGGTTTGGGAAGGTACTCGATATTGATACCCCAGAACCCTTCGGTGTCGCGTCCGCTCTTTTCCTCCCACGCATAGCGCAGGGATACAACCCCATGGGGGGATAGGGAATAAGAGAGGGAGGACCTATGGGTTGCAAGGTTGAAGTATGAGGTTTTTTCCAGGCGCTTGTCGTAGCTGAAGATGATCTCGTCCCGGTCGCCGAGGGCCAGGTGGAGATCACCGATGATGTGCTGCTGTTCAAAATCCCGATCGACCCACCGACGATCGAAGTAGCTGGTCTCGAGGTAAACCGGTCCGGCGCTCTCCTCCAGCATGACGTACCATTCATTCTGCTGGTCTCCGTCGGTACCACCGAGGGACGATTCCTTCTTGTGCGTATTGAACCTGGCATAGCTGCCATAGAGAACTGCACCGATCGACATGATGTCGGCCGATACGAGGAGTCTGGGTCCCTTGACGTCGTTGTGGTTGTAGCTTTCGATTTCTCTTCCCGCATTGGGCGGCAGATTATAGCGGTACTTGAAGTTCCAGTAGTCCTTATATTCCGCCAGGATGGTGATAGGACCGAAGTACCCGGAAGCCGAGAAGTAGCCCCCGTGGCCTTGGGAATCTCCGATGGACTGCGTCTGTTCAATCTCGGCCCATTCCCCGTGGACATCGACGATCCCCCCAATTTCGGAGATGCCGCCTTCGACACTCCAGACGTCAACCGTATCGACGCCCACCGGGAAAAAGCGGTCGAGTTTGGCCCGTGTAATCGAGCCGCCAAGATAGGTGTTGAGGGGCAATCGCGCCAGGATTCGGCCACCCCTGATGTCGTCCTCGAAAACTCTGTCATATTGGTTCTGGAGGACCGGTTCCGTGACGGTGCCGGCAAGCACCGTCACGTCGAGGAAATCGAAGGTTGCGGTAATGGTGCCGCCGTGAATCGGCTCGTCGAAGCCCAGAGTCTCGTTCTTCTGAACGTAGAGGGTCAATCCGCGCCCAAATGACGAGAAGAAGGTACCAAGGCGGCCCGAGACGTGGTCGGACGAGTAATCGATGAAGTACTTTCGAAGTTCCCAGGTATCGTGCAATCGATCGAGGTCCAGCCGATCAACAAGGTCCAGATCGGAATAGTGGAGGTAATCGACCTGGGCGCCGATGGTCCATCGGGACCACTCGACGTTGAAGCTGAGGAGTTGCTTGAACTTGGTGTAGTCCTCGTCGGAGTGCCCGTCCTCAGCCTGGTTGAGTTCGAGATAGGAGGTTGTTTGGCCGAAAATTCTGAATGATGGTCCGGAGGACTCTTCCTCTTCCTGGGCCGCAAGGGATGCTGTCGTCAGCATCAAGGCGAGGGCAGCAATCAGGACCAGGGATGCCAGGTGGAGGCGTTGGATCATTTTGACGACTCCTCGGTTTTCTCGGGTCCTCCCTCTGATCCGGTGGACACCAAGGTCTCCACCGCCTTTCGCAGGCGAATCTCGTCGCCTGTGCGGTAGCCGGCATAAATTTCGTTGACATTGCCCTGACGGTCGATCAGGACGCCGTAGGGGAGTTCTCTCGTCGGGTTGTACTTGTCGAGGACGTTGTTGTCTGGGTCGAGAACGGTCGTAAAGGTGATCTTGTGGCGGCGCAGATAGGGTTTGATCTTACTGGTGGTCGCCGGGGGGTCGGTGTTGACGCTGACGACGATAAATCCCTGGTCCTTGAAATCGTCGGCCATCTTCTGGAGGTGGGGCATTTCGCGGCGACAGGGTACGCACCAGGTTGCCCAGAAACTGAGGTAGATCACTTCGTTGCCGATGTGGTCTTTCAATGAGAACCATTTTCCATCGGTGTCCTTCAGTCTGAAGTCGGGGGGGCTTGCTGCAGGGAGGATCGTTGCAATAGAAATCAGAGCAATCGTTGCCAGGATCATACTTCGAACGAGGAGACCGGAGAGACGAGATGAGAGCGAAAGACTGGGTACCATGGTGACTCCTTGGGCGCCGGTTTCGGGCCATTCGACTTGGCGACGGGGGAGGATACCCGGTTCCGGGCGATATTTGTCAAGCGTGAGCCTATAGATTTATTGAGGGGGGGGTGAGTCAGGTCACCATTCGAGGTGTACGTCGTTCGAGAATTCGGGTAAAGTCCTGCGCATCGTTGGGGCGCCCAGGGATGACGCCATGGGTGCGAAAGCGATGACAGTCTTTCTTCGGAGGAAACATGCGACTTACGATTGTTTTTCTGAGTTTGCTCGTAGTGATCGGATCGGGAGTGCCGGTTGACGCCCTCAATCCCGGAACGGACGTTTTGGTGCCGGCTGCGGCTCGGGCCGGCGTATGGGTGACTGATCTCTATGTGATGAATCCCGGCGAGGCGGCGATCGACGGTTCGGTCTTCTGGCTCGTCCGGGGTCAGGCCAACACCAATCCCATCTCGGTTCCCTTTTCGTTGTCGCCCGGTGAGACCCTGGTGATGACGGATATCCTCAAGGAAGACTTTGGTCTCAATTCCGGCGCCGGCGCCTTCAGGGTGACCGCAGACACCGAGGTCGTCGTCAACTCGAGGATCTTCTCGTCCGATGGAACTCAGACCTTCGGTCAGGGTTTCGAGGGTGTGCCGGTCGAGGCAGCGATCACCCAGGGCTCGAGGTCCGACATCGTGGGCTTGAGTTATGTCAATCAGGTCTTCAGGACCAATTTCTACGCTCTGGCAGGCGCCGAGGGTGCCTCGATGACGCTCGCTCTCCTTGATCCTGCGGGAGACGAGTTGGCCACCGGATCGTTGGACCTGGAAGCCTATGAACCCTATTTGAAGAAGATCAACCAGGTCCTTCCCAGTGGCACCTTTGATCAAGGGACCTTGCGGGTGACGGTGACGGCCGGTTCGGTCGTCGTTGGGGCCTCGAAGGTTGACGAAAAGAGTACCGATCCGACAACGTTGGAGAGCTCGACATCCCTTGGATCCAAGAACTCGGTCGACGGCACCTATGAATTCAGCCTGACCGACAGCGAGGGTTTCGCCGCCGGTGGAAATATCGTCATCACGAACGGAATCGTGGAGACGATTACGGGAACCTATGGCAACTGGGACAAGGATGAGGACGCAGACACCGCGGCGGACTGCCCGCTGGTGTTCCGCTGGGGCCTCGACTTCCCCGCAACCGCAGTCTCCGAGATGTCCGCCGGAGTGACGTTCACCGACAGCTACCTTTCGACCGGAAGTGGCGAGATGGCATGGACGGTTCACTTTGTTGTGGAGGACGGCTTGACGCTCTCCGGTTCGGTCACCGCGGTAGGGTCCAGTTTCCCGTCCTCGGGTGATCCCAATATGGACGAGAGCGGATGCAATGGTGACTTTCCGGTGCTGGCGTTGGTCGGGGGGAAAACCAACTGAAATTGGCCGATTTGAAATTGCAGAGTTGAGCATGTATTGTAACCATGGAGATGGCCAACCGTGAAGATTAGCCTACTCCAATACGAGAAAATCATTTCTTGATGATTCATTTTATAAGGAGGAGATTGTGATTCGACAGTCGATTGTGGTTGGTGTCGCTTTTGTGCTGGCTGTCCTGGTTCCGTTGGTCGGTGTCGGTGCGGACCGTGTTGTTCTGGGGGAATACTTCACAATGTCTGGTTGAAGTGGTTGTA
>CAYSHZ010000169.1:0-8092 GCA_964430905.1 uncultured Thermoanaerobaculia bacterium | reverse complement strand
AAGGGGGTTGCCGTTCATGCCCGGTCCTGCCCCAACGTCAAGAATCTCCTCTACTACCCGGAACGGGAGATTGCTGTTCGGTGGTCGGGAGGTACCGGGAACGGGCGGGGGTCCCAGGTCGATCTCGACATGGTCTTTGGGGAGGATCCCGCGATGCTGGCGTCGATCTCCCATGCCATCTCAGCCGAGGGGTCGGGTATCCTTTCATGCCACCTTCAGACGGAGCATGGTGAGGAACGTGGCAGTGCATCGGTGACGGTGATGGTTGAGGATGCGGACCACTTGCGTCGGATCATCGAACGGCTGGTGTCCCTCAAGGGGATGCACGAGGTCGAACGCAGGAGCGGACGCCGCCGGTTTTCGTCTCCGGGCGCGCCGTAACACCTTTCATGGAAATCCAAAGTCAAGCGATACGGGTGACAGTACCAATTTTTGGGTCAAATACTTGATTCTCCAGCGGTCCTATGGTATTAAAGCGAGCCCCGGTATTCGGGTATAGAGGAGGAAATACATCATGGCGCAGCGATGCGATATTTGCGGCAAGGGTCCTATGACCGGCAACAACGTTTCTCACGCCCACAATTTGACCCGGCGGCGTTGGCTTCCTAATCTTCAAAGAGTGCGGGCCGTCATCGACGGGAGCCCTCAATACGTCAAGGCATGTACTCGGTGTATTCGTTCCGGCAAAGTCATTAAGGCTCCGAGAATCTAACGGCATTCAAATTTTTATTAACACCGTAACCAGTTTGGGTTACGGTGTTTTTTTATTCCCAAGTCGGCAATTGCGCGAAAAACTGATGGTACAGTGTGGTCCAGATCATTGACACAATCAGAATAGAGTCCCATAACCCTTGCTGGGAGAGGCTATCTTTCTGGAAGAATTGCTCTTGACAGCACTTGACACCCTTGGTAGCCTCATTTACGTAAGGAAATATGGTTCACTTTCGCGAATACTCTTGATTGAAGGTGATAAGCCGTGTTTGGAAAGCGAAAAAAACAAATTGTCGGGTGCGACGTTGGATCGTCAGCGGTTAAGCTGGTCGAGTTGAAGTCACTGAAAGACGGTGAATTTCAACTTCAGCATGCCGCAATAGCCGAGCTCTCCTCGGAGGCGATTGTCGATGGCGCAATCATGGACTCGTCGCTGGTCGTCGAGGCCGTGTCCCGCTTGATCTCCGAGAACGGGGTCAAGAACCAAAATTTTGGTGGGTCACTTTCCGGGCATTCGGTGATCATCAAGAAGATCCAGCTTCCGGCGATGAGCCGGGAAGAGTTGGCCGAGTCGATTCAATGGGAGGCTGAACAGTACATCCCATTCGACATCACCGACGTCAACCTCGACTACGAGGTTCTTGACGACGGCGCCGGTGGAGACTCGATGGATGTCTTGTTGGTGGCCGTCAAGAATGATCGGATCGCTGACTACACCTCCGTCGTCGTTCAGGCGGGTCGTCAGCCGGTCCTGGTGGACGTTGATGTCTTTGCGGTTCAGAACGCCTACGAGGTCAACTACGGACTTGGCATGGAGACCGTGGCTTTGGTCAACGTTGGCGCTTCCGTGATGAACATCAGCGTTTTGCATGAGGGTTCTTCGGTCTTCTGGCGAGATGTGGCATTCGGTGGAAATCAGTACACCGAGGCCATTCAGCGGGAACTTCATATTCCCCGGGAGGACGCCGAGCGGCTGAAGCAGGGAGAGCGGATCGGAGATCATACCTTGCAGCAAGTCCTGGGCGTGATCAACAGCGTCTCGGAGGATTTGGCGGCGGAGCTTCAAAAAACCATTGATTTCTTCGTGGCCACGTCGTCGGTAGATCGGGTTGAGCGTGTGGTGCTGGCCGGCGGCGCCGCCAAGACGGTCAATTTGGATGAGGTCATCAAGGGTCGGTTTCAGGTTGATGTTGAAATCCTGAACCCCTTCCGGAATATCCGTTACAGCGAGTCGGATTTCGATCCGGATTGGATCAACCGGCACGCTTCGGCCATGACGGTGGCGGTGGGCCTCGCGGTCCGCACGGTCGGAGATTGAGCCGATGATCAAGATCAATCTGGTTTCCACGGGACCTGAAGCCGCAGTCACAAAACGGGCGACCCCCGAGATCTCACTGGGTGCCCATCAGGGGGACATCATTCTTCTGGCCATCCTGGTGATCGCATTGGCGATTACCGGCGGCCGGTGGTACATGCTCCACTCAACAATCCAGGATTTGAAAAGCGTCAAGGCCGAAAAAACGGCCGAGCGGAACGAGCTGCAGAAGTACATCGACAAGGTCGTGGAGTTGGAAGCCAAGAGGGCCCAGCTCAAGGCCAAGATCGATACCATCCGGCAGCTCAAGGAAAACCAAAAGGGTCCGGTCAGGATCCTCGATGAGGTCTCACGCGCGATGCCGGATCTGGTCTGGCTGACCGGCCTCAGTCTTGCCAAAAACCATGTGATCCTCAACGGAATGGCTTTGGATGAGAATGCTTTTGCCAACTATGTCGATAATCTTGATGCCTCACCGTTCTTCAGTGAACCGACGGTGGTGACCATTCAGCGGCAGCGTGAAAATGCATTCACTTTCCGGTTGGAGTGCGATTTCACCTACAAACCTTCGGAAATTGTCTCGACTGATGATGCGGCCGAGGGCTAGGGGGGCGCCATGGCACTTGATCTGAACGAAAAGCCCTGGTACGTGTCGCTGATTGTCGGCCTGGTTCTTGGGGTCGCGATTTTCATCGCGATGAACGTTTACGTCTTCAAGGACCTGAAGGTCGATATCGAGAACCTCGAACAGGACATCTTTAATTTGGAACGTGAGATCGAAAAGGGCCGCCAGGCCAAGGCCGACCTGCCGAAACTCGAGGAGGATATTCGGGGGTATGAGCTGGAACTGGACCGCCTGACGAAGATCTTGCCGACCCGTAAGGAAACCCCGGTCTTGATCAAGAGATTGAAACAGTTGATCGAGCGCGGTTTCCTCCGCTTCCAGCGGTTTACTCCCGGCGCTTTTGAAGAGAAGGAATACTATTACGAGTGGCCGATCAAGGTTGAGTTGGACGGCACCTACCATGAACTGGGTCTGTTCTTCGATCGCTTGAGCAGTTTCCGCCGAATCATCAACGTCGATGAGTTGAAGATTTCACCGGCACGATCGAAGAGCGGCGGACCCTACACGATCCATGCGTCCTTCACCCAGCGGACCTTTATCTACAAGAGCGATGGAGGTCAGTGATGTCGATGGCAAAGATTCTGATCTGGAGTGCCGTCATGGCGCTGGTGCTGACCCCGGTGACCCAGGGGTGGGCGCAGGATGAATTGGTTGAAGAGGCCAACAAGTTGGCCGAGGAGGAAGAAGTCGATGTCTCCCGCATTGACGATATCCTCAGGGGTGACCAGCGGGTCCAACATGACGATTTCTTCAGTTACGATCCGGCCGGACGGCGCGATCCTTTCAGGTCGCTCCTCGATGGTCTGGATGCTCCCGACGAAGAAGAGGGTCGTGTTCGGCCTCCGGGCTTGCCGGGGATGATGATTGAAGAGCTTCGCCTGGAAGGCATCATCGAGACTTCGGCCGGTATTCTGGCATTCGTTGTGGGACGGGATAACCTCTCGTACATCCTCCGTCCCGAAACGAAGCTGTATAACGGTGAAGTCAAGGAGATCCTTTCGGACAGGGTTATTTTCCGACAACAGGCCGATGATCCGAAACAAACGCAACCGTATGAAGAGGTTGTTCGGGTACTGGCAGATGACTGATTACAAGGGATATTTTAAGAATTGGGGGACGGCATGATGAGTAAGAACGTCCGCATCCTGCTGGTAGCGGTCGGACTCGTGTTGCTGGGATGTGTTTCCGGCGTAACGGCGGCGAACCCAGTCCCGGAAGTGCGTGACATGCTGGTCGAGGCCGGAGCCACGGGCCCGGTGATCAACCTCCGTTCAACGGATGGGTTGGAAACCGTGCACTACTCGCCGCAGCCGGGTGTTTGGGTCATTGAGATGCCCGAACTTTCCTGGGCTGACGGTGTGGCGGCGGTTTCTCAACCGGATCTCGGCATTGACCGTGCCGAGTTGTCCATGGTTGAGGAATTCGGCAAGACCCATGCTCGCCTGACGGTTTGGCTTTCGGCGCCTGCAGAGCTGGATCTGGCCGGTACGGCCCAGGGTCTGACCCTGCGCTTTACGATGCTGGACGACACTGTGGTGTCCCCGGAGTCGGCAAGCCCGGCGGTGCCTGAGCCCGCACATCTGGCAACCTTGCCTCGAGTGGTCACTCGGGCCGAGATCCCCACAGAAGAGCCTGCTGCGGGTGAAACGGCCACCGGGCCGGGAAGTCTGCTCGGGGTCGTGTGTACACGCTCCGGCGATGGCGTCATAGTGGAACTCCGTGGTGATCGAGCCCTTGAGGGCAGTGCATTCACCCTCCCGGCGCCTGATCGCCTGGTGATCGATCTCGACGGTGTGATCAACCGGATTGATCGCCACGTCTTCCCCGTCGGATCAGCCGTGGTGGAAAAGGTGCGGGTGGCACAATTCAAATCGTTGCCCCATCCGGTCACCCGATTGGTCGTTGACCTCAAGTCTATGGCCGACTACCAACTGGTCTCCGGCGCCCAGGGTGCCGTGTTGACTATTGGTGACGCTGCTCCCGTCGTTGTGGAAACTCTTTCCGAGCCGGCGCCGGTCGTCATTTCCGGAACGACAATCTCCAATCTTGAGGGCGACCATGCAGTGACCGTCGTTGGTGACGATGCTCTTTCGAACGGAGATCGGGCACAGGCGGAGAGAACCCTTGAACAGCAGCTTGACGTTCCTCCCCCGGTGGTCGAGGAAGTGGCTCCGGTCATCCCGGAACGCAACCCCTGGCAGGCCGATCCATCACAGCTGGTTGAAGAGGCCGCAGCGGCGACCGAGCTTGATCTTCCCGATCCTTCAGCCGATACCTATGCGACAACCGAGGTGGCGACCGGAGAGGTTCAGTTCACCGGTGACCCGATCAGCCTGACCCTCAAGGATGCCGATATCAAGGATGTCTTGAAGACCTTCTCGGCACTGACCCAGCTGAACATCGTCATCGACCCGGAAGTCAACGGATCGGTGACCGTCGAATTGCGTGACGTTCCCTGGGATCAGGCGCTTGACCTGATTCTGAGGATCAACGGTCTGGACTATCTGCTGGAGAACAACGTCCTGCGGGTATCCACGGTCACCAAGTTGACCCGAGAGAAGAACGAAAGGGCGGCCTATCTGGCACAGCAGGAAGTCGCCCAGCCCCTGAAGACAGTGGTCAAACCCCTGTCCTATGCGACTGCAAAGGAAGTATCGGCGCTCTTGTCCGGCGACTCCTATCTGATGTCGGATCGGGGCTCGGTCGTTGTTGACGAGCGAACCAACACCTTGATCATCAGGGATACCATTGACCGGGTCGAAGGCGTCCTTCGCCTGATCGATACCCTTGATCAACCGACTCCGCAGGTGGTCATCGAAGGCCGGATCGTCGAAACGACGCGGACCTTCTCCCGTGACCTCGGGATCACCTGGGGTTTCAATTCGGTCAACGACGTTGCCCATGGCAACACCACCGGATCGCGCTTCCCCAATACGATCACGACCGAAGGCGGCGTCAACCTTGGCGGCTCCAACAACGCGGCCGGCGTATTGTCGATGGCATTCGGAGACATCCTCAATACCTTCAATCTGGATTTCCTCTTGTCGGCAGCCGAGAGCGAGGGTGTGGCGAAGATTGTCAGCACTCCGCGGGTCACGACCCAGAACCTCAAGACCGCCTCCATTCGTTCGGGACTCCAGATTCCGGTCCAGACGGTTGCCAACAACACCGTCACGGTTCAGTATGTTGATGCCACCCTCAGGCTTCAGGTGACACCTCAGATCACCGCCGAGGGTACGGTCAACCTCAAGATTGATATTCGCAAGCAGCAGCCCCTGCAGGCCGGCCAGATCGTCGGTGGCAACAACGCGCCGATCCTGACGCGAGATGCCCAGACCGAATTGCTGGTCCGGGACGGCGGAACAACCGTCATCGGTGGTATCTACCAGATTGATGATCAGGATCAGGATAATCGGGTTCCCGGGCTGTGGAAGATTCCGGTGCTCGGTCATCTGTTCCGCAACAAATCCATCAACCAACGGCACGATGAACTTCTGATCTTCATCACGCCACGAATCGTGAAGTACTGAGGGAGGGGAAGCATGTATCGCCTGCTGACCATAAGTGTTCTCGCGGCAGGGCTGGTGTTTTCCGCCGGCTGTAGCGGCTCATCGGCCCTGGACAACTCCGGGGCGGCGGTTTTCTTGACCGTCGAAATCGAGGAATACAACCCCGAAGTCAACGTCTGTGTGTCAACCGGGGATCTGACGATTACCAAGATGAACATCCAGTCCAAACCCAAAGATCCCGGTGCGTCCTTGACGCCCAACCAGGACGTCAGTCTCTCCGAGTGGGTCGTGACGACCCGGCGGATTGACGACGGCACCGTGGTCTCGCCCGACTGGTCCAATGCCGTTTCGGTCTTTGTCCCTGCGGGCGGAAAAGCGGATCTCGAAAACTACCGGATCTATCGAGAGGAATTTCTCGACGATCCTCCCTTCAACTATCTCTTCCCTGAAAATGGCGGCATCGATCCCGAAACCGGAAATGCCTACGTTCGCGAAGCCCTGCACCTGGTGATTCGCGGCAGGGTCGTCTCGGGAAAAACCATCTCGACCCAACCCGTAGAAGCAACCTTCCGCTTCTTCTGTAACTGATCGGGGGTCTCAGACCATGAATAAGTACCTCAGTGCGTTAGTCATCACCGCGACCATTGTCGTTGCCGCATGTTCCGGCGGTGGTTCGGGAGCATCGTCGGCGCCGCCGACGGGGGTTGCCTCGTGGGCAATAACGTCCTTTGCCTCTTCCGATACCAATCCCTACGTGGGATCGGTCGTGGTCATTACGGCCAGCGCGACCAAGGACGGCGCCCCCGTTCCCGACGGTACGACGATCGAAATTTCGGTTGGCTACTCCGGGAATGAAACCGATCCACAATTCGGGCTTGGCGCCATCGGGACCTACACCCACCGCCTGGCCGCGTCCGGCGGTTCGGTGACCACCAGTCTGGTGGCCCAGACCGAAGGCCCCTACGGACTGACCGCCAAGGTCAGTACTGCGACCTCCTCCCTTGCGGTGACCTACCGCCACCGTGAGGATTCCAACACCCTTCAGATCTATCAGCCCTTGATGCCCAACCGCGGTTCTCTCAACGGCGGCGAACAGGTCACCATGAACGGCAAGGGGATCGTTGCGCCCGTTGAAGTCGATTTCGAGGTCAACGGTCAGAGCTATCCGGGAATCATCGACAGCGTTGTCGAGAGCAATCCCCTGACCGCCGACGGTTCGATTACCCTCCGGACGCCCTATATCAGTAATCTGACCGATGACGAAAGGCTCCTTGACTGGTCCTCTGTGGTGACGGTCAGAGTTGGACTGGATACTGCAGACGAGCAGAATGAGACCCTTCCTGGTGCCTTCACCTTCCTCGCTGGACCCTCCGGGCCGCAGTCCGTACTGGATGAACCTGCGATCTACCTGGTGATTCCGGATCACGGTCAGAGTGGGGGCGGCGAACAGGTCACCATCCTCGGCCGGAACTTCCGGGCGACCGTCACGGACGAGGACGGTACTGTGACCGATACCCCGGCAGCAGTTGATGGTGTGACCATTGGTGGAATTGACAGCGTGGTCCTCTCGGTCTCGGCCGACGGAACCCAGGTCGTCGTCTTGACGCCTCGGTGGAGCTCGACACCCATCGACGCCGATCAGCCGGTCGACGTGATCGTCACCACGTCGTATGAGACCAGTGGCCCCTATACCGCAACCTTGACAGCCGGTTTTGTCTACCTTGCCGATGAGCCGACACCCGAGATCACGGCCATCGCTCCGACCGGCGGACCGATCGACGGCGGCGAAAGAGTGACCATCTTCGGTCACGGCTTCCAGACACCGGCCCAGGTGACCTTCGGAGTCCTCGAGGCCATCGGTGTCGAGGTCAACGATGACCAGAGCCTGGCCGACCAGGACACCATCGTCTGCGTCACACCCGACTACAGCCA
>CAYSHZ010000168.1:3579-8124 GCA_964430905.1 uncultured Thermoanaerobaculia bacterium | reverse complement strand
ACCATGGTCACCGTTTTGATCCGTCGTCGTCTGATAATCGACCTCAACCCAGTTGTCCCAGCGATCCTGAATTTTCCACAGCCGCCAGTCCTGGTGTAAATAGCCTGGAGCCGGGTCGAAATCCTTGAAAAAGTGGCGAGCACCATCCGGAAATTCGATCATGCTCTCTTCGGTGGCGGAATACTCCGTCATTCGGAGGTAGGTGTTGTCTCGCGTGTAGGATATGGAGGCCTGTTGGTTACCGTCATCCTCGTGAAGCGTGTCATAAAACCTGTGTTCGCTTCCGTCGGGGGCAACGTAGACCCAATGCGGCCAGGAAGGCTTCAACTCTCCAAAAGAAATCCGCCACCCCGGACCGGCGTTGAAATCTTCGGAAAGCTGGGCCTCCGTACAATACTCCGGCCCCGTTGGGGGGGAGCCAGGGCAGTTGGAAAGGTTATCAATCTGTTCGTAGTCCCAAATCCTGGAAGAATAATGGAGCGTGAATCCATAACTCAAGTGTTCACTGACCGGGTAGCGGACACCGAGAGGAATGGACGCGCTGACCGAGCCGTTGAACAGATTGGCGGTATCGACGCCTCCACTTGAGCCGACGCTTCCCGGGGCGAAACCCCGAGCGAGGGTGGGATGGTCGGAGGCGCCGAGGAAAAAACACACGCCCAGGACCAGGCAAAACGCCACTGCAGTGAATTGTTGTCTTTGCATCTCAGCCCCCTCACGAAACGGTTGTGATCGTGACGATCATCGCCCTGGAATCCAGGCCGACGATGATGTCGCCCGGCATGGTGGATCGCGGCGCCTCGGGCGCCCTCCCGCCCGGGTCCAGAGCCCCCGTATTGGTGGTCACTCCGTGATTCTGAACGCCATCGCGATCGTTTTCGGTGCCGTCGTAGACCTCCGAGTACCACGCCCCAACTCCCGGGCGAACCAGCAGGAGGAACACCCTGCCCCCCGGTGCGGACACGACTTTGGAGGGCTCAACCGTCCCACCGATCGAATGAGCCCCTTGGGTGATGTCGGTGGCGGGTACGGAAGAACTCCCAAGACGATAGGCGGCGAACGACCCTGAGGCGACGTCGACCACGGACCACAAGGCCCCGGCCAAAATTTCTTTGTCCAGATCGTCCAGGACAATCTCTCCGTCACGGTCGTCATCGACGGCAATGAATGTGTCCCTCGAGGTCTGCGGCACGACGTCAAAAAGCCTGGAAGCCCACATGACGGCGACCTCCCCTCCTGGTGTGACATCCGTGATCGTCACAGATGCAGTCGTGGGCTCGATCTCGATGGCCAGGGAAAAGACAGATACCGATGAAAACAAAGCCAACGTCAGGACCGTGTTCAGAACCGTCGATTTGATATGCATGACGCGCCCTCCTGTCGAACAAGACAACAAGCAAACAGACCACAGAAACCAGAAAGTTAATAACGAGAGAAAATCGTACTTACTGCTCTTGGGTGTTGTCAAGTATTTTTATTGGTTCAAAGTATTTTTATATAACGATAATTACATATATATCCAGCTCAAAAAACTACCACCGCCAGACTGCTTCCCTGGGCTCCAATTATTTTTCGCAGTCTTCGGGTATGCAGCGCAGCTCCACTCGACGCCTTGACGTTTCCAGCGGTACCCTGCCCATCGTCGAAATGGAATGGTCGGCGCCTGATGTCCTTGGGCGATCCCCGCCGATTCCGAGCGAATCCAGTGTAGAGTTGAATCATGACGCAATCGGCGCCCCCTTTACGGCTCAAACGGGAGATCGGGATCTTCCAGGTCTTCGCAATCTGCACCGGTGTGATGTTCAGTTCGGGCTTCTTTCTTCTGCCCGGCCTCGCCTTTGCCAAGGCGGGTCCCTCCGTAGTGCTGGCCTACCTCTTGGCCGGTATCTTGATGATTCCCGCCATGTTCTCCCAGGCCGAACTCTGTACGGCGATGCCCCGTGCCGGAGGAACCTACTACTACATCGACCGCACCCTGGGGCCGATGGTCGGAACCATTGGGGGGCTGGGCACCTGGGCCGTGATGATGCTCAAGAGCGCCTTCGCCCTGATCGGGATGGGGGCCTACATCCTGCTGTTCATCGACATTCCGATCAAGGTCCTGGCTCTGGTGCTGGTCGGACTCTACACCCTGCTCAACATCGTTGGTGTCAAGCAGACGACCCGACTCCAGGTCATACTGGTCAGCTGGTTAATGGTCGTTCTGGTCCTGTTCTTCACCGAAGGGATGCGGGATCTCCTGGCCATGGACCCGGCAACCGTATTCCGAGAACGATTCCAACCCTTTTTTGAGCATGGGTACTCGGGCCTGGTGGCAACCATCGGTCTGGTCGGGGTCTCGTTTGCGGGCCTGACCAACGTCGCCAGCCTGTCGGAAGAGGTCGCCGATCCCGAGCGCAATATCCCACGGGGCATGATCGCCTCTCTGACGGTTGCGACGATCACCTATGTCATCGGCGTCACCCTGATCGTCACCTTCGTCCCCGCCGAAACACTGGCCGGCGATCTGACGCCGGTCGCCACCGCCGCGGCCGCCTTTTTTAACTGGGTTCCGGTCAAGATCGCGGTTCTGATCATCGCGGCGGCCGCAATCGCCGGTTTCGCCTCGGCAGCCAACGCCGGTTTCATGTCAGCCTCTCGCTACCCCCTGGCGATGGCCCGGGATAACCTCCTGCCGTCGAGTTTGGCCGTCATCGGTCGGTTTTCGACCCCCGTCCGAGCGGTCCTTCTGACGTCGGCCCTAATGGTCGTGGCAATCCTGACGCTGGATGTTCTCCAGGTGGCCAAGCTGGCCAGTTCGATGCAGCTCTTCATCTTCGCGCTGCTCAATTTGGCTGTCATCGTCATGAGGGAGAGTCGCATCAGTTCCTATGATCCGGGCTATCATTCGCCCTTCTACCCATGGATGCAGCTGGCCGGCATGCTGATTTCAACAATCCTGATCATCGAAATGGGCATGCTGCCCATGCTGTTCACCGGAGCGGTCATCGTCGCAGGGCTGGTCTGGTACCGGATCTACGCCCGCAATCGGGTCAATCGCGGCGGCGCCATCTTCCACGTCTTCGCCCACCTCGGCCAACGCCGATTCGAGGGCCTCGACCGCGAGCTGCGGACCATCCTCAAGGAAAAGGGCCTCAGGCATGACGACCCCTTCGACGAGGTCGTCGCCAAGGCGGCCGCGATCGACACCGAGGGGTGTTGCTCCCACTTCGACGAGATCACCCACGAAGCTTCACGCCACCTGGCTCACACCCTGCCGTTCACCGAGGATGAGCTGGTCACCGGCTTCGAGGAGGGAACCCGGCTGGGTTCGACGCCCGTGGCCATGGGAGCAGCCCTCCCCCACATCCTGCTGCCCGGCATCGACCATCCCCACCTGGTCCTGGTCCGATCCCAGGGGGGCATTCACATCGAGCCCGAGGAACTGCCTCCGGAGTACTCGGACCACGGTCTGATCCGGGCGTTTTTCTTCCTGATCAGCCCGGAACACGATCCCGGCCAACACTTGAGAATCCTGGCCCAACTGGCCGGCCGGGTCGATGACGCCGACTTCATGGCCCAGTGGCTCGGCGCCCGCAACGAGCAGGAACTCAAGGAGGTTCTCCTAAGGGACGAGCGTTTCCTCTCCCTTCAGTTGAAGCCCGAAGGGCGGGGCGGATGGCTGATCGGCCATTCCCTCAGTGCCCTCGATCTTCCCACGGGATGTCTGGTCGCCCTGATCCGGCGCAACGATGACCTGATCATTCCCAGGGGCGACACCGTTCTTGAGGTCGGGGACTGGGTAACGATCATCGGGAGCCCCGAGGGAATCCAGGGCCTGAGGGAGAACGCCCTGGCCCCACAACCTGCCGGAAGTCGCCCGTCAAAGTAATCCAGAGAGAATCAACATCGCTCCTGCCCCACTTGGGTCTTGCTGAACTTCAGGACTCCTCGCTCTTCTATTCCTTCCAGTTCATGAAGGGATTCGCCACCAGGTTGGCATTGAAGTACCGGGGGTCACCGGAAACCTCTTCCCCAACCCAGGGGGGCAGATCGAACGCCTCGTCGGCGCTCGTGAGCTCAACCTCGGCAACGACCAGGCCCTCGTTGGCGCCGTGGAATTCGTCCACCTCCCACACCAGGCCGGCATGGGCGATCTTGGAGCGATGCTTGTCGATGATCGGCTTCTCGCAGAGTTCGTCAAGCATCTCGTTGGCGTCGTCGGTCGGGATCTCGTATTCGAATTCCAACCGGGTGATCCCTTTCGAAACGCCCTTGATCGTCAGGAAGGCCTTCTCGCCTATTGTCCGAACCCTCACGGTACGTTCCTTGACCGTCGAAAGGTAACCCTGTCGATAGTGCGTTCCTTCGGCGAGTTTCCTCCACTCGTCACTTCGAAGAAGGTACTTTCGTTCGATTTCCTTGGCCATGGTTCACCTCTTGCTGCAGATCAATGACGGGAAAGACGGGTTAACCCCCACTCTGGAGTCTCGCGAGACAGGCCCCAGAAGAAACTTCAGAAACTCAGATATCGGCATTGTCCAGAGATTCATGCAGGCAGTCTAC
>CAYSHZ010000168.1:0-3479 GCA_964430905.1 uncultured Thermoanaerobaculia bacterium | reverse complement strand
AAACTTCAGAAACTCAGATATCGGCATTGTCCAGAGATTCATGCAGGCAGTCTACACGTCACACCTTCGTCCCTGGCGTCACACCTGGGTATCGGCGTTTTCCTCTTCACCGCTCCGGTCCCTGAAACCGATGCGATCGAAGGGGTTGACGATGCTCGAGGCAATATTCATCTGGTGGGCGGAGATGCGCTTGAGATATCGCGAATAGAGAGCCACCGCCACTGCGTCCGGTCCCTCAAGGTCACTCTCACCGTCGATCAACCGATTGACGATATCGTCGGCCTTTCGGGTAATCCACCAGTGCTCGGACATCACCTCACCGGCTGCCTCCTGGTTGGACACCGGCAAGGCCTCGATCAGACGTTCGAACGCCTTCATGACGGTCGACTCAATCCTTCCGACTCTCTTCTCAAAAGGACCGCACTGGAGACGTTCCGGATGCCGCAATGCCAGATCGACAATATTCTTGGTGTAGTCGCCGATTCGTTCGATGTCGATGACAATGCTGATCAGTACCATGCCACCGTGCAGATTGGCATTCTGTCCCAGGGCCAGATGGGTCATCGCCTTGCGGCGGACCTCACGTTCGAAATGGTTGATCTTCTGATCCGCGGCGTAGACGTCCATGTCAAGACGAGCATCGTCTTTCCGGCGAAGGCTCTCGACCGCGGTCGTAAACATGCAGCTGTCCATCTCAAGCATTTCGACCGATCGGTCAAAGGCCTGTTGCAGCAGATTGTCCTTGCGAAAGATCTCGAGGAATTGTTTCAGCATGGTTCACCCCAATACCAGAATCACGACAAACGGAATAACGTAAAAGGCCGTCAAGACATAGACAATGGCAAGCCACCGGTGAGAGGCCGCAACGTCCGCCAGTCCCTGAGCCAGAACCATCGGAATCCGCCGAATGGCCGGAATCGGCCACACAAAGCAGATGCCCAGGATGTTGAACAACAGGTGGGCAAAGGCCACGGCAACCCCGACTTCGACCCCCAGAGACAGGGCTGCCAGGATCGCGGTGATCGTCGTGCCGATATTGGCGCCCAGCGTGTAGGGAAAGATCTGCACCAGGGTCAGAATTCCGGCGCCGGCAAGAGGAACGACCAGAGAGGTCGTGATGCTCGACGACTGGACCAGAACCGTCAAGATGACACCAAGAGCCATCGCGCGACCGGCGTTCTTGAAGATCACGGTATCGAAGAATGCCTCGACCCGGGCCATGATGACAATCTTGAGCACCTTGACCAGATAACGCAGGGCCAAAAACATCATCACCAGCGAAATGATCACCACGGGCCACGGTCTTTCGCCCAGACTGGCGATAACAAAATCGATCACCGGTTTGGTAATGGTCTTGATCGGGCTGGCGAAGTGAAGGCCGCCGATCGTCGCAAATGCACCCTCAAGGCCCCATGCCAGACGGTCGAGAATATTGAAAAAATATTGCAGGGGCATCAGAATCAGCACAGCCATGACGTTGAAGAAATCATGGACGGTCGATGCGGCAAAAGCCCGCTTGAATTCCTCACCTCGTGTGATATGTCCGAGGCTGACCAGCGTGTTCGTTACCGAGGTGCCGATGTTGGCGCCCATGATGACGAAGACGGCACTTTCAAAGGGCAGGGACCCCGTGGCAACCAACCCGACGACGATTGAGGTGGTCGTCGAGGAGGACTGCAAGAGCGTCGTCGCAAGGACCCCTCCAAACAGCGCTACGATCGGGTTGCTTGAGGTCTCGATCAACGCCTCGGCAAAGCCCTTCCCGAAGAGCTTGAAGCCCGAGCCCAAGAGACCAATGCTGACAAGAAAAAGATAGAGCAGGCCTATGAGGGCCATCAGCAAAAGCACCGTTCGCCAGCGCTGCGCCAAGGTTGACGACCCTGTTCCAGACTGATTCATGGACCTCCACCCCCTCAGGTGACCCGCGGGACGTCGCCACCATAACCGAACCATCGGCCAACGCCAATACTTTACTTCGGCTTCACATGTGCTTAACACAACCACGGTGAACTGCCTTCGGGCTTCAAACAGGCTGTCACGCCTGTCATAAATCCGACGAAGCCCGATGGAGGCCACATGAGATCATCGAGAAAATTCCTGATTCTTGTCCTTGTTGCAAGCCTCACCGCGGTCCTTTGGGTCAACGAAGCGGCCTGGGCGGAGGAGCTCGACCCGCTCCTGAGGCTCCTGATCAAGAAGGGCGTAATCACCCAGGAAGAGGCCGCTGGACTCCAGGCGGAATCCAAAGCCATCGAGACGGCGGAGGCCACAGCCACCAACCCATCACCCGCCACCGAGCCGCCCTCCGAATCCTCCAGACCCTCGTGGATCGACCGATTCGATGCCAAGGGTGACCTTCGTCTCCGCTACGAGGGTTTCTCGAAGAACGGCAGCTATGACGACGATCGTCGGGATCGATTCCGAATTCGCCTCCGGGCCGGGTTCGAGGCGACCGTCACCGACTGGATGAAGGTCGGCCTGGAAATGAGAAACGGGGATCCTGCGGATCCGGTCTCCAACAACACAAGCTTCGACGGAGGCTTCCAATTCAAGGAATTCAATCTTGCCGAGGGCTACCTCCAAATCCGTCCTGGAGACGGCTTCGGACTGATTGTCGGCAAGTTCGACGCCAAGCACTGGTGGACCGTTTCGGACTTCCAGTGGGATGACGACGTGACGATCGAGGGCCTGATGACCAATTTCGGACTGGCATCCGGAGACGGTGCATTCAAGAAGCTTGATCTGGTGGCCTACGGTTTTCTTCTCGAAGAACAGAAGAACGGCCCGGACGCCAATCTCTACGGCGGCCAACTCCGGTCTTCCTTCCGGCTCGGCGGAGACAACTCCCTCAAGGTGGGGGTGGGATTCGACGCCTGGAAAAACCCCCAGCACCTGGTTGATCTGACGGCAAGTGGCGAACTCAAGGGCAACAAGATTACGAACTTTGTTGATGCCGATGGCCGGCTGATCAGTGATTTTGAAATCCTCAATCTCTTCGCCGAATACAAGAACACGACGAGCAAGAGATGGCCCGTCAAGTTCACACTGTTCTATTACAAGAATCTGGGCGCCGAAGGTATCGGCGCCGACAACGACACCGGCTATTTCGGACGGGTTCAAGTCGGTGATTACAAGAAGCGCGGTCACCTAGCTTTCCGCTATTCCTACTATTACTCGGAGCCCGACGCGTTGTTCTATGTCTTCACCCAATCGGACACGGGCCGTGGTTCGGACGCCGAGGCACATCGATTCGATCTTCGCCTGGGCTTCATCGCCAAATCCTACTTCAACCTCACCTGGTACAACACGAGGCCCGTCTACACCAAGGACGAAACCATCAATCGATGGCAGTTGGACTACATCGTTAAGTTTTAGCTATCAGCTATCAGTTGAGCTGTTTGCAAAACTCAACGGCAACACCACAAAGAGGAGAAACAATGAAAGCAATTACGGCAACCCTGATTCTCTCCCTGGCCGCA
>CAYSHZ010000167.1:0-8164 GCA_964430905.1 uncultured Thermoanaerobaculia bacterium | reverse complement strand
GCTCTCGGGTTCTGGCAGGGGTGGTAAACTCTCTTTGAATCGGCGGGGCCGAATATTTTCATGGAGGCAGCAATGAGGAAGATTACGAGTTTGGCAGTTTTTTTTGTGATCGTGGTGTTGATGGCGTGCGGCAGTACGAAGGTCTACACGGCCGAGAAGACCATGACCTATCACGGGAGTCTCTACACACTGACGGGGGTCTCCAAGATCAGTTCCCGGGTAGATGCCGAAACACCTGACGGAGAGACTCTTGACCTGCGTGGTGTCAACAAGGCACAGTTCAAGGCTCTTAAAGAGAAACATGGCGCCCTCAGGGTCACGGCTGTTCTTGTCGTTGGCGAAGAGGAGATCGTAGTTCAGACTGCAACCGTGGAGAAGTTTTCCCAACTGGAGAAGATGACCAGAAACCTCGATTCCAAAATGGAGAAGATCGGGAAGTTCATGAAGGATGGAAAGAAGACGCAACTCAACCTCAAATAGAGGGGAGTGCTCCTCAGGGCGGGAAGGGCAAGGCGTCAGCATAAGGAGACTGTGATGACGATTCAAGATCGAAGAGAGTTTCTGAGGCGGCTTGCCGTTGCGACGGGTGGTGTTGTGGTTCTTCCGATGGCCGTCAGCTGCACCAACGATCGAACCGATGCCGGCTCGGCGACAGCGGTCGATGCCACCGAGGCCGGTGTCGAGCTCGTTGATGCAGGCATGGCCGAGGTTCCTGTGACCCGACCCGAGGGCTGGGACCCGGTTGGGTTCAATACCGAACGGGGCAATGCCGGGGCAATCCCCGATTCATACCTCCCGAAGATCAATGGTCCTGATGGCATTCCCAAGCACCTTGGCAAGCATCTACCGTACGTGCCGTCGGTCGATCCGGCCTTGGTGCCGGCCGGGTATTTGGCGATCATGTGGGGTGATCCTGACAAGGGATATGCAAAGCACCCCCAGGCGCCCGAGGGCGCCGAGAACTATCCCCTGGGCCACTGGTACAACTGGATCAGGGTTCGCAAGGCCGTCGAGGGCGAGGCGATCGAGGTTGAGAGCGAGTTCACAGCGTGGCCCGGTCCCGGTGAGGGTGACACGGGCCTGTTCATTGCTGCGGATGGGGGCGACATCGCCGTCGATGGCGGAAGGAACACCGTCTACCTGGTCAAGTTGCCGGATGATATTGCTGCGGGCGATACGGTGCGTATCTACGGCCATTGCCTCTACCACGGCGAGTATGTGGATTTCGTCGAAGTATAAAGTCGGCGTGTCAGGATTCTGAGGCCGTATCGGCCCACTGGTTTTCTCCACGATTTTGAGGTTGCCCGGGGCCGCTCCGGCCACAGAATCCTCATTGCGCTTCGCGCATGGAGTGCTGTTTTCGCGCGCGAGGCCCAGTTCTCCTCAAATTCGGAGGCAACCACAAGGGCCGGTTACCTGGATCTGCCCGGTGTCCTCGTTACCCATTCAATTCTGGGTTCGGCTTGGCCCAGCCGAGAGTCGCCCCTAATTATCGACTTCCTGACCCCAGCCGGCGCCGAGGTACTTTTCGAACCACGCCAGGTCCCAGGCCATCTTGGCCTTGCGATGGGTGTAGGTTCTCAGTCCGTGGTGGGCGCCGGGGTAGACAACCAGTTCCGTAGGAACCTTGAGGTAGATCGAGAGGGCGCGGTAGAGGCCCTTTGAGTGGGCCGGCGGAACCCTTGGATCCGAGCCGCCGACATGGATCAGGGTCGGGGTCGTGGCCGTGCCCATGGTGTAGAGGGGTGAGCTCTTGATGTAGTGCTCCGGATTCTGCCACGGAAGAGCGGCGCCCATGAAATTGACGACGTGGCCGGGAGTGTCCTCGGTGGCCCACTGGATCACCTGATCCAGGACGCCGGCTCCCGAGGACGCAGCCTTGAACCGGGTGGTTCGTGCGATCAGCGCGTCGGTCAGGAATCCGCCGTTGGACCAGCCCATAACACCGAGCCTCTCGGAATCAGCAATGCCCCACTTGATCATTGCGTCGACCCCGGCCAGGATGTCCTCAACCTCGATGTCGTTCTCCCTGCCGACCAGCTGGGTCATGAACTGGTCTCCATAGCCGGTTGAACCACGGTAGTTGGGGCTGAGCAGGGCATAGCCCTTCGAGGGCAGCAGGGTGCGGCCATAGATCCAGAAACGCATCCGGTAGTGGGTGGCCGCCGTCGGTCCACCGTGGATTTCGACAACCATCGGCAGGGGCCCGTCGTCCGGGGTCCAGCCGGCCGGCAGTTCCAGGATGCCTTCGACCGTCGCGCCATCGGGCGCTGTCCATTGCACCAATTCGATCGAGGGCAGGATCCAGTCGTCGATCTGGGGATTGATGTGGGTCAAACGATCGAGATTCCCGTTTTCGGCAACGAGGTAGAGGTCCTCTGGAGAATCCAGAGCACCCGACGTCACGACGGTGGTCGAGCCGTCGCCTGAGAAGGCGTAGGCGCCGATGACGACATCTCCTGGGGTCATGACTTTGGCAGTCGTCCCGACCTCGCCCCGATAGAGACGGACACGAGCCCGAGAATCTCCGGTGAAAACCAGATCATGGGAATGGGGCGCCCAGTCCAGGGATCCGCCGACGACCGAGACCCCCTGTGGCCGCGTTTCCTCGTGGAGAGACCATGACGACTCCTTCAGCGTGGCGGTGTAGATTCGGGTCGGAAAACCGTCGAAACCAACGGTAAAGGCCAGTGCCGAGGCATCGTCGGCCAGACGAACGCCTCCAACCCATCCGTAGGGAGAGTCATGCTTGGATCGCCAACCATCCGTGGTGACGGTCGTCAGTTCGCCGGTCGTCATGTCCAGGATATCGACGCGGGACCATCCCTCGTTGAAGACCAGATCGTCGTCCGGCGTGGTCGCCAGGGCGGCGATCCGCCCGTCGGCGGCCAAATCGAGGTCTCGAATGACCCTCTTGCCGTCAAAGACTGTTCGGCTGCGCCAGGTCGTCATGTCGAGCACGTGAACCTCGGAAAAGGGTGTGACGCCGTGGCCGTACTCCAGGTCGGCGTAGCTCTCCCTGAGTTCCTTCCACTCGTCGTCGGTCTGGTCGGAACTCACGGTGTAGGCGAGAATCTTCCCGTTTTCCGAAAGGTCCCAGAGCTCGATGCCATCGGAGACCGAGGTCAACTTCTTCGGGTCGCCGCCTTCGGGGTTGATTCTCCAGAGTTGTGTGACACCTTCAGTGTCCGATGCTGCAAAGTAGATCCAACGTCCGTCGTGGCCCCATCGAATGCCTGACGGCCCCATGCCGTCGAAGGTCAATCTCTGCGGCTGCCGTTCTTCGAGGTTGATTGCCCACAGTTCGGTCTTGCGGCCGTCTGCTTCGACGTCCCACCGCATCTCGGTCCACGCCGCCATCGTACCGTCTGGAGACAGGGCCACGCCAGTGATGCCGGCAATCGAGAAGTAGTCTTCGGCGTCGATTGTGTGGGTTCGTTCACCGGCTGCCGCGAGTGTCGGCATTACGACCAGGAGTAGGGCCAAGACCACAGAAAAGCGTTTCATTGTTCAAACCTCCGAGAGAAGCTATCGGCTATCAGCTGTCAGCTGTCGGCCGCGATACAGCTTAACGCCGCGAAGAGATTGAGGAAAGGAGAAAAACACGGGAGAACAACGCAAAGCCGCAAGGGCAGCGATACAACAACCCAAATGCCCCTCAATCTCAAACCATGCAATTCGTTCGACGAATTGCTACCAGGCCCCGGTTCTTTTGTCGGTCGGCATTTCCGCCAACAGGGTTTCGACGGCCTTCTTCAATTGAGTGTCGACTGTGTGGTCCGTGTCCTCGTAAGGTGGTTGGGGCAGGATGACGTCAGGCACCGCGCCGTTGTTCTCCATGTTCATTCCGCTGCCGGCGACATACCAGCCCCTCAGGGGAATACGGACGTAGCTGCCGTCCGGAAGGACGTGGGCGCCGGTCGAGATAACGGCGCCAAAGGTCGTCTGCCCGACCAGGGGCCCGCGCTTGAGGGTCTTGAATGCGTGGGAGAAGATCTCGGCGTTGGAGTATGAATCCTCGTTGCAGATCGTCACGGCGGGCCGGGTCCAGGCCGCCAGTGGGAGCCGGCTCTGGGGGTAGGCCTTGACGCCGGAGGTATCGTCCCGGGGAACGGTGAATGCGTGGCGTCTGACCATCAGCGTTGCCAGGAGGTAATCGGTGGTCCAACCGCCGCCGTTGGAACGAACGTCGATGACCAGGCCCTCTTTGCCTTCGGCGGCCGCCTGGAGATCCCGTTCGAAGGTCTCGAAGGAGGGGATGTCCATGCTGTGGATATGGAGGTAGCCCAGCCGCCCGCCTGAGTACTGTTCGGTCAGATTCTGGCGCTGCCGGACCCAGGTTTGGTATCGGAGGTTGCTCTGGTCGCGTCCGGTCGTCGGAACGACCACTGCGGTTCTCTCGACGCCATCGGTTCCGAGGATCCTCAGTGGAGTCCGGCGATCGACGGTGTCGACGAAGAGGGCATAGACGTTGGTTGTGGGCGTGACCTCGTGCCGGTCGACGGCCAACAGGCGCTCCCCGGGCTTGAGGTTGACGGTCGTTTGGGCCGCGGGGCCGTCCTCAAGAACTTCGTTGATTCTCACACCCGGGCCGCCGGCGGCTGGATCGAAGGTCACGCCGATCCACCCGCACTTTTCGCCGCCCTTGGATCTCTTCGGCCGATAACCCATGTGTGACGCGTTGAGTTCGCCGAGCATCAAATTGACGACGTCGGCAAAGTCCGTTTCGCTCGATGCCTCCATCGCCCAGGGCCGGTAGATCTCGGCCTTCGAGGGCCAGTCGACGCCGTGGAAGGCAGGGTCGTAGAACCACCCGTTGAGGGCTCGCCATGCCTCGTTGAAAACCGCTTTTCTCCGAGCCGGGACATCGATTGTTACCCGAGCGGCGAAGGGCATGGGGTCGCCCTTGGTTCCGTCGAGAGAGACGCGACCGGCTCGTCCCTTGCTATCGAGGAAGAATACGATCGTTCCGTCCTTACCCAATTGCACGTTGGACGGGGAGGTTCCGTCCTCGGTCAGGCGTTTGAGATCTTTCCCGTCGAAAGAAACACTGTAGAGGTCGTTCTTGCCGTCCGGCGTTGCCGTGAAGAGGATGCGTTTCCCATCCTTCGTAGCTACTGGATCGGACTCGTCACCGGTCTCTCCTGTGATCCTGGCTGCCCTGCGCCACAGGCGCTCGAAATCGATTTGAACCTCCGGCGGTTCTTCAACGTTGTCCTCGACTTGGCCTTCACCTTCGTCGGTGTCACCTTTGGTCTCGTTGGCATCTTTCTCGTTGAAGACCTTGAGCCACTCCGCATTGGTCCGCTGGTGGTCTTCCAAGGTCAGCCAGACCCCCCAGACGTCGAAGGTATCGGCGTGACGCTTGGAAACCCAGAGGAGGCGGCGTCCGTCTGGACTCCACCGAGGCTGGAGATCGTCATCGGGGTGACGGCTGACGTTGTAGGCCTCGCCGCCCGCTGCCGGTACGATCCAGACTTCGGCGTTGTAGTGGGCGTCGACGGTGGAATAGGCCAGGAATCGACCATCGGGCGACCAGCGGAAATCGGACTCGGCCCAGTGCTCGAAGAGGGTTCGCTCGTTGCCCCCGTCGGAATCCATGATCATCAAATTTCCCTTACCACGAACGAAAGCGATCGAAGCACCGTCCGGGGACCAGCGACCGGCGGTATCTTCGGCAGCATCCGTCGTCAGGCGATCGAGTTTGAAGTCAAAGCTGTCGATCCATCCAACCTCCTCGTCGGAGGGGCGGACGGTCCAGAGATCGTTGGCTCCGTCTTGAGACGAGGTCAAGAGCAGGGTCTTTCCATCGGGAGACCAGCGGGGTTCGGCTTCCCGTTCGGGCGTATCGGTGATGCGGATGGTCCGGGGAGGGGCAATCTTCTGGTCATCCTTGTCGGAGATCTCGGCAATGAAGAGATCGCCCTCGACGATGAAGGCGGCAAGTTCTCCATCGGGATGGACTGCCAGGTCCTTTGCGTCGTCCGCCTTGGTTTCGCGGACGATCTGATCCCTGAGATGGTCGGCCGGTACGTCGATGGACAGCTTCCGGGGTTGGGTGTCATTGGGTCTGATTGTCCACAGGGCGTCCTCAAACTCGTAGGCGATCAGGGAACCGTCTGCCGAGACTCTGGGGAAGCGGACATCTGTGCCTTCATGGTGCGTCAACTGCCGGGCCTCACCAGTAATCGTGTCCAGCAGGAAGACATTCTTTCGCTGGGATCTTGAAGAAAGCAGCATCAGGGTGTGATCGTCGACCCAGCCGGGATGATCCTCGTCCCCGTCAAAGGCTGAAAGCCTCCGGTAGGCGCCGTCAGTGTCCCTGAGCCAGGGAGTCCTCGAGGCCGTACCCCGGTAGCCGTGGCGGACCCATTTGGTGGCGCCCCGGACGAAGGCCAGCGATGTGCCGTTGGGAGAGTAGGCCGCGTGGTCGCCGAGTGCATTCTGAGTGATCACGGGGGTGCCGCCTGAGAGCGGAACGGTCCAGAGGGCGGGCATCCACCGAACCGAGACCGATCTCCCCGAAGAGAAGACGACCGAGGTCCCGTCAGGCGTGAAATCGACTGGGGTGTCCGAGCGGTCTGCGAATGTCAGGCGGGTCGGAGGAGCGCTCCCGTCCGCCGGCATGACGAAGACGTCGGCATGGCCGAAACGGTTCGACGAGAACGCGATCAGCTTGCCGTCGCGGGACCACACCGGAAAGCGCTCGGTGGCAGGATGGGCCGTCATACGTCTGGCCGTGCCTCCCGACGAAGGGACGGTCCAGATGTCGCCCTGCCAACTGAAGGCGATCAGGGCGCCATCTGGAGAGGGGGCCGGGTGGCGGGGCAGGGGCGCCTCGAGGGCCGCGGCCGTTGCTGCAAGACAGAGGGTGATCAAAACGGTCAGACAAGAACGGGTCATCGTCTCCTCCAGGGTGCCAGCCTACCTTATCCGGCCGCACAGCCCTGAATTACGGATTCCACAGCCAAAGGGTTGGGGAGATTCTGACGATTCAGCCGTGCTGTTACAAGCGTAAAACTTTGGTCACAGGGGATTTACACGCGGTACTCTGGTATTAGGAGCAGAGTTCTACAGTTGAGAAACCAAAGGAGGTTGCCATGAAGCTGTCCCGGTTGGTGTTGGTTGTCGCAGTCGTGGTGGGTTGGGGCTGCACCCAGATTCCTGTCGTTGGAGTCGTCGGCCCATCCACAGGGACCGATGCGGCCTATGGTTTGGCTGTCGATCGGGGTGTTGATCTGGCCCTCGAAGATGCCTCGGGCCGCCTTCCGGATGATTTTCAGATGGTACGGGTCGACAGTCGTTCGAGCCCGGAGAGGGCGGCCGAAGAGGTCCGGCGGTTGGTCAGGGATCAGGGAGTTCGGGTCATTCTTGGAGGGATGACCTCGGCCGAGGCCGATGCTCTGCTGCCGGTGATCGAGGACGAGCAGGTTGTCTGTCTCTCGCCCAGCGCCAGCGGGTCCGATCTGGGCAGAAGGAGCCGTTACTTCTATCGGTTGGCGCCCACCGACGAGGAGGAGGGCCGCGCTGCCGCGCGCCATCTGGTCAACGAGAGGGGTGTTGCAACCGTCGTCGTCTACACCGATGGATCCAGGTTGACGCGGGATGTCGAGGCCGAATTTCGCCAGTACTTCGAAATGAAGCTGGGAGGCAAGATTGTCGCAACCGTACACCTGTCCGAGGAGGGATGGCGCGATCGTTCCGCCGACACCCTCAACGCATTCAACCCCGAGGCTGTCTACATCGTCGGCCACGCCGCCCGGATCCTTGAGAGCCTTGATGATCTGAAATTCAACGGTTTCAAGGGTGTTCGGTGTACGACCTCGACCTTCTATCTGGCCGATGTCCTTGCGGATGCCGGGCCGATCGCTGACAACGTGATCTTTCCGTTGCCGGTGTATGACGTTGCTTCCTCCAGGGAACCATCCCACACCTTCGTCGAGCAGTTCGAGGGCCGCTACGGGCGAAGGCCGGATATCTTTTCAGCACAGGGTTTCGACGCGATGCGGGTCGCCATTCGGACCCTTGTTGGGGCCGAAAGCCTTCATTCCGAAGACGTCCGGAAGGCCCTGAGTTACGGCCTCCGGGATTTCCTCGGCGTCACCGGTCCCATCGCCTTCAACGAGGCCGGGGATGTCACCAGGTATCCGGTGATGCACTGTAT
>CAYSHZ010000166.1:0-8222 GCA_964430905.1 uncultured Thermoanaerobaculia bacterium | reverse complement strand
GTATGCCTGCGTCGGTCGAGCTGCCAAAAACCCGCCATGGCACGGCGTCTCGGGCGTCTCGCTACGAAAACCGGTGAGAGGTGCGGGCTCATTCCCGTCCGGAAAGGGGTCTTTTTCGTAATTTCGTCGTCAGGCGGCGGGTTTGCTTGTGCGACGTACAGGAAGTACGTCTCCGCGCAAACCCTTGCCTTCCTGGAACTTATCAAAAAATACCTCCTTTTCGAATCGAAAACAACGCAGTCCCTGTACACGTTTCCGGAAGGGAACCACCCAGTTTTCATCTACACCAATTCGCGTACGTACTTTTCCCTGGCGAGGCGCCAGAATACGACCAGGAATGCCGTCAAGGGGATTGCCAGGATCATGCCGAGGATGCCGCTGAGAGCAGTACCCCAGAAGAAGATCGCGACGATGATCGCCATCGGATGTAGCCCGGTTCGATCGCCCATGATCTTGGGCGTCAAGAGATATCCCTCGATCATCTGGACAACGGTAAAGGCCACCAGGACCGCAACAAGCCGGCCCCATCCGCCGCCTTCCTGGAAGAGCGCCAGGGGAACGGCAATCCCAAGGCCGATCATGCTCCCGAGGTAGGGAATGATGTTCAGAAATCCCAGGGCCAACCCGATCAGGAAACCGTATTTCAGACCAACAACGGTGAAACCCAGAGCGAAGAGCATCCCCTGCAACAGGGCGATGATCAGCTGGCCCCTGAAGAAGGCCACCAGGATATCGATGAACTGTCTGATCAGGTAGATCACATCTTTTCGGGTCTCCTCCTTGAGAAATGGCAGCGTCTGTTCAAAGCCCTCGCGAGGATCGGTTTTGACAATCAAAAAGAATGCAAAATAGACCGGAAGTACGACCCATCCCAGAAGGGCGCCGATCCCGCGAATGACCCCGGCACCTGCCGCGAAGGCCTTGACACTCAGGGTCTGCAAACCGCCGACAAGAGCCTCTTCTTGCCCCTCGACTGCGGCGCCGAGACGATCGAGGAAGGCCGAGTCCGAACCGATGGCCATGAACTTCGGCCAGCGGTCATTGATGGCCGCCGTCAGGGAAGCCCACGCATCGGGCGCCTTGGCAATGAGGTCACTGGCTTGGTCGACAATCAGGGCGCCGAAAACCCATGCAAAAATCACCAGCGGGATGAGAAAGGACAGGAAGACCAGGATGACGGCGAGGATTGGTGGCGCATGGAGTCGCCTGCGAAACCACAGGAATTCCGGCTTGAAGACCAGAGCGGCGACGGCCGCGACCGCCAGCGGGAGCAGAACACCGGAGAAGGTTGTGAGAAAGAGACCGATCACCCAGAAAAGGACCCCAATGGCTGCCACAATGACCACACCGGCGAGAATCGTCAGCGCCGTGGCAATTGTCGTGTGCTGCTGTTCACTGAATTCAAAAGACACAGAATCCCCCTATTCCCTCTTCGAAAGACCGAGCCAGGAGGCCACCCTCGGTGCAATTTCGACCGACCGGATTTCCTTGAGTTTGCCCCTGCCGGCTGCAGTTCCTCGTGCCAGAAAGATCCCGCACAGAGCGTCATGGTGGTTGAGATAGCCATGCTGGCCGTAGTATCGACTGGGGCGGATGACCTTCCCATCCAGTCTCGAGGACGCAGCATAGCCCGGCTTGAGGAAGACCACCAGATCTCCGGAGTTGGGATGATCCAGACCCAACGCAACCAGTTCCTCCCGATCGGCAATGGTCTCGACAACCGGTTCTCCCTCGACACCGATATCCGCCAGGACCCGTGCCGCACGCCTCAGGAGTTCACCCACCTCTTTCCTCGGCACAACCCCGCCGGGATCACGGCCCTTGATGTTGCAATAGAGATGACCCACACCACCACTGGTCATAACCGCCAGCGGACTGGTATCCGAAATCCGCAGGCGTCCGCCCTTCTCGACGGTCTCCACCAGGCCGGCATCGGCCAGAGCCCTGTTCAGGAGCACCTCGTCATGGAGGAGCATCAGTCCATGGTCGGAGACAACAACCAGAACATCATTTGCCGGATTGAGTCCTGACCATAGGCCCGCCACCGAGCGGTCAATCGACCGGCCGCACCGATCGAGAGCCTCGCGAGCGGCGAAGGCCGCCCCCTCGGACCACGCCCACTGGTCCTTGTTGACGATCAGTCCTGCGTGGAGGAACTCGTCCGGACTGGGATGGTAGGCCAAGAGAAAACCGAAGTCCTCGTTGTCCATTACCCAGGCGGCGACGGCGTCGAGATAGCGATCGAGGCGCTCTACCTGTTCGACATAGGTGTCCAGATCGATACCCGTCCCCATGTCCAGCCACCACGCCTGCAGCCCCTTCTCGTCGGGAACTCCCGGCCAGGGCCCGACGACCGGAGTCAGACGGTCGGAGAAGGACCGAGGGAAGGCCAGGAGGCGATTGAAGGCGCCACGGTAGAGACGGAGGCCACCCCGGTGAACGTCCAGGTGCAGAGTCTTCGACCAGGCACCATAGACCTCGTCACCCATGTCCCCGGGACCGGCCGCCTTGAGGGTCGTTTCGAACCACTCCCTCTCCTTGAGGTAGCGCCAAGAGACCTCACCCTCGGTGCGAACGGCGATCGTCTGGTATCGGGACCGTCCGTCGGGCTCGGCATCCATGACTGCAATCTCGATCCGGATGGTCTCCTCTCCCCCGACCACAACCGGAAGCCGCCACCTGAGGGTCTCCATCCCATCAACCGAGGGCAGTTCCGGCTCAGTCTGGGCCTGGGCGGGATCGAATTCCAGGATCTCGGAACGAAGGAGCGGCTTCACTGGCCAAGAAATGCCGAAGTCCCCGCTGAGATCACGGATCGAAAAATCGGCACCGGGCCACAATAGAATCCCGGTCCGTACCCCGGCGGCGCGGGCCTTGACCCACAGGGGAGGAACTTCGGTCCTGGCCCCAAAACCGTTTGTCCGGCGATTGAGACTTTCGCCCCGGGCCCGATAGCTGTTACTGACGACGCCGGTCTCGGCAGGCAGGGCACCGGTAATCAGGGAGGCATGGTTGACCGCAGTCAGGGTCGGATTAACCATCCGGACTCTCTCGGCCTTGAGTCCCTGGTCGGCCATGCCACCAAGACCACCAGGCGTTGCAATCGTCGGATTGGCAAGCCATCGATCCAGCAACGGAGCGCCGAGGCCGTCGAAGGACACCATGACGACCCGAGCCACCCGGGCGCCCTTGGGAGCTCCAGTCCTGCACGCCGGAACGGCCAGCGACAAGCCAGCCACCGCAAGACCTATGGCGAGGAAACGGGTCTTCATCTCAACCTCCACATCGAACGATCCGTGACGACGGCCACCGGTCCAGCAGACGTTCCCTGGCCTTCACCACCTCGTGTCGAGAGGGAAAGGGTCCGACCCGAACCCGTTCTATACCATCGGGCCCTTCCATCGCCAGGGCTTTTTCGCCATCTTTCTTGAGACGTCGAACGGCTCCCTGGGCGTTTTCAGCAGATGCAAATGCCCCCACCTGAAGCCAGAAACAGGTGTCAGAATCCTCCGCCCCCAGAACCGGTTGTTTCTCGGGCGGCGCCTTCGGCCTGGAGGATCCCAGAACCTTGAGTTTCACGGGCGCCACGCCGTCGCGGTCCAGGCCGATGACCTTGGCGGCGGCGAAACTCAGATCAATGATCCGCCCCTTGATGAAGGGACCCCGGTCGTTGACGCGCACCTCGACCTCGGCGCCGGTGTCCCGCCTCTGGACCCGAACGACGGTCCCAAACGGCAGGGACCGGTGGGCCGCGGTCATGTCGTGCATGTTGTAGGTCTCTCCCGAGGCTGTTTTTCGGCCGTGGTAGGGCTTGCCATACCAGGAGGCATCGCCCTTTTCGGTCCAGCCCTTCGATCGAGTTTTTGTCGGCTCCATCGGAACGGTCTTCGGACCGCTTGAGGCACACGCCGATGCCAGTGCCAGGGAAACTGCGAGAAAGAGTCGGGCAGAGGCCCGCATCACACGTCCAGATCCCGTGCTTCAGGCAGATTGTCGGCAGCGTCGAGGATCGGCCGGACGACGGCATTGAGGAAGTCCTCAACCTGTTCGGGAGCTCGCCCAACGAAGGCCTTTGGATCCAGCAACGCCTTGAGCTCCTCTCCATCGAGCGGAACTTCGGAATCATCAGCAATGAAATCCAGGAAGGGATTGGCCTCGCCACGCTCGAAAATTGCCCCCGTTGCGGCCCGAGAGTGAATACGGAGGCGCTCGTGGATGGCCTGCCGGTCCCCACCACGGCGCACACTTTCCATCAAGATCGCTTCAGAAGCCATGAAGGGCAGTTCCGCCCGCAGATTGGCCTCGATCATCGCGGGAAAAACTACGAGACCGTCAGCGAGATTGTGGAGGATCCTCAGGATTGCATCAGTGGTCAAAAAGCCCTCGGGCAGGGCCATGCGGCGGTTGGCCGAGTCGTCAAGCGTTCGTTCCAGCCACTGGCTCGATGCCGTGTCCGCCGGGTTCCGGGCTACGTTGAGGAGCCACCGAGCCAAGGCTGTCACCCTTTCCGATCGCATTGGGTTGGCCTTGTAGGGCATCGCCGAGGATCCAATCTGCCCCGAGGCCATCGGCTCCCGAACTTCCTTGAGACGGGCGAGCAAACGAATGTCCGTCGCCATCTTGGCAGCCGACTGGCCGATGCCGGAAAGAACCTCGAGTACAAAGGCATCAACCTTGCGCGGGTAGGTCTGGCCCGTCACCTGATAGGTCTGGTCAAAACCCAGGCGCTCGGCAACCCGCCGGTCCAATTCCTGGACTTTGGCATGGTCTCCCTCGAAGAGATCGAGAAACGTCGCCTGGCTACCCGTGGTGCCCTTGACGCCCCGCGCACGCAGACGCCCCGCCTCGAATCGGAGCCGTTCCAGATCCAAAACCAGATCCTGGAGCCAGAGGCAGGCCCTCTTGCCCACCGTCGTCGGCTGTGCCGGCTGGAAATGCGTGTGGCCCAGGGCAGGCTCACCTGCCCATCGCTCTGCGAAGGAGGCCAGTGCACCGATCACCGCGATCAGGCGCCGCTCGACCAGTGCCAGGGCATCCCGAGTGATCATCAACTCTGCGTTGTCCCCAACAAAACATGACGTGGCGCCCAGGTGAAGAATGGCCCGGGCTGCAGGCGCCCGATCGGCAAAGGCATGAAGGTGGGACATGACATCGTGGCGGGTCTTCTTCTCATACTCGGCGACTCGCTCGAGATCCTCCTCGTTAACCTCAAGGGCGGCCCGCATCTGCTCGAGGGCCTCGGCCGGGATCTCCAGGCCCAGCTCACGTTCTGCCTCCGCCAGTGCCAACCAGGTCCTGCGCCAGGCCGTATACCGATGGCCCGGGGAAAAGAGCCGCAACATCTCCGGCGAGGCATAGCGCCCGGCCAGCGGATGGTCAAAACCGTCAAGATCAGCCATGGGACCTCCGAGAGAAGTATAGCGGTGCGGTAGAAGGGTTGGTTGACTTCGATCAAGGCCCTGGTACGAGAGATCGAGGATCACAGCAATCGTAGACCCTCGACTTCAAGAAAACGGTGTTGCCGAACTGCTCATTTCCACCTCGGGAACCACGCAGTCCCCACCCAGACTTTCCGGATGGGCACTAGCCCGTCTTGGCTCGGATCCAGTAGAAACTACCGATGAGGCGCTGGATCTCCTGATCCGCGATCTCGAACTCGTTTTCGGGCACCTCAATCCACAGCGTGTGGAGATCTCGCTCTTCGTTATCACACACCGAATACTCCACTACGATGCGGTGAATCTCCTCGCTGTTTTCAGACTGATACACGTTCCGGACAACTTGGTGTGGACCAAGCTGCAGCGAACGAGCCAGATAGCCGGCGTCTGTAACGGGTTCACTCAGCAACTGGCCCGTCACTTTATCGCAGCCTTCGAACGGGTCGATTGGCCAAGCACATGCCGTTACGATCCAGCCGTCACAGTGTGTCCACTCGGCCCGTTTCGACGAATCGTCGGAACCCAGGATCCATTCCTCCGGTACCCGGCTAGAAGACCAGATATGTTTCCCAATCTTGGAGTCAAAATCACCGTTTACTTCGCCATTCGTCTGCCCAATGAAGAAAAAAGGAATCATGATGACAATTATCGATACCACGCCGCCCACTATGCCAAGTACTTTCCATCTCTTGCGTGCAGCACGCGTGAGCGCCCCAGAACGTTCAACCAACAACTGTGTCATCCTCAGACTCTCCGCCTTGAGAAAAGCCAGAACAACCGCCCAAGCAACGAGAATGGCGAATAACTGGGCAAGACCTCCGGCACTCATCAACTGGTCGGCAAAGTACAGCAAGAATGAAATTTCCGCCAAAAAACGAACGGCGGCATATCCGGGCCGTCCTGCAAACAGTATTCCGGCACCCGGGAACGCCAGAGAAAGACGCTTGGCCAGCCTGGACGATCTTCTGATCGCACCACAATTGGCACACGGGCTCTCATCATTGGAACCAAAGACCGAGAAGCACTCAGGGCAATGGACCCACAAGCCTGGGTTCTCATCTGGTTTTCGAACCGGGATCGTGCCTCCCCCGTCCCTAGAAATATTGGCCACAACCGTGCTGTCGAGAGGAGTCAGAAGGATCCAATGATGCTGCCGGCCGATGGACAACCGATCTCTCTGTAGATTCGGTTTCCCTGCCGTCCTCCAAAGGAACGACCTCACTCGACCCGTTGCATGGCGCCCAGAGAAACTCATCGCTATCTCGATGAGCCGGCTATCAGTAATCACCAAGACAACGCGGCGGGAAGCAGCCCAGGTTGACCCGAATACCGTCCGAACGAAGAACCCCCCATCCTCAATTCCTTCGACTGTCGCCAGCTTCTGCTCTCCACTCAGCAGGACCCTGGCCAACCGGTCAGAGACGGCCCGTTCGATCCGGGTCTCGGTTGTTTCGGCATCGTGGTGGCAGACCGATACCGACGCGCTGGGAGCGTGGGGGACCACAAGGCCACCACTGATTACTGTTTCTCTGAGAGGTCGCATTCCCCAATACCCTTCAATGAGAGGCAATAGTGCAGCGGCAATCGGGAGAAGATCGGGGGCGCCGACGTGTAGGGTTCACGGTCGAGAGCAATCGTCACCGCGTCTGAGTCTACCGAATAGGCCCAAGCAAAACCGGGGACATTAGACGGCTCACAATGTACGCCCGGCTCAAAATTGAAATCGGCTCCCGAGTCCAACAATTCTCGGGCTTCGATGACCCGATGGGTGAGTTCTACCCCAAGTTCAATCCTGACAGTCCTCAGCCAGGCATCGTCTACGTTCGGTACACCCACTCTTGCGATGAAATTCCAACGAGGAATACCACTCATCATTTCGGAAAAATAGCTGCCGGAGTCAACTTGATGAATGTCTCTTCGTGGCAAGTCTTGAACGGCTCTCCGCATTGCATCCGAGTAGCTGATGGTGCACCACCGCATCATTGGATTCAATACAGGGCTCACCAGGTAGCGTACAGCAGGCTTTTCCATGTCCCAGATGGAATCAATCTTCATATGCCTTTGAAAACACCACGCTTCCCCCTGAAGGGTATCGAAGAAAACGCCTTCAGGGTTCAAGCTGCCGAGTCGCTCTCTCCAGACCGACAGATCAGAGTGGGTTCGCCGCACGATCGCCAACTGACCCTTCAAAATATGGAGCCCGATCAGGTACGAAATCAGTTCCTCCCGGGCAAGAATCGACTGGTTCAATAGCCACGAAGCCTTCAGAAGGGGGGCAACCGAAGAGGTTTCGCCTCGATTCATCCTCATACCTGCTTCAACCAAAAACATTCGCTGAAGAGAGAGGTGGCCGAGCAGGTTCGGAATTGGCGAATCCAAGCCCTTCTCCACGTCACGCTCCCAACACGGGGGCTCATCTTCCAGCAGTACCTGAACAGCCTCTTCGATCGATCCACGCTGCTCATCCATGAACAATCCCAGATGAGAGGGCATTGGAGGGAAGTCACCCTCAGCCAGAATCATCGCCCTGGAATGTTCTTTCAGCGCCTCCTTGACTCCCTGGAATAGATTCGCAGAGTCCTCGTCTGGCCGAGCACGATCAGGCATCGACTTGGTAGCGAGATCGATACCCATCTGTGAACAGATCTTTTCAAGCTCAAGCGCTGTCGAATTTGGACCTGTCTCAGGTGCCCGGTCTGGAAATGTGGAAAGTGGAAGCCACGTCTCTGACCAACGCTGATCCAACCGATGCTCCGCAATGGGAACCGCCATCCTCAGGACCAG
>CAYSHZ010000165.1:0-8239 GCA_964430905.1 uncultured Thermoanaerobaculia bacterium | reverse complement strand
GGGTGATGGCTACTCCCGAGGTATGGGACCTTCTGGTTGCAGGCGATATCGAGGTCGATGCTCCCAAGGTTGGTTTCGTGACGCCGGACGAAGACCTTCACTCAGTCATGCGCCGTTTCACTGCCCTCCGGCTCGAGGTCTTGCCGGTCATCTCGGAAGAGCCGCCGGCACCGATCATCGGCCTCTTGAGGTATCAAGATGTCATGGAGGCCTATGACCGCGAGATTCATCGGCTTCGAGGAGAAGAGTAGAGAAGGGGATGGCCGCATCGGGGCGATTTCGGAAGAAAGGGCCTCTTTGGTCCGGAGACGGACTCGACTGGAAGAATCAGTGCAGCCCCTTGTGCCCCGCCCGGATGATGCTCATCATTCGAAGATTGATCCAGACAAAGCGCCACATCTGGTAGGGCAGGAAGGTCCGCATGAATCGGGTCAAGGCGGTCGGCTTGGTCGCGCAAATTACAAGCAAACAAATTACAAGGGACAGTGTTTAATTCTTGCAATCCGTTGGGTTTCGCGTTAGGCTCGGTCTTGGATCTGAGGTCAAGTGGAGGTGCACCATGGCTCGAGTGGCGAGGGTCAAGTTTTCGGGGTGTGATGCGTGGTATCACGTTCACAGTCGGATTGCAGGACATCGCGGGGAGTACCCACTTTCGGAACCGGCTGTGCAACGACGTCTGATCGAGACGATCGAGCACTTCAGCCGGATCTATTTCTGCGAGGTCGCCGGATTCTCGGTGATGGGCAACCATTACCACCTCGTGGTCAAGTTTGATGCAGAACGAACGGTTGGCCGCGAAGAACTTCGGGCTCGGACACGGATCATGTACCCGAGTACGGCGGCGCAACTCCTGGTCGATGCGTGGTCAGAAGAGCAGTGGGAGCATTACCGTACAAGGCTTTTCGATGTTTCGGAGTACATGCGGAACCTTCAGGCGGCTTTCGCCCGGTGGTACAACCGCTCGTATCAACGGCGGGGTCGTTTTTGGGCCGAGCGTTTCAAGTCGGTCATCCTCGGCGACCGGGCCGCAGTGCTGGATTGCCTGTTGTACGTCGAGTTGAACCCCGTTCGTGCCGGTCTGGTCGAACGACCCGAAGAGTGGCAGGGGTCTTCGGTTTACCTCCGGGAGATCGGCAAGGATGCCTGGTTGAGCCCGTTGACGAAAATCTTGAATGCCAGGGGTCGAAGGAATGCCCTGGTCGAGTTTCGGGAACTGTTGTACTACCGAGGCGCCGCGCCGACCAAGGAGGGCCAAGCGGTCATCTCGCAGAAAGTGCTTGACCGTGAGATCGCGCGGGGATTCGAGAGCAAGGGCATGTATCTCAAGCGCCTGGGCTATTTTGTCGACGGATTGGCAATTGGGACCGAGCAATTTATTCGGGACCAATTGGCCGTGATGCGGGAGGAGGGTCGGTACCTTCGTCGGAAGAATCCTATCCCTCAGTTGGGCGGTATCCACCTCTCCTTAAGGGAACAACGGAGCCACGCAGTCATTTTCTAAGGAAGAAGGACCCAAAACCCGAGAGTCAATCGAATTGAACGGGAGGGGTGTGCTTCTCCCAACCGGCGCATGTTTCATTTCGACGTTTCTGTTGTTTCGGGGGCCGACATCAGGCGGTGAATGACGTTTGATCCACACTGGTGAGCTTGGCGGTGAGGGTGGAGGAGAGTTTCGAAATGGGTTTCGAAAAGGGGAGTGTCCCTTTTTGCAGTGTCCCTTTTTGCAGGACAGTCGCATCACCGCCTTCGGTCACGTAGCGGTGCAGTACTTCAAGGGCCTCGGTTACTTGTTCGACGGAGGGTGATGCCGGGATCGAGAAGCTGCGGCCGTGGGACCACTCCCCGGATGAGATGATTTGATCGCCCTCGACTTCCTTGACGCTCCGAATGAACCAGACGTAGTCGCCGCCTGGCGCGAAGCACTGATCGGATGACGGCGTCCAGCTCAAAGCCCCAGCGGGTACTCGGGCGTAGAGCACCTCATCCTGGGGGCCGAGTTTGCTCTCGGAGAGTCCCTTGTTGTCAGGCCACCGGTAGGCCGCCAGCTCGTAGAGAACGGTGTCGGGTGATTCTTGCCAGCTGAAGGTCGGGCAGTGGTCTTCGACAATGGCGGAATGATCCAGCGACCCGGGCGAGACGCCCTCTTCGGCGAAGGTGGTCGTTGCGATGAACGTCACTGCCGCGATGGCGAGTGTCAGGGTGATGCGTCGTGTGTTTTTCATGGTGTCCTCCTTGCGTTTCCTTGGCCGACCTGTTCCGCCAATAGGGGTATGGAAAATTGAGTCTTTATTCAACGGAGATACAGACGATGTAGGCATAAAAAGGTTGGTTGACTGCAGCGTCATTGCAGATAGTGAAAGATGCTGATGCCGGGCTTTCTGTGTCCGTCCAATGGTCCAGGCTTTCAGTAATGAGCCGCCTGTCGTGGCCCTGCTGGTTCCAATAGGCCATTAACGGAAGATCGTTGGCATCGATGCAAGACGGAACGACACTGACGCAAGCAAACCCAGGAATTGAATAGGATTGCTCGTGCTTGTATAGCTGCCCTTTGGACACGTAGAAACCCTTGCTCTGGTTGACGTCGGCGGGGGTGATGGTGCCGTCGGTGATCTTGAGCGTGTTAACGGAGGAGGTGGCCAGTTTCGTGGTCACGACTGCGTGATTGGCGATTGTGTCGGTGGTGACGGCGTCGTCGGCCAGCATGGAGGCACCCACGGCGCCATGTCCGATGAAGAGGCTGACGTCGCCGGAGGTGCCGCCGCCGGAGAGGCCCGTGCCCGCAGTGACGGCGGTGATGTCACCGGCGCCGGCGCCGGCGTCTTGCCAGACGAGGCTGGTTCCGTCGGTGCCCAGCACCTGGCCGGAGCTACCCCCCGGGGCAGCCAGCTTGCCCTTGGTCACGGAAGCCGGGGCCAGATCTGCAGATGTGATCGTTTCGTCGGCGATCTTGGAGCTGATGACGGCATTGGAGGCCAGATCATACTTGCCGACGCTGCCGTCGGCGATCTCGGCCGAGCCCACACAGTCGGGGCAGGTCAGTCCATTGGCGGTCAGGCTGCCCTCTACATCGAGAGAAATGCTTCCGGCGCCGGAGTTTCTGATGGAGAAACGCTCGTTTATTGATGATGGCCTGTCGATGCCCGACTCCCGCACGAGGGTGTTTGTCTCCCCGTCCACCGAGCCGTCCAGCAGCAGGTCGGGGCCGCCGTCGAGGTTGGCGGCGCCGATGCCGGCGCCGTCAGGCGATGATGATGTCCCGACGACGCCGTAGGTCTCGCCGGTCGGGTCCGGGTGCTCGCCGCGGATTGCGGCCCTGGCGGTTGGAATCGACTTGGCGTGTGTGGAAGAGCCGGGATTCGTGATCGTCCTTGGGGTCGGGTGTGCCGGCGAGGCGTATGCTTCGTCGAGGACAGTCGCATCACCGCCTTCGGCCATGTAGAGGTGCAGTATCTCAAGCGCCTCGGTGATTTGTTCGACCGAAGGCCTTGAAGGAACCGAGAAATAAAGGCCATCGGACCATTCGGTCATGACCGAAGACTCTCCGGCTTCGTTTTCGCCGGAGGCACGAACGAACCAGACGTACCGGCCTCCGGGCGCGAAACACTGCTCGGCCGAAGGCGTCCAACCGGTCGCCCCGCCGGGAATTCGACTGTAGAGCACCTCCGAGGATGGATCGAGCGTGTACTCGATATCCGAGTTCTCGGGAAGCACGTAGGCAACGATCTCGTAACCGGCCGCACCTTCGATTCCGGCCCAGCTGAAAGTCGGGCATGCTCCATCAAGTCCTGCGATCCGATCCATGGCGCCGGGCGAGACGCCCTGAAGAGTCGGCAACTCAGCTGAAGTAACAAACGGACAGGCAATAAGGATCACCGCAATACTGGTGATATTTCTGAGCGTTTTCATGGTCTCATCTCCCTCTTTCGGTTGGCGTCGGATGCCGATAAGGCTGAATGCCGAGTGTTTTTCATGGCGATACGGACGACCACTGGTGTGTCGTTCCGTCCTCGAAGCCGTCGGCGAAGAGTGGGCTTTCCACAAGCCCGTTGACGACTTCGAGGTCGAAGCCGGAGACCTCGGCGCCGGAATGAACCCACAGCGCGTCGGTCGGTGCCGTGATGTGGATTTTCTCGATGTGGACTGTCCCGGCCGAGACCTCGACCCGGCCCTGGATGAACGTCTGGTCGCTGCCGACGCCCTGGAGCTGCAACGTCCGGTCGATGACCGGCGTCTCATAGAAGGTTCCGGTTGCCAGGACGATCTGGGTGCATCCTGCATCGTCAATCGCCGCCTGGATCGTGGGGTATGACGTTGTCGGCACGTTGCACGTGGCCGCTTCAACATACGGGACTGCAACAACGGCAGTGATGAGTGTTGCAATCAACGTGGTGAGCCGAATGAGCCGGTATTGACTGATCATGATCTTCCTCCTTTGACTGCCCATTCCATCCGCAAGGGTTGTGCCAACCAAAGATGCGGCCTCCAAAGGGCTGCTGTCCGAGCCAGAAGGTCTTTGTTGAGGATAGTTACGGCATTAGGGGTTCGAGTCTCTCGTTCGATCTGGAATTCTCATAATCGAGAGAACAATGAACCATTGCTTGGAAAATAGGCGTTGAAGTCGTTCAAATACAGAGATTTCCGAAGATTCTTGAAATTGGGAGGCGTTTCTTGAATCAGAGAGAATGGGTGGCTCCGAAATCCTCGCCGATGATCCCGGACTCGGACCACCGAAGCGGTCACCGTTGCTGAAACTGACGCCGTCGCGGACTCAGCCTTCGGCTTCGGCGCGGATTGGGCCGCGGCACTCCGATCGTGACAGACGCCGTCTCGCGAACCGATCCCGGCCGGCGGACCGGCCAGGGTTCAGAGCAGATCGAGCAGGTGGACGATCATCTCCGTGCCTCGGTGGAAATTCTCGACGATCAGCATTTCGTTGGGTGCGTGGATACGACCCTCGGGGACGTCGACGCCCAGGAGCAGGCAGGTCGCTCCCAGTTTGGCCTGAATGGAGGCGACGATGGGGATGGAGGCGCCGTCCCTGATGAAATGAACCTCGCCCTCGAAGGCCTTCCCCATGGCCTCGAATGCCGCGCGCACGTGGGGATTGTCGGTTGGTGCGAGGAAGGGGAGGCCGCCGTGGCCCCGACTGACCGACAGGCGGACTTCCGGAGGGGCCGCCTTTCGAAGGTGTTTTTCCAAGAGATCGAGGATGTGGTCGGGATCCTGGTTGGGGACCAGGCGCATGCTGATCTTGGCCGTTGCATCGGCCGGGATAATCGTCTTCGCGCCCTCCCCCGAGAAGCCTCCCGAGAATCCGTTGATCTCCAATGAGGGGCGTGCCCAGATGCGTTCAATGGTCGAGTAGCCGGATTCTCCGGAGGGCATTTCCGCACCGAGGTCCCGGCAGAAGGCATCCTCGTCAAAGGGCAGGGAGGCGAAGCCCTCTCTCTCCGGAGCCGATAGTTCGAGGACATCGTTGTAGAAGCCGTCGATGGTGATCCTGCCCTCGCGGTCCTTGAGGTCGGAGAGGATTCGGGCGAGGCACTCGACCGGGTTGGCGATGGCGCCGCCGTAGTTGCCGGAGTGAAGGTCGGTCGAGGGCCCCTCGACCCGGATCTCGGCCGCTGTGATCCCTCGTAGACCGTAGCAGACGGACGGGCAGTCGGCGGCGAAGAAGGGGGAGTCGCTGATGACGGCGATGTCGGCGGCCATCAGATCTCGGTGGCTGTCCAGGAGTTGCTCCAGACCCTCGCTGCCCTGCTCCTCCTCGCCCTCGATGACGAAGACGACGTTGACCGGCAGCGTGCCCGTGGCCTTGAGGACGGCCTCAACGGCATTGACGTGCATCAGGGCTTGGCCCTTGTCATCCGCAGTGCCCCGTCCGAAGACCTTGCCGTCACGAATCTCGGGCTCGAAGGGCGGACTGGTCCACTGGTCGATCGGGTCGACGGGCATGACGTCGTAGTGACCGTAGAAGAGGACCGTCGGCAGATCATCCGAGATGTGCTTTCGGCCCCAGATGACGGGGTTGTGCTTGCCGACGACCAGCTGGCGAACCTCGTCCATTCCAACTCGCTTGAGGCGTTCCTCCAACCAGTTGGCCGCGGCAGAGATGGCCTCGGGGTGGGGGTGACCGGGACTGATGCTGGGGATTCTGATGAGTTCCATCATCTCGGCAAGGGCCTGGTCGCGGTTTGCCCGAAGCAGTTCGATAGCCTGGTTCATGGTTGCCTCCGGGGTGAGTATAGGGCAGTCCCAGAATGATTCCACCTTCGCCGGTTGGCAGTCCCCGCAAACACCACGAGGTGTGGGCCACGGCGAAATCCGTGTGGTGGGCCGGCATTTCTCTAATTCGAGAGAATCCCTCTCTCTTTCGAGGGGACATTGAATTTATTGTAAAGAATAGACTTCCTTGGGTTTTCGACAGTTGTACATCTGATCTTCTCTCGATGGTGAGAGAAGGTCCGTCATTGATCCTTAACGGCAAGCCCAAGGGTAAATCACTGAATACTCGAGACCTGATGAAGGTCTGGGGGTTTCCGATCAGCCCTGTTCCCGGTTGGCACAGTCCTTGCGGAGGGAAGACACAGGCAAAGGAGGTCTTCCACGCTGATCTGACCGATGCAACGCCCGCGTGATCCTGGTCGCAGGGGTGAACCATTCGTTGGATCGGCAGTCACGGGCAACCAAAGAGAAAGGAAGGAAAACATGAACGCCAACACCAAAACCGCTCTCACCATCTCAATCGGGCTCGTGTGCCTGATGGCGATGACGGCCTCGGCCACCGAATCCGTCTCTCCTGGCGCGTTCGATCGCATGGCCCAGGTCAACAACGCATGCCCCACCTTCAGCTGGGGTATGACCGACAACGCGATGGCCTACGAGGTGGTCGCCTACAGCCTCTCCGATGACGCCTCGCAGGAGGAGGAACTGGGCGCCGACAGCGAGGTACTGTTCAGCCGCGTGGCGGGCAGCGCCACAAGCTGGACTCCATCCGCCGACCGGTGTTTCGCCCCGGGCGGGCGTTTTGTCTGGTTCGTGCGTGCCGTGACTGAACTCGACGGCGACGAGGTCATCATGACGGGCGAGTGGTCGGCGGGCCGGTACTTCACCGTGCCGGTGGCCCCGTCGCCCGAGGATGTGGCCCGGGCCATCGAGGTGATGCGCTGGTTGGAGGGATCGTCGGGATCCCAACCGTCAATGGTCTCATCGGGCACGGGCACGGCGACGGAAACGGTGTCGGGCAATCGCGCGGGCGTCCGGAACGCAAAATCGATTCCGACCGCCTCGGCGGCGATCCGCGGGGAAAACCCGAGCCTGAATGGTGAGGGCTACGGAGTGGTCGGGATCTCGTCGGCGCAGGATGGCGCCGGTATCGCGGCCGCCCACCTCGACGGCGGGCCGGACCTGGTGCTCGACGGGTCGGCGGAAGGAGATGCGGACGCCCTGTTCTGGGAGTGGGGGATGGACCGGCACTCTGCAGTGGACGAGTCCTTCTCCTTCAGCAACACGGGCGCCGGCGCGATGACCCTCGATATTGAGGGCACCCTGGCCGCCGACGGGCTCGACTGCCCGGATTGTGTGACCTCGGCGTCCATCGAAAACCTGTCGATCACCGGGGCCGACCTGGCGAACGGCTCGGTGTTGGGCACCAAGATAGCGGACGGCGCGGTGGGCTCGGTCGCCATCCACAATAACGCGGTGACCAACGCCCACCTCGTAGACGATGCGGTGACTTCCGCCGAGATCCTCGACGGAACGATTACCCCGGACGATGTCGACCAGACCAAGGGATTCTACGTCTCCAAGAGCCAACTGTACGAGAGGGAGGAGGAGGCGACGTTTGGAGCGACGATAACGGTTTCGGTTTCTGCCGCCTGCGATGACACGAACGATCTCCCTCTTGCTGGGTCGTGTGAGATAAACCCCAGCAACCAGATGAACGTGAGAGGCCAGTGGGCCGAAAACTGGACTGGTGCCGGTTCTCCAGCCGAGTGGACGTGCCTCTTCGAAAACACTTCTGGAACCACCTACACCGCGTACGCCCGCATCCTCTGCATCGCAGTTCCATAGCAGATCAGTTCGTCAGAAATCCAGGAACGGGGGCCAGGGCGGCGACCGGGTCCGTTGGCCGGGACGGTGGACCGGGGCAGGTGGCCGTTGTCCGGGACCGTTTCCGTTGTCCGGGACCGTTTCCGTTGACCGGGACCGTTGGCCGTGTCCGGGGCCCCTGCCGTCT